>JBLHSI010000009.1:0-32909 GCA_047626655.1 Halioglobus sp.
GCCGATTTTGCCTTTCTTATCGATGCCATTCGCACCTATATGGACCGCGGCCATGTCGAGCGAGTCGACAATATTTGTCTCGCCGTGGCGGGCCCTGTTGAAAGTGACTGGATAGACCTTCCCAATAATCACTGGGCTTTTAGTCGAGGCGAGCTCGAGCAATCTCTCAATGTTACCGTTGCGGTCATCAATGATTTTAGTGCTCAGGTATTGAGCATTGATGGCCTGCTTGAATCACAATTGCAGTGGATCGGTTCTCCCAGACCCAACGGTGGAGGGGTGAAAGCGGTAATAGGTCCAGGCACAGGGCTTGGTGTTTCAGCCATGATGCCCTCTGGTGATATCCTTCCTTCGGAAGCGGGACATGTGGCATTTGCGCCGGTAAACAAACATGAAGCTGATCTCCTTGAGGTCCTTTGGGAGCGCTATCCACGCGTATCGGTAGAAAGAGTATTGTCTGGCATGGGGTTGGCCAATCTGTATTGGGCCAATTGCAGGCTTGATGGCCGGGAGAGGGAGTTGCCGGCGCCGGAAGTGACGGCGGGTGCTCAGGCAGGTGACGTTCACTGTATTCGAGCCGTTGCTGACTTCTATGCCATTCTCGCATCTGTGGCCGGTGATGTTGCTTTGATGATGGGGGCGGCAGATGGTCTTTATTTTTCCGGTGGTATTCTTCCTCGAATCTTAGATTTTCTAGACGAAGATGTATTTCTACAACGCTTCCGCGACAAAGGCCGTTTTATGGCTTTTAACGCGGCTATACCATTGGCGATAGTGCGTGCGGAGCACCCCGGCTTGGTTGGCTGTGCACGGGCCCTGGACCGGGTGCGCAGGTAACGGCAATACTGACGGTCGTAAACGGTCGCCCCTGCTGATCGTTCTAGCAGTCCCATTCGGCGTATTGGCATTGTGCTCACCCTCTCCTTCACTGACAATATCGGTCATAAATACAAATCGATATTGGCGACTGTGACCCCTGTTTTGTGGCCACCGTTTAGAAAGGATCAGTATGGCCGAGCTAGCGCACTATGAAACAGCCCCCGAAGATCGGATTTCTCTTCCGCGCAAACTATTGTATGGGTTGGGCGCTTTCGTAAACAACCTGCTAGGGGCAGCCATTGGCGGTATGAGTATCGTTCTCAACCTCGGCTTGGGAATGAACCCTGCGCTGGTGGGGATGCTGGGAGCGTTGCCGCGTCTGGTTGACGCATTCACTGACCCAATTATGGGGTATATCTCTGATCAAACGCAGACTCGCTGGGGGCGGCGCAGACCCTATATTTTCGCAGGCGCTATTGCAGCGGGCGTGATATTTGCGCTTTTGTGGCAGCTACCTGCGGGCAAAAGTGAAAACTTCTACTTCTGGTTCTTCTTGAGCGGCTCGGTGGCCTTTTATCTGGCGTACACCGTGTTTGCCACCCCTTGGGTCGCGTTGGGCTATGAGTTAACGCCTGACTATCATGAGCGTACTCGGCTTATGGCAGTGCAAAATAGTATGGGGCAGGTGGCCTATCTTCTATCCCCCTGGTTTCTCTGGATCATGCAAAATGAAACGCTTTTTGACGATATGGTCAGTGGAGCCGCATCTCTAGCCATAGTCATCGGTATCTCCGTCATCATTATCGGGGTTCTTCCCGCGATATTTCTCGAAGAGCGCCACCGGAACGCGGCGTTTACCGAGATCAAAATCGGATTTCGAAAAAATACCGCTAACTTCTTCAAGGGCTTTGCTGTTGCATTGAAATTCAAGCCATTCCTGAAGCTCTGTTTGGCGACGTTCCTGGTGTTTAATGGTTTCATGCTAGTGGCGTCTTTCCAGTTCTATGTCATCATTTATTATGTTTTTGCAGGTGATCAGGCCTTGGGTGCTGAGTACGCGGGTTGGTCTGGTACGGTCTCGGCCGTAGCAACGTTCATTGTCATATTTTCGATTAGTTGGCTCTCGACCAAGATCGGTAAGCGACGGGCATTTTTCTTCTCTACAGGTGTGTCGATGATCGGCTACGCGTTGAAGTGGTTTTGCTATGATCCCCGGTATCCCTTGTTGTTATTACTTCCGGCGCCCTTCATCGCTTTCGGCCTGGGCGGGCTATTCACCCTAATGGGATCAATGATGGCCGATGTTTGTGACCTCGATGAACTAGAAACTCACGAGCGTCGAGAGGGCCTGTTTGCCTCCATCTACTGGTGGGTTGTGAAACTCGGTATGGCAGCAGCCCTCGCTACCAGCGGTTTCTTGCTCAATGCCACGGGATTCGATGTGGCCCTGGGTGGCGAGCAGGCTGCCAGCACTCTCTATCAAATGCGACTATTTGATGTATTGATCCCGTTAGTGGGTTCGGGCATAGCCATTTGGATGGTTGCCCTTTACCCGATTACCGAGCAGAAAGCTCACGAGGTACGTTTAGAGCTCGAGCAACGACACGCTAATGCGGGCGCAGTCTAGCGCCTTAGCGCTTGCTCGAGTTGTCTCGCTTAGCCGCAGCGCCAATACGCGAAGTTTTGCTGACTCGTGTACTGGCCAAATTCCGCTTTACGCGCAGCTGGTGATCGAGAAATTCCTGGCCTTTTTCCAGCGCCAGACACGTCACCAGTATGTCGATCATTACCAACTGAGCTATGCGAGATGTCATCGGAGTGTAGAGCTCAGTGTCTTCGTCGCTAGTGACGCCCAGCACTAGATCACAATTCTCCGCCAGGGGTGATTTTGGCTTGGTTATGCCTAGTACCTTGGCGCCGGTGGACCTCCCTAGCTCTGCCAGTTCAATCATCGCTTCGGTTCGCCCCGTGTAGGAAATACACACGAGGCAATCTTGCGGCCCCAGGCCAGTGACTAGCATTCGCTGGTTGATGACGTCTGAGTGAGCCATCACCGGTATAGGGAATCGCAGCAGTTTATGTTGTGCGTCCAGGGCTACCGATGCTGAGGCCCCAAGGCCACACAGTGTTAGTGAGCGCGCCCCGGCCAGCAGGTCTATGGCTTGATGCAGGGCTCCTAGGTCCATTTGCTCCCGGGTACTGGTGAGTGTGGCGTGGGTGCTCTCGAATACTTTGGCAGCGACGACTCCGGCCGAGTCGTTCTGCTCGATGTTTTGGGCGATACCGGGATGTTTGCGAGCAAGCTCTCCTGCAAGGGCGAGCTTAAAATCTGGAAAACCCTTGTATCCCAGCCCTGTGCAAAAGCGGTTGACCGTGGGTTCACTGACACCACCGCGCAAAGCCAGGGTGGCGGTGCTCATTGAGACAATGGCCTCGGGGTCTTGTACGACGCAGGCGGCAAGCTTATGGGCAGACTTGCTGCGTTTTGTACGGATGTCGGCGAGACCAGCGATAAGTGTCATTTTGGCTTCCTATTTGATCTCAGAAAATGTAATTAAAATACATTTAAATTGCAAGGAAATTGACCGAGATTACTACTGCTAGTATCCGTTTTGAGTAAAAATGGCTTTAAAGACCGCGTTTTTTCGATTTGCAGCAGGTTTTGATAGGGAGACTCTTTAGGCTTGCATGTTTTAACGATTCTGTTTAATCTTATTAATTGTAATAAAACAACATTATTGGTATTTATGACATTACAGGAAAAGCTTCAGGCCAGCCGCGTTTTACCCGTCATAACGGCGGGCGATGTGGGCTCCACGGTACAGCTCGCTCGCGCTTTGCAGCGTGGCGGTATGACTGCGATCGAAATCACCTTGCGCACGCCTTCAGCAATAGATGCGATAGCGGCAGTCAAGGAGGAGGTCCCCGAGTTACTGGTCGCTGCAGGCACTATTACTACACCGCGGGAGCTTGAACTAGTTGTGAATGCCGGGGTAGAGCTAGCCCTGAGTCCCGGCGCAACGACTACTCTTTTGCGGGCGGCGGCCGATGCGCCATTGGATTTTGTTCCCGGTGTGGCGACCGCGTCTGAGGTGATGAACGCCCTCGACCACGGTTTTTCTATCTGTAAGCTCTTTCCCGCTACAACCCTCGGCGGAGAAGCTATGCTTAAATCGCTGTCGGGACCCTTCCCTGACGTGCTTTTTTGCCCCACCGGTGGTTTGAGTCCGACCAACTATCGCCAGTTTCTAGCGCTGCCCAACGTCATCTGCTGCGGGGGATCCTGGATGGTCTCCGCAGACCTTGTCGACCAGGGCCGTTGGGATCAAATTGAAGGGCTCGCACGCGACGCCATGTTAAAGGAGTAATCGACATGAACCCTATTAGAGTAGGTATTATGGGCTTCGGCCAAACCGGGCGTCAGATATTTGAACTGGCATCACGCAGTGAAGATGTTGAAGTAGTCGCAATCGCAGATATTGGTAATCGCGAGATATTGCATTATCTGTTGTGTTCTGAAGTGGATGAACCGGAGCGCCATAGGCTGGAGGGTAATTTCCTGGTTAACGACCGCTTTCGCACACGATTAATGGAGATCGATCGACCCGCTGAGATGCCCTGGGATATTTTCAATGTCGATATAGTGATCGACTCCACCGGTAAGTACCGTGATCGGCGCTATATGGAAGGGCATCTGGCCAATGGCGCACAACGTGTTTTATTGCGGACTCTACCTACCGATCATATCGACCGAATAGTGATACCCGGCATCAATGGCGATTCTGCCGCAGCGGGCGACCGAATGATATCGGCGGGCTCTGCTACCACGACTGCACTCGCGTTGTTACTCAACAGTCTGTCTCCCGCTTTTGATATTGACTGTGGCAGTATGACCACCATACATGCATACACTTCAGACCAGGCGTTGCAGGATTATGCAGGCAGCGACTTCCGCCGCAGCCGTTCTGCGGCCAAGAACATCATTCCCAATAGTCATGAAGCCTCCTTATGGCTGGGTAAAATTCTGCCGGAATTTGACGGAAAAATACTGACTTCTGCCCTCAATGTGCCAGTTCATGAGGGCTGTTTACTGGATGTGAATCTGGTGATGAACGACAGTGCTGTCACTCCCGAAGACGTGAATAACGTCATGCGCGAAGCCGCCTCTAAGCTGCCTGGCATCCTGGATGTGGTTGAAGACCCCATTGTGTCATCCGATATCATCGGCAATCCGCACTCCTTGGTATTCGACACCAAGGGCACCATCAAGGCGGGCTCCAATACCATCAAAACCCTAAGCTGGTATGAGAATCTGGGGCATGCGGTGCAGCTGCTGGATGTGGTGCGCCTCTACAGTAAGCTCGATCAGCAGCAGGAGGTAGTGTAATGAGAGTTGGAATAAATGGTTTTGGTCGTATTGGTCGCTCGGTATTTCGTATCCTGGAGGAAGTTGAGGGTATTGACGTTGTCGCCATCAATGACCTTTTCGATAACGACGCGCTTCGCTATCTACTGAGTTACGACACTGTGATGGGTCCCTTTGGTAAGAACCTGACGCTGGAGGATGACCACTTCGTAACCGATAAGACTCGGGCTAAGCTCCTCAATGAACGCAATCCATTGGATATCCCGTGGGGCGAACTTGGTGTGGACGTGGTCGTTGAATCGACCGGTGTCTTTCAGAAGCGAGAACAGCTCGAGCAGCACCTCACGGCGGGAGCAAAATACGTCGTGTTGACGGTTCCTGCGAAAGACCAGATAGATTACACCGTAGTATTGGGTGTCAACGAGGATGGAATGGCGCCGGGGCATCGCATTATTTCAAATGCCAGTTGCACCACTAACTGCCTGGCACCGATGTGTCGTGTGCTCGATGAAGCCTTTGGCATTGAGGAGGGCGTCATCAACACGGTACACGCTTACACCAATGACCAGCGACTGGCAGACGTACCGCATTCTGATTGGCGTCGCAGTCGAGCAGCGGCAGAGAACATTATTCCGACATCAACAGGCGCCGCCAAGGCGGTGGGCGTGGTCCTGCCCCAACTAAAGGGCAAGTTGGATGGTATCGCTGCCCGTGTGCCCGTGCCCGATGGTTCGGTGGTAGATCTGTTCGTCAAGCTGGGGCGATCTGTCACAGTGGACGATGTTAACGCTGCGGTTCGCAAAGCCTCGCAATCAGATCGACTGCGCGGAATTCTGCAATATAGCGATATTCCAGTGGTCTCATCCGATATTATAGGCAATTCTCACTCGTCCATATATGACGCAGGCTTCACCGCCGTGACAGCCGATCGTTATGTGCGGGTGCTCAACTGGTACGACAATGAGTGGGGATATTCTTCAAGAGTCTGTGACCTGTTGGCGAAGATTGATAGCTGGTGAGTGATTACTCCTTTGCCGCAGGCGTCACGCCAGCCACATAAAGGAGGCCCGCCATAATCGCCATGTTCTTAACGAAATTCTGCATTTCATGAGCGCGCTCTAGCCCTTCTTCCATGCCCCAGAAGTCGTGCATAAATACGCTAATAACCAAGGTGAGGCCGGCCAACACAAAGGCCATAAATTGGGTGCGCCACCCGGCAACCAGGCTGGCGCCGCAGCCAAGTTGAAGAATAATAGTCAATACCAGTAAGACGGGCACAAACGGCACTCCGTGTGCGCTCATGTAGTCACTCATGGCAGCAAAACCGGTGATCTTGGTGATACCTGGCAAGATGAAATACAAGCCCAGTAGGGCACGTCCGGTGAGAAGCATGGTTCGTTGCGCGGTGACAATGTTGTTGTTCATATTTTTATCCTATTTTAGTGGGTTCTAATAAAGCGCCCATTACATTGTCGCAGTATAGTGCACTTGGTCATCGGCGTCTTTCCAGCAGAGTGTGCTGCGCTTATACTCTGGCCACCAGCGATGCAAGCTCGCGCTCAACAAGTCAATCCATGACGACAACAACAGTCCAGCAATCCAAATCGTTTGCTCCGGCGTCCGATTTCCTGCCTGCCATAGAGGGCATGCGGGGATTGGCGGTACTGGCGGTGGTGCTGTACCACCTGAAGGTCCCGTTTTTTACGGCGGGTTATTTGGGGGTGGATTTATTCTTCGTCATTTCCGGCTTTATTATTACTCGTAATATCTTGGCTGATCTATCGGTTGGCCAATTCAGTTTAAAGAACTTCTATTACCGTCGTTATCGCCGTCTATTTCCGGCACTGGTGGCCACGATATTGGTCAGCTTAGTGTGTGCTGCGCTGTTTATGCCTCCTCAAGCATTACTGGAAGCTAGTCAGTCGGCTGTTTATGCCTTGCTGTCGCTAGCCAACATGCATTTCTGGTGGGAGTGGAACTACTTTGACATAGGTGCCGACACCAAACTGTTGTTACACACCTGGTCGCTGGGTGTAGAGGAGCAGTTTTACTTGTTGTGGCCAGTGTTGATCTTATTGGCTTACAAGCGCAACTGGGGGTGGCAGTTGATCGTGGTTCTGGGTCTAGCATCGCTGAGTTTGTGTGCGGTGTTTTACGACACGCGGCCAGTTGCATTGTTTTACCTGCTGCCTTTTCGGATACATCAGTTAATGGCGGGCGCTTTGATCGCGGTTTGTGTTTTTCAGTTTCGGCCACGCCTAGGCGGCATTGCGACCTTGTTTGCCACACTGGGTTTGATGGGATTGTTTGTTATCCAGACCATGGACTTCTCAGCGTTGAGCGCCGTGGCGGTTTCTGTGTTTGGTTGTCTCCTCCTTGCTGGCCATTCCTCTGTGGTTTCGCTTCGTCTGTATGGCAACTCCGCAATGCAGTGGTTGGGTCGGCGGTCTTATGCTCTATATCTGGTGCACTGGCCGATTCTTGTGTTGTGTCAGTACCATTATAATTTCCAGCTGACAACCACCCGCAAGATCGCGATATTTGTTTTGTCTTTAGCGGCAGCCGTCGCCCTGCACCATTGGGTAGAGCAACCGTTCAGGAAAATTACGGGTAAAGACGGACTGCTCAATTCCCCCGGCAATCGATTTGTACTCGGTGCCAGCGCTGCAGTCATGATGTTGCTGCTCACTTATTGGGGTACTTCGGGTTTGGAGTATCGAGTTTCACCAGAAATCGCCGAGTTGGTGAATACCGCAGAAGCAGCGCATCAAAGTCGGGTCAAGGCGATTCGAACGGGTGTCTGCAATTTACACCCGCAACACGAGCTAAGTGTTTACAACGAGGCACTGTGCGCGAATATCGCAGCGAAAGGTAAAAACATACTCATCATTGGTGACAGCACCGCAGCCGATAGCTACCTTTTGTTGCGTGCGGCGTTTCCCAGTATTGAGTTTTTGCAGGCCACAGCGGCGGCGTGCCCAGCACTGCTCGAGCAAGAGCCGAAAAGAACGCCCAAGTGTAAGGCCTTTAATGACTACCGCTTTTCTCAGCTGGCTCTTAAAGAGTTGGATTTGATTATTCTTAGTTCGGTCTGGCGAGATTCTCAATTGCCAGCATTGGTCAAAACCGTCAATTATCTTAAGCGCCATAACAAACGAGTATTGGTCATGGGGCCTTCGGTGAATTTTCCCCGCTCTGTGCCGGTCCTAATCGCAACGCAGCTATCGGTAGACCAGGCGAATAAGAACTTGGGAAGACTGGCTGATCAAAAACACGAACTGCTACAACAAATGCGGCAGCAGTTAGCTGCGCCGTCGAGTCGGGGTTCTGATATCGAGGTTTCAGTGGTCGACTTCGCCGCGCTGCAATGCACACCCGGCTGCAGTGTGAGTGAGGCTGGAAAATTGCTCTATCTAGATGGGTTTCATCTCACGCCGGCGGGCGCGGATGTATTTGGCAAAAGGCTTGCCGAAGTGCTGGACTTACCGGCCTACTAGAACTGAAATACCATTTCCTAAAGCCGTGAACTCAAGCCAAACGTGTAGCTACTGCTGAATTTGATGCAGCTGGATATGTCTAAATTGCACGGGGTGGCTCTCAGACTGCAGTGCGATATAGCCTTCGGATAATAATAAATCCCCATCTGCTCTGGCTTGTAATAAGGCCTCAGCATCGCTCTCTGAAGCGTCCAGCTGCGGTGACCTGTATTCTATCGCCAGCTCGCCGTTGACAAAGTGGCGGATTTTCTCGGAGCCCCAAACCTCAATCTCCACGGTTACCCACTGGTCGCCACTGTAGCTTTGAGAGAGAGAATTGGTGCAGTGCACAGTATAGAGGTCATCACTGCCATATAGCACCACATTGGTGGCGGGCGTGCAGAGGTTTGCTGTGCTGCGGTGCTCGCTGTCCTTGGCACCTAGCAGCTGCACTTCTACCGACGCGGGAAACCACTGGTCCAGTGACATAGATTCAGGTGCCTGAGAGTGCACCATCACGCCGCTGTTGCGCCAGGCCCAAAACATCGCAAGCGAATCCGTTGCCTGTTCGCCGATGAAGCGGTATTCCATACGTAAGACATAGTGCGAAAAAGGCGTTTTATAAAAGAGATTGCCGAAGCTGTTATCAAATGTTTCGTAGTCGTTATAGCTTACCGTGATTGCCCCATCTTCAACGCGATAGGTGTCGGCAAAATTGGTTCCGATTGGGTGCCCGGTAATTTTTGCCGTCCATCCCTCTAGATC
Source organism: Halioglobus sp. (assembly GCA_047626655.1). GTDB lineage: Bacteria > Pseudomonadota > Gammaproteobacteria > Pseudomonadales > Halieaceae > JBALVT01. The sequence continues at coordinate 9,427 of JBLHSI010000009.1, forward strand.
TTTGCCGTTGAACAAACTTACCCACAGGGCGTCATCAGGTAGGCTTGCAGAGTAGGCGGGTGCAGCCGGTTGCAGTTGCTCATACTGGGGGACAGAAAGCAGGTTTTTAACAACCAGAGAAGCAATCAGGCCCAGCGCAATCAATCCAATCCAAAAGTAGGGTTTACGAAACATCCTGTGTACTCAAATTGATTGCGTAGTAAGGGCGGCACGCCTCGAACAGCAGCTCTGGTTATTCGTCCAGAAAGCTGCGTAAGAAGTCCGAGCGGGTGGGGTGACGTAGTTTACGCAGAGCCTTCGCTTCAATCTGACGAATTCGCTCGCGTGTTACATCAAACTGCTTGCCCACTTCTTCCAAGGTGTGATCGGTGTTCATGTCTATACCGAAGCGCATACGTAATACTTTGGCTTCGCGGGCCGTAAGGCCGGCAAGTACGTCCTTGGTCGCTTCCTGTAAGCCCTGGCCGGTTGCTGCATCCACTGGCGAGTGAATGTGTGCATCTTCAATGAAGTCACCCAAATGTGAGTCTTCATCGTCGCCAATCGGGGTTTCCATTGAGATAGGCTCTTTGGCTATCTTGAGCACCTTGCGCACCTTATCTTCAGGCATTTCCATACGTTCGCCCAGTTCTTCAGGCGTGGGCTCTCTGCCCATTTCCTGCAACATCTGGCGGGAAATACGATTCAGCTTGTTGATTGTCTCGATCATGTGGACCGGAATACGAATGGTGCGCGCTTGATCGGCAATAGAGCGCGTAATAGCCTGACGAATCCACCAAGTCGCGTAAGTAGAGAATTTGTAACCGCGTCGATATTCAAACTTATCAACGGCCTTCATTAAACCTATGTTGCCTTCCTGAATAAGGTCCAGAAACTGTAGGCCTCGGTTGGTGTACTTTTTGGCGATAGAAATAACCAGACGCAAGTTAGCTTCCACCATTTCCTTTTTAGCTCGTCTGGCGCGGGCCTCGCCCATCGACATGCGGCGATTGATCTCTTTGATTTCGCTAACTTGCAAACCGCTTTTTTCCTGAACCTGAGCAATCCGTCGTTGCAGACGCAAAATGTGTTCTTTTTCGGCGTCTAATTTAACGGCGCTGTCGGTCTTCGTGCGAGTGTTACGTGACACCCATTTCATGTCGGCCTCGGAGCCGAGAAAAGACGTGATGAATTCTTTGCGCGGCATACCGCAATCGCGGATAGCGATGCGCATAATTTCGCGTTCCTGATTGCGAATCGCTGTGAGCGCGCTGCGCGCAGCCTGAGTGATGGGATCGAACATACGCGGTGTGAACTTGAAAAACTTGAATAATTCGCCCAGCTTCTCCAGCTCTTTTAGGCCAGCTTTACTTTCTCGACCTTCGGCGGCGATCACTTTCTCGGTTTTGTTGTGCTGACGCTTTAACGCCGTAAAGCGCTTTTTCGCTTCGACGGGATCCGGGCCAGTGTCGACTTCCTCTACTTCATCCGAGGCTTCTGCGCGCTCGCGGGCGGCAGCGACTTCGGCAGCGGAGGGCACGTGTTCGGCGGGATCTAAGTAACCGATCATTAGGTCGGTGAGACGCTTTTCGTCCTTGGTCACCAGCTCGTACTCTGCTAACACGTAATCCAGAGTGCCAGGATAGGCGGCTAGGGCGGCCAATAATTCCCGGATACCCTCTTCGATGCGCTTGGCGATAACAATCTCGCCTTCCCGAGTGAGTAGCTCTACAGTGCCCATCTCTCGCATATACATGCGCACTGGGTCGGTCGTACGTCCAGCTTCGGTTTCAACAGCGGCCAGTGCGGCGGCGGCCTCTGCGGCGGCAATATCGTCAGCCGAGGTGTCTCCCTCGCCCATCAATAAATCATCGGCATCGGGTGCTACTTCATACACCTTGATGCCCATATCGTTGATCATCTGAATGATGTCTTCTACCTGATCGGGATCGGAGATGTCCCTTGGCAGGTGATCGTTAACTTCAGCATAGGTCAGATAGCCCTGTTCTTTACCTCGAGAGATAAGCTTTTTGAGGCGAGACTCTTGTTTCACGACATCAGTCATTAATCGGATACCCTTACTTGACTTGCGGGAAAAAATTAGCCGGCGATTATAACCGCAATGGCACTGGTATAACTAGCGCTGGGGCCAGTAATTTCAAGGTTATTTGCGTTTGTTACGTGCTGCGTCCTGCTGCTTTTTACGTTGCAAGGACTCCATGAGCAGCTGCTTTTCCAAATCGCTTACTTCAGCGTAGTTAAGGTCTTTAAATTTGTCGACCTGCGCAGTGAACTTTGAGCGTTCGGGAAGCAGTGATAATGCGGTGAGTGTATCGACAAACTCCTGCTCGATGCCCTCTTTGGGAACGAGTCGTTCCTCGCCCGCGAGGCGACTAAGTAGATCGCCTTCGGCTGTGCCATACCAGTGCCCCAATAGCATGGCAGTATTGGATTCGGGTCTGCGTTGCAGTAAATCTAGGAGCTCCAGCAGCAGATTAACATCTTCACCTTCCAGTTCACTGAGGTCGCTGTTGCTGCTCAACTGGGCGACCTTTGGTAGATGTAATAGTAGAGCCATCGCTTTTTGAGCCAAGTTAGAATAGCGTTCGTGTGCTTGTCGGTTGGCAGGGCGCTGCTTGGGCGGCGTATCATCGCCCAATGGCGGCGTGTCTTCTTGCTGTCCAGTACCTTCGGTGTGTTCCACTTGTTCCTGAGGCAGAGGTTTTAGGGCGGGAGCCTCAAGCTTCATTAGGCTCGCTAAATCCAGGCCTGTTTTGTCTGCCAATGCCTGAAACATCAATTCTCGATAGATACCTTCGGGCAACGTTCTCAGATAGGGCAGTGCCATTTTACTCAGTCGGGCGCGACCATCCATACTTTGTATGTCAATGCCGCTAGCCAACGAGTCGAACAAAAAGGTTTCCAGCGGTGTGGCGGCATCCAGTAGCTGGTTGAAGTGCGCTGCACCGCCGCTGCGCACAGCATCGTCCGGGTCTTCACCCTCGGGTAGGAAGAGAAATTTGGCCTGCCGGCCGTCTTCCATGCTCGGCAAGGCTGCTTCCATCGCACGGAATGCGGCTTTGCGACCCGCCTGGTCGCCATCAAAACAAAAAACGATTTCCGGGCACAGTCGGTAAATGCGCTGTAAATGAATGCTGCTGGTGGCCGTGCCCAGCGTCGCAGTCGCGGTTGTGATGCCGTGCTGTGCAAGGGCAATGACGTCCATGTAGCCCTCTACGACGAGTACACGTTCTAGCTTTCGGTTGGCCTGCTTCGCCTGATACAGGCCATACAGCTCACGGCCCTTCTGGAAAATGGGCGTCTCGGGGGAATTGAGGTATTTAGGTTTATCATCACCGAGTACCCGCCCACCAAAAGCGATAACTCTGCCGCGTTGATCGCGAATGGGATACACCACCCTGTCGCGAAAGCGGTCGTAAATGCGGCCCGCCTCGTTTTTAACCAGCATGCCCGATTTCAATAGCAGGTCTTGTTGTTTCTCGTCGCTGCCCAGTGCTTTTAGCAGATTGTCCCAGCCCGGCGGCGCAAAGCCTAGATCAAAGCCTTTAGCTATCTCGCCGGTCAAGCCGCGATCTTTTAAATAGGCCACTGCGCGCTTCGCTTGGGGGTGTTTTCGCAGCTCTAGCTGGTAATACTTGGCCGCGCGTTCCATCAGATCATACAGCTCGCGATTGCTCTGCTCTGCAGCCTGTGAACCTGGGCCAGAGGTAGGTCTGTTCTCTTCTCTGGGTACGGTGAGTCCCACGCTGCTGGCCAAGCTTTCCACCGTTTGGGGGAAATCGAGGTTTTCGTAGTCCATTACGAAGCCCAGGGCGTTACCTCCGGCGCCACAGCCGAAGCAATAGTAAAATTGTTTTTCTGGATTGACGCTGAAAGAGGGAGTTTTTTCGTCGTGAAAGGGACAGCGAGCGGAGTAGTTCTTACCGGTTTTTTTCAGTTTGACTCGACGGTCGACAACTTCGACGATATCGAGTCGATCCAGCAAGTCATCTAAAAAAGTTTGCGGTATTCGTCCGGCCATGGAAGAGAATACTAGCTGACTAGCCGGGATTTCACCATCTGGCTGACGGCACCGATGTCGGCGCGGCCTTGTAGTTGCGGTTTAAGCTGGGCCATAACAACACCCATAGCTTGCATGCCGCTAGCGTCACATGCAGCGATAGCTGCATCTACCATGTCGGTGAGTTCAGTATCGCTCAGCTGAGTGGGCAAAAACGCTTGGATGTGACCAATTTCGAGGTTTTCTTGCGCAGCGAGTTCGTCACGGCCAGCGTCGGTATACTGCTGGGCAGAATCACGGCGCTGCTTGAGCATTTTATCCATCACTGTGATGGCTCTGGCGTCATCAATTTCGATGCGCTCGTCTACTTCTATACGTTTGAAGTCGGCGAGAATAAGCCTAATGGTGCCCAGACGCTCTTTATCTCTGGCTTTCATAGCCACCTTCATGGCGGCTTTGATGCTATCTCGGAGAAGAGTATCGCTCATCGGGAAGACGTCTTAAGAAAAAGAAGTCTAGTACAGGCGAACGCGCTTGCGGTTATCACGAGACAACTTCTTCAGGTGACGCTTTACAGCGGCAGCAGAGGCGCGCTTACGAACAGTTGTGGGCTTCTCGTAGTGCTCACGCTTGCGAACTTCAGCGAGAACACCCGCTTTCTCGCAGGAGCGCTTGAATCTACGCAGAGCAATATCAAAGGGCTCGTTTTCCTTCAATCTAATAGCTGGCATTAATTTTACCTGTATCGTTTACAATTCTTGTTGGTTTTCGGGGACTGGATTAGTGTGCAACTAAGCAATACCTGAAAGGGCGCGCATAATATACTTATCAGCGGTGATTTGCAAAGGGGGTAGCGCTGCTAATTTGACTGTGATTGGCTGGCTACCGACGCGAGCCTACATTATGATGCCCCCTGACAGAAATAAAGCGAATTTCGGAGTAAAGAAATGCTCATTTTGGGCTTGGAAACGTCTTGTGATGAAACCGGTGTCGCGCTGTATGACACCGATCGCGGCCTGCTGTCACATGCGCTGTTTAGCCAGATTGACGTACATGTGGAATACGGTGGGGTAGTGCCAGAGCTAGCTTCCAGAGACCATGTTCGCAAGGCACTGCCGCTAATAGAGGAGGTGCTAGCAGAGGCCGCGTGTAAACCAGGCGACATAGATGGTATCGCTTATACCGCCGGCCCGGGACTGGTCGGCGCGTTGATGGTGGGAGCTACTTTGGCCAAAGCACTAGCCTGGGGGTGGGGTGTTCCGGTACTGGGCGTGCACCACATGGAGGGTCATTTATTGGCACCCATGCTAGAAGATGAGCACCCCAAATTCCCGTTTGTAGCCCTGTTGGTGTCGGGCGGGCACACACAATTGGTGCGTGTGGATGGTATTGGCGAATATCGTCTGTTGGGGGAATCACTGGACGATGCCGCAGGTGAGGCGTTTGATAAGGCGGCGAAAATGATGGGCTTGCCCTATCCCGGCGGTCCGCAGATCGCCCGCATCGCGACCAGCGGCGATCCTGATCGTTTTGACTTCCCCCGGCCTATGGTCAATCGCCCCGGCCTCGATTTTAGCTTTAGCGGCCTCAAAACCTACACCTTAAATACGGTAGCGCGTTGCCGCGAGCAAGGCGACTTGAGTGAGCAAGACAAGAGCGATATCGCCCGCGCTTTTGAAGACGCAGTGGTTGCCACCTTGGTCATTAAATGCAAGCGGGCGCTGGTACAGGAAAATTTGAAAACACTGGTGATGGCCGGTGGTGTCAGCGCAAATTTGAGTTTGCGAGCGCGCTTGAAAAAAGCGCTGGCTAAAGAGCAGGCGCAGGTTTTTTATCCCGCACCGCTGTTTTGTACCGATAACGGTGCAATGATTGCCTACGCCGGTGCTCAGCGCCTCGCTGCAGGACAAGTAGATCAGGCTGGTTCTGCGGTAAGAGCCCGCTGGCCCATGGAAGAATTGCCGCCGTTGCATGGGATGGCCGGTTAGATGGATATTGTGTTTATTAGTGAGTTGCGCGTGGATACCGTAATCGGCGTTTATGATTGGGAACGCGAAATTCGTCAAACCGTGGTGCTTGATTTGGAAATGGCCAGCGACAATGCCCGTGCGGCGCAGTCAGACGGCATAGAGGATGCATTGGACTATGCGGCTATTTCGGCCCGTATTCAGGCGTTTATAGAGGGCAGTGAGTTTCAGCTGATCGAGACGATGGCAGAACAGGTAGCGGCACTATTGAGGAGCGAGTTTGCTATTGGCTGGTTGCGCCTGCGCTTGAGCAAGCCCGGTGCTGTGGCGAGTGCTAGAGAAGTGGGTGTTCAAATAGAGCGGGGGGAGCAGCCCTAGTGGCCTTTGTTTTGCTGGGAATTGGCAGTAATATTGATCGGCATCGTTCTATCGCTTCGGGGTTGGATGCGTTGCAGGACTTATTTGGAGAAATGAGTCTATCTTCTGTTTACGACACTGAGTCCATTGGCTTTATCGGTCAACCCTTTTTAAACTTGGTGGTTGAGATCGAAACAGATTGGACTGTGGCACACCTGGTTGGTCATTTACGTGCTATCGAGTTTGCTCATGGCAGGCCCGCAAACCCTGAGCGGGGCAGCCCGAGGCAGCTCGACATCGATATTCTTACCTACGATGTACTGTTGGGTTGTGTTGCTGGCGTTGAACTGCCTAGAGGTGAAATATTAGAAAATGCTTATGTTTTACAGCCACTTGCAGAACTTCGCCCTAATCAATTCCATCCGGAAAACGGCATTTGTTACCGCGAACTGTGGTCTGACTTTGACCAAAGCTCACAGCAGCTGGCCCGCGTAGACTTTCAGTGGCGTGGTCAACAAATTTCAGCCGCCCAAGGCTAGAGCCTGCCCGTGAAAAGTGTGTAGCGCTTGCAAGCGTGCAGCTTGCAGCGCTTCACCCAGCGCCTTGCCGCTAATGCCCTGCGCGATCAAAGAGTTAGTTTTCACTGCCTGAACTGCGCTCAGCGCGTCGCGTAAATATTGGGTTTGCGGATAGTCGCGCGACTCTAGCCCAAGACGGCCCCGACTGTCTGCTTCGCAGGCGAGTAAAAACTGTTCAAATCTATCGGGTCGACGCAATGCATCGGTCGCGTTTAAGAGCTTCATAAGGGTCTTACTGCGCAGTTCTAGCGCGCGGTGACAGTGGGTGTGGTATTCGCACGCCAATAGCGCTAACTGACGATGATGGTTGGGAATGACCAAGCGCTCGCATACGGCCTTCACCAGTGCTAGTCCCCGCGTCTCGTGGGCTATGTGTTTAGGCCATTGCGATTGTGGGGTGGTGCCCTTACCGAGGTCGTGCATTAGCACCGCAAATCTAACGGCGGTAGACGGGCTCAAAGCGACCGCTTGTTGCAGTGCCATGAGGGTGTGTACGCCGGTGTCTATTTCGGGGTGGTGCGTGGCCGTTTGGGGGACGCCGAACAGAGCGTCTAATTCTGGTAGTAGCGCGCGCAGGGCTCCGCACTCGCGCAGCACAGTCACAAATACGTCAGGGCTTCTCTCCGCCAGTGCGCGCTCCATCTCTACCCAAATTCGCTCCACCGACAGATGGGCAAGCTCTCCCGAGCTCACCAGTTCGCCCATCAGAACCAGGGTTTCCGGAGCGATGGTAAACCCCAAATGGGCATAGCGCGCGGCAAAACGGGCAGTGCGAAGCACCCGCAGCGGGTCTTCGATAAAGGCACTTGATACATGGCGCAACAGCTTTGCATCGATGTCGGCTTGTCCGCCATAGGGGTCTATAAGCGTGCCGTCTTCTGCGCGAGCAATAGCATTCATAGTGAGATCGCGGCGCAGTAAGTCTTCCTCGAGGGTAACCGCGGGACCGCAATCCACGGCAAAGCCTGTGTAGCCATGACCTTGTTTGCGCTCAACTCGGGCGAGGGCGTACTCTTCCTTGGACTTGGGGTGGAGAAAAACGGGAAAATCTTTGCCTACCTGTTGATAGCCCTGATCTAGCATCTCTTGTGGACGCGCACCTACCACTACCCAGTCATGGTCGAGCACGGGGTAGCCCAGTAATTCGTCGCGCACAGCGCCGCCAACCAAATATATTTGCATAGTTTTAGAGTATACCGCTAAGAGCAGTCACAACGTGTCCACTGACCAGTTTCGAGTTCATACAGCGACATATACCGACCCCAAACACAGCCTGTGTCTAGCGCGATGGCCTTGTCGTTGTCGGTTTGTCCTTCCAGTGATGCCCAGTGCCCGAAGACTATCGAATCCTGTGCTGTCTTGCGATGTTTGTGGCTAAACCAGGCAGATACTTTCTTGGGCCCTATGTTGGGGCGGTCGGTATTGGCATGGGCGCCCTTACTCAAGAGATCGAGTGCGCCATCGCCATCGCAATAACGCATGCGGGTGAGATAGTTGGTAATGACCCTCAGTCGCTCCATACCCTGCAAGTCTTCAGACCATATCGCCGGCTCGTTACCGTACATTTGGCGCAGGAATTCCACGCAATCAGAGCTTCTAAGCACCTGTTGTACCTCATCGCCATAGGACAGCGCCTGTTGCACCGACCACTGTGGAGGGATGCCGGCATGCACCAAAGTGTGGCCAAACTGGTGATGAATAATAGGGCGCTTTACCAGCCACTTTAGCAGGGTGTCGCGATCCGGTGCCTGTAGGATTTTGTCGAAGGTATCTGATTGGCTCGGCTCCCGAACCCCGGCGGCCACCGCCAGTAAGTGGAGGTCGTGATTGCCTAATACCATCACCAGACTGTGCCGCATTTTATACAGAAAGCGCAGTGTCTTTAGACTCTTGGGTCCTCGGTTTACGGCGTCGCCCACCGACCACAGGATGTCTTTGTTGGGTCTGAATGCCACCTCTTTGAGTAGGCATTGCAGCGGCTCCAGGCAGCCTTGAATATCACCTACTACATAGGTGCTCATGGCTCGGGCGTCATCTCGGTGCTGGCAACCGCGTTGGCCATGTCGATGAACTGCCCTAATTCCAGTGTTTCGGAGCGAACGCCGGGATCTATACCCAGTTCTTCCAGCGCGTCGCTGTCTAAAATACCTTTCAAATTATTACGCAAGGTCTTTCTGCGCTGGGCAAAGGCAGCCTGCACTAGCTTGCGCAATACCGCTTCGTCGCAGGGCGGCCAGGGAGAGCGTTCTCGGGGTTGAAGCCGCACGATGGCCGACTGTACTTTGGGCGCTGGCGAGAAAGCTGAGGGGGGTACTTCAAACAAAGACTCAATCTCACAGTGGTACTGCGCCATAATGCCGAGGCGGCCCCAGTTTTTATTGCCGGGACTTGCCGCCAGACGGTTAACCACTTCCAATTGCAACATAAAGTGCATGTCATGGATTAGGTGCGCATTTTCCAGCAGCTTGAAAATAAGCGGCGTAGAGATGTTGTATGGCAAGTTGCCAACGATACGGAGCGACCGCTCGCCGTTGGATAACGCGGAGTAGTCAAATTTAAGCGCATCGGCGCTGTGCAGATTAAAATTGCCTGCCCCGCCATAGGATGCTTGCAGGTAAGGCACGAGGTCGCGGTCTAATTCAACCACCTCCAGTTGGCAGCCACTATCTACCAGCAAGCCGGTGAGGGCGCCTTGTCCGGGCCCAATTTCTACAATGCTGTCGGCCGGTAGTGGATGTATGGCATCAATGATGCGACCGATGACGCCTTGGTCTCGCAAAAAGTTTTGGCCGAATCGTTTTCGAGCGCGATGGGGAGCTGTGGTTTTATTCATAGAACGCATTGTACCGTGACTTTGATGATAAGCCCTATTGTACGGCCACTCTCCCCCATTTATACTGGCGCCTGCATTTCGCAACCACCCCTCAAATGGCCCTCCAACGCTCATCATGCCACCGATTCAGTATTTCAGACTTATCGATGTACAGGCTCGCATGGCACTGAAGGCCGATGCGTCACGGTATTTTTTGGGCTATTTGTGGTGGATTCTCGAGCCTTTGCTCTATGTTGCCGTTTTCTATGTTGTGTTCAATATTGTGTTGGAGTCGTCCCGCGCCGATTTTTTAGTGTTTTTGATGTGCGGTAAAATGCCTTTTATCTGGTTCTCAAAGACCGTTACTCAAGCCTCCAACAGTATTATTTCCAATAAACATCTGATTGGCAAAATAGATGTGCCCAAAATACTGTTTCCTCTGGGTAAGGTACAGGAGGGGCTTTATCGTCAAATAGCGGTATTTTCTGTTTTGTTTCTGATCATCAGCTTTTACGGTTATTTACCTTCCCTGAATTGGTTTTGGTTGCTACCTATAGCATTGATGAATTACCTGTTGATCGTGGCCTGTTCTTTTATCGGTGCTTTTCTGGTGTGTTTCTTTAGGGATGTTAGCCTGCTAATTTCTTTGGCGATGGTGTTTTTATTGTTTACCTCCGGTGTCTTTTGGGATGTAAGAACCCTGCCTAACGCTGAAATGGGGCAGTTAATTTTGACGGTCAATCCCATCGCATTTTTTCTCGACGCCTATCGCGGTGTACTCATGCTGGATCAGGCGCCTGACTTAAGCCATCTCGCCGTTTTGGGTGCTGTTTCAGCAGTGGTTGCTTTGGCGATGGCGAGCCTCATTGGCCGCAAGAGCCAGCTGCTTTCTCTTAAGGCTCTCAACGCATGAGTGGCGATGACATGATGCTACAGCTGCGCGATGTCACCCTCAGCTATGGTTCCAAGAGGTCCAGCTTTGATCACGGCGTCCACCGCGTACTCGATGGTGTGTCCCTGTCTTTAACCAAGGGAGAGACGCTGGGGGTCATCGGTCACAACGGCTGCGGTAAAACCACTATCTTGCGCATCATGGCGGGTATTCTGGCCCCGCAAGATGGCACTGTTACCCGCGCCAAAGGCAAGACAGCCGCGCTATTATCAATTGGACTGGGTTTCAGGCCTGATTTGTCTGGCCGCGATAACGCGCTGCTAGCCGCTATGCTGCAAGGCTCAACCCGGCGCCAAGCGGATTCCTACCTCGAGGAGATCAAAGACTTCTCAGAATTGCACGACTCGTTCGAAGAACCGGTCAAAACCTACTCTTCGGGCATGCGTTCGCGTCTGGGGTTCACTACAGCGCTTGTTACCCACGTAGATATTTTACTCATCGATGAAGTACTCAGCGTCGGCGATGCCCATTTTCGGGGCAAAGCGGAGCAGGCCATGAAGGAGCGCGTTGCAGGCGATCAAACGGTGGTATTTGTATCTCACATGGATAACCAGATTGAGGATATATGCGACCGCGCAGTGTGGCTGAATGAGGGTCGCATTGCCGCCGAGGGTAATACTTCCGATGTATTGGCCACCTATCAGCAGTTCACCCAAAATCGACGGAAAGGCAAAAAGTAGTCGCCTTTTTTGCTCTAATTTGACGGCACATTGTGCTTATTGTCGTGCCTGGTCCAACTCCACTCCAAACAGACCTCTTTAAAATCGCTCAGGTTAAATTGAAGCTCGGGCCTCCCAATGGGCTTAGCAAACCTTCTCGCGCAAGGATGCGTGAGTGAACCCCTCCCTGGGGGCTGGGCTGATGGAGCCGCCCCCAGCATCCTTGCTGGATACCGTCTGGATGCCATGGAGTAACAATTGGCTCCCGCCCAAGAATGTAGCGAATCTGCAATGGGTGACAAAGGGCGGTTAGTTAAGCGTGTCTCGGCTTGCTTGAGCTTCACACATGGCTACTGCCGACTCCATCGCCCGGCGCAGACTAGTAGCGCTGGCTTCACCGCTGCCGGCTAAATCGAGCGCTGTACCGTGATCAACCGAGGTGCGGATTATTGGAAGGCCTAAGGTAATATTAATAGCCTCGCCAAACCCGCTGTATTTAAGAACCGGTAGGCCTTGATCGTGATACATGGCGAGTACAGCGTCTACCTGTTTCAGGACCTTGGGGTTGAAGGCGGTGTCGGCGGGCAGGGGACCCAGCAGGTCCATGCCTTGTGTGCGCAGCCGTTCCAGTGTGGGAATGATCGTGTCTACTTCCTCTCGCCCTAGATGGCCGCCTTCGCCCGCGTGGGGGTTTAGGCCGAGCACCGCTATGCGCGGGTGATCGATGCCAAATTTCTGGATGAGGTCGCGGTGTAAAATGACGATGGTTTGCACGAGTCTGTGTGCCGTAATAGCGCTTGGCACTTCGGCTAGCGGCAAATGAGTCGTGGCGAGCGCGACCCGTAAATCGGCGGTGGCAAGCATCATCACCACATCGTCGGTATCGCTAGCTTCAGCTAAAAACTCCGTGTGGCCAGAGAAGGGAATGCCGGCATCATTGATGATCGATTTTTGCACGGGGGCGGTGACCATCGCGTCAAACTGCGCACTCAGGCAGCCATCTAGGGCGAGTTGCAGGGTCTCGAGGACATACGCCGCGTTGGCCGCATTGAGTTGGCCCGGTACGCAAGGTTTGGCCAGGGTAACGGGCAGGTATTTTAAACGGCCATCAACGTGCGCAGTAGCTGCTTGGGTGGGGTCGAACTCGTGTAACTCAATGTTGATATTGAGCGCAGCGGCGCGTTGTGCGAGTAACTGGGGGTCTGCAATGGCGATTATTTCGGCGGCTATGCCGTGACCCTGCGCGGCACAGTTGAGCAGGATATCTGGACCAATACCGGCCGGTTCTCCCGCGGTAACGGCCAGCCGTGGAATGCGTTTACTTGATATCGACAAAAGCTTCGTCGCGGATCTTACGCAGCCAGGCATCCAGTTCTTCTTGGTATTTGCGCCCATGAAGATGCTCATTTGCTTTGTTGCGTATTGCCACCTCAGTCATATCCTTATCTCTTCGTCCTGTGACTTCCAGGATGTGCCAGCCGAACTGGCTATGTACGGGCTCACTTACCGTGCCAATTTCGGTCTCTGCCATAGTCTTTTCAAATTCGGGTACCATTTGTCCCGGCGAAGACCAGCCTAGGTGACCGCCTTCTTGTGCTGTGCCAATATCTTCGGAGTACTCCTTGGCGAGATCGCCAAACTCTTCCCCCGCAATAATTCGCGCGCGTAAGCTGGCAGTGAGCTGACGGGCTTGCTCGTCTGTCATGATTTCGGAGGGTTTTACCAGGATATGTCGTACTTCAGTCTGGGAGGCCATTTGTACGCCCCCTTTCATATCTTGTAGATACACCAGGTGGAAGCCGCTATCGCTGCGTATTGGTTCAGCCGCCTCACCAATAGTGAGGGTGGGTGCAACGTCTGCAAACAGGGAGGGCAAGTCACCGGCTTTGCGCCAACCAAGATCGCCTCCGCTGAAGGTATAGGGACCTTTGCTGGAAGCTATGACAGCATCGAACGGCTCGCCAGCGCGAACCCGCTTGAGCATCTTATCGATATAGCTTTTCGCGCTGGTCACCGAAGCCTCATCTGCCTCTGGACTCAACGGGAGTAGGGCATGAACTATCCTAAATTCGGGTTGGGTGAGTTGTTGACCCTCATCGGTTGCCAGGAAGTTGTCGATTTCCTGTTGCGAAATTTGCACCATCTGGTTGACGTTACCTGATTGAACGCGCTGCAAAATCATTTCCCGACGGATATCGTTGCGCATTTCTGTATAAGACTGACCGTCAGCTTCAAGGCGGGTGCGGAACTCTTCAATAGACATGCGGTTTTTGCCGGCGATGCGGGTAACAGCAGCCGTCAACTGAGCGTCGCTGATTCGAACACCCACGCGTGTGGCAATCTGCATTTGAATATTCTCAAGAATGAGACGGTCCAGAGTCTCTCTGACGAGTGCGTCTTCGGGGGGCATATCGACACCCCTGCTCTCCAAATTCTTGGTCACGACTGCCATGCGCTGGCGCAGTTCGCTGGCCATAATGATGTCGTCATCTACTATGGCAACAACTTGGTCGAGTATCTCGGTTGCCGCGTTTGCGGCGGAATTGGCCGCTAGCACAATGGCCAGACCGACAATCTGCAGGAGTGTATTAATATTCACTTTCTTCAAAACCTCTAATCATTTCTACAAGGACATTGCTGACGCTACTACCAAAACCGCCCATGCCCTTGAGTATAAATTGAATTTCAGTTGATTGTTCACGCTCGAGATTGGGATCGGTGAAGTCGATGTTCTCGCCGGGAATATTGTCAAAATAACGCAGATGCAGCAGGCGAACCTTCCAGCAGCAGCTATCATACTCCAGTCCAAACATGTCTTCTATGGTGGTTTCGGCTTCGAGGCTATAACTCCAACTGGCAAATACACTCCAGTTGGCGTCCAAAGGTAAATAGGTGGAAAGGGTCGCTTGCTCGGTGATCGGACTCACGATGAGCGACTTGGGTCGTCGAAAGGTGTAACCAATATTGTACAGCGCACCATTGTCGGATGAATATGCGGTTTGCAGGCTGCCGCTGTTGACGTTCCCCGAGAAGGGGTCCCACACGATACTGGAGCGCAGATCCAGCCTCTCGTTGGGGCTGTAGGTGATTTCTGCTGCCATTTCCGAGCCAGATTTGTCATCTGTGGCGTTATTGAAGTTTAGCTGAACCTCTCTATCTTCGAAGTAAAAAATCTGGCCGATGCTCGCGCTCAAATATTGGTGACCGTCCTCGTTACCTATAAACCGTGTTGTCACACCCACGGCTAGCTGGTTGGCATCGTCGAGCCTATCATGGCCACTGAACCGGGTTTCGCGAAATAATTGGTTGTAAGAAAAGGTGAGTTCGGCACTGTCAAAGTCAGGCTGGTTCTGCTGATCCTCATACTCGCTATACAGGTAGTAGGCTCTGGGTTCCAGGGTTTGAATCAAGCCGATGTTGGCCAGTTCTATGGGGCGTTCAAAAGTCAGGCCGCCGTCGATACTGGCCAGCGCTGAGCCTGCCGATGGCGACTCATCGTCCAGCGTAGTGAGCCCCGGTGTTAGTTTGTAGTCTAGTGCGCGGTATTTAACGGTGGACTTAAAAAAGCCGTGTGTCCATAGCATGGGGTATTCAATCCCGGCCTCAGCGTATATGCGCTCGCCAGTGACCCGGTCGAGGTCGGTATCGAAATTGGAATACTGGGCCAGCAGTATGGGTTTTAGCCCCCACAACGAGTCAAGCCCACGGTACCGGCTGGTAATCTGCGGTAACGTTTTATAATCGTTATTAATGTCATCGGCCAGTGATTGAAACTCCTGAACTTCGAACTCAACTAGCCAATCGTCACCTAAATAATCGACTGAACCTAATTGGCGCAGTGATGTTTGTCGTTTCACATCAAGGCTGGAGCTGTCCAGGTCTTTGAAATAATTGGCGTCGCTGGCTTTACCAAAATCTACTTTCGAACGCCAGCGTTGTTGAAACAGGCCATTGTGTTTGACCAGGGTTAGCCAGCGGTCGTGGTTTCGTTCTTCGGGGAACTCATCCTCATAACGTTTGTCGTCGTTCAAATAGGATCCGCCCAGCGTCCACAAGCCAGTGTGCTCGCCGAGATAGCGAAACGCCAATTCGTGATTGAGGCCGCGCTCCTGAATATATCGTGGTGTGTACAAAACATCGTAATTGGGCGCGAGGTTTAGATATAGCGGCGCCGATATATCCAATCCGCCACTGCTGTCATTGCCTATTTCGGGCCACAGAAAGCCGCTTTTGCGGCGGTCATCCAAGGGGAAACTCAACCATGGCGTGTAAATGAGCGGTATTCCGCTGACTTCAATGCGTGCTCCACGGGCAGTACCTACGCCTTCATCAAGGTTTAGTTCGATACTATCGGCGCGTAAAATCCAGTCATCATTGTCAGGTGCGCAGTAGCTTAAGCTGCCATCCTCGACCGCAATGACACCCTGTGGGTCGCGGTAGAGCTTTGTCGCCTCACCGCGAATATGTTGTTTGTGCAAAACAAATTGGCTGTCGGTAACCGTGGCCTCGCCACTGTCGGCTGAAAATACGGCGCTCCCTCCACGCAGCAAAACACCGGGTTCACGCAGGGTAATGTCGCCTTCCAGAGTGCCCGATTCGGTGAGGCGATTGACCGTGGCTTCGTTGCCTGTGAGAGTTCGATAGCCCTGCTTAAGAATGACGCCGCCGGTAAGAGTGACCTCGCCATCTCGAAGTTCTGTGCTGGTGGCGCTGGCCTCAATATTTTGTTGTTCCAGTGGAATCGTGAGGTCGGCGTCAGCCAGTGGATCTTTGTAGCGTCCCTCACACACCTGACATTGCTTATCTTGCAATTTTTCAGGCACTGACTTTATTGGAGACCAGTCCAATTGATTGTTATCCTGTGCGGATAAGTGCAGAGGCAGGACCAAGCCGATCAACAAAGACGTTAAGCGCAGCGGCGATCGGCGAGGTTTGGCAGTTATTGAGTTCACTATTTTCACAGTGGGGAATAATAATGCATCCACCTCTGCTTGTCCGCGAATATTTGTGCCGGTATCGGTCAATCTCAAACAATGGAATTTTAACGCAATGACTCAGCGCCCCATACCCGACGATCTTCTACCGTGGGTTTTGAAATCGTTGCCAGAACAGCCTCGTGATCAGGGCGAACTTGTTTTGGTGGCGGGCGATGCCAGCCCTCGCCGCTATTTTCGGCTGCAACTGGAGGGGCGCTCCCTGATCGTGGCCGAGGCACCACCGGCTACCGAAAAAAACCAGGCCTTTGTTGCGGTTCAAACACTATTGGCCCAAGGCGGTGTGCGGGTGCCGGATATTCTAGCCGTCGATTTTGAGCGGGGGTATCTGGTGTTGGAAGACTTGGGTGCGCGTACTTTGCTCCCCCTGCTAAACCACAAAACGGCTGATGGCTATTATCAGGCGGCTTTTGCGGTACTCAATAAGATAGCGGCTATCGATATTTCGGGTTGCGACTTCGGGTGCTATGACAGCGAGCTTTTAAATGAGGAGCTGAGTCGATTTCCCGAGTGGTTTGTCGAAAGACTGCTGGGCAGTCACTTGAATAAGGCTGCTAGTGACATGTTACAGCGATTTAATGCACGCTTGGTGCAGTCTGCTTTGGAGCAGCCGCGAGTGCTGGTTCATCGAGACTTTCATAGCCGAAATATAATGGTACTGAAATCGGAAGCGCTGGCAGTGATTGATTTTCAGGACGCTGTTGTTGGCCCTATTACCTATGATCTGGCGTCATTGCTGCGCGATTGCTACATACGCTGGCCGGCCGATCAAGTGACATCATGGGTGGCTGAGCGCTATCAACAATTGCAGCACAACGGGCAACTGAGCGGAGTTAGCGAGTCGCAGTATCGGCAGTGGTTTGATTGGATGGGCTTGCAGCGTCACATCAAAGTGCTGGGGACGTTCGCGCGATTATCACTGCGAGATGGCAAGCCTGGCTACCTAGCTGACTTGCCCTTAGTGATCGCTTATGTCGAGCAAACAGCACAGCAATACGCATCGCAAGAGCCCGTGTTTGCTGAGTTTCTTCAATGGTTTGAGAGCGATATGCTGCCGTTAATTACACGCCAGCAGTGGTGGACGAAGCGATGAAAGCGATGATTTTGGCAGCGGGTGCCGGAAAGAGAATGCGCCCCCTCACCAATCACACGCCCAAACCACTGTTGCCGGTTGCTGGTGAACCCCTGATAGACCGTCACATTCGCCACTTAGTGGCTGCCGGTGTGGAGGAGATAGTCATTAATGTCAGCCATTTGGGCGAACAAATTGTGCAGCACTGTGGCGACGGTAGTCGCTGGGATATACCGATTGTCTACTCATATGAAAAGCATGGTCTGGAGACGGCAGGAGGCATTATTAATGCACTGGATCTATTAGGCGAGCTACCGTTCTTGCTAGTGAATGGCGATGTATGGACCGACTACCCGTTTCAGAATTTGCTGCAGGGAACTAGGGATATTGGTGATGGTGCCCACCTGGTGTTCGTCGATAGCCCTGAGCAGCACAGCCACGGCGATTTTATTTTGTCACCCAATGGTCAGCTGTCATTTCGTGAGCCCAGCGCCACTGGCGTGACCTACGCCGGTATTGCATTAATGAGCAGTCAGTTTTTTGCAGGCGTAGATCCCGGAAAAAGGCCTCTGCGCCCGTTGTTGGATAAGGCCATAGAAGAAGGTCGGCTCACCGGTGAGCACTATGATGGTGAATGGGTCGATGTGGGTACACCAGAACGTTTAGAGAAATTGAGCCAGTTGATTTCACATCGCGGCGACTGACGCGCTAGAATAGCGCGCATCCAAGCCACCGCTTTTGATAGCACAGGAAGTTTCAGCATGAGTGATCATTTAATAGCCCCCTCCATCCTTGCCGCAGATTTCGCGCGTTTGGGCGAGGAAGTGGACAATGTTCTCGCCGCCGGTGCCGACATTGTTCATTTCGATGTGATGGATAATCACTATGTGCCCAACCTGACCATAGGTCCTATGGTGTGCAAAGCACTGCGTAAACACGGCGTGACGGCCGATATCGACGTTCATTTAATGGTGAGTCCAGTAGACAGAATGATTGGAGATTTCGCCGAGGCCGGCGCCAGTTACATCACATTTCATCCGGATGCTTCCAATCACGTTGACCGCTCTTTACAACTGATCCGCGAAGCAGGCTGCAAATCGGGCTTAGTATTCAATCCGGCAGCGGGCCTGGAAGCTCTCAAATATGTTATGGACAAGGTGGACATGATTCTGCTGATGTCGGTGAACCCCGGGTTTGGCGGCCAGTCATTTATTCCCTCTACGCTTGCCAAGCTGCGCGAGGCCCGAGCTTTAATCGACGCCTCTGGCTACAACATACGCCTTGAGGTCGATGGCGGAGTGACCGCAAACAACATCGCTGAAATTGGCGCTGCTGGTGCCGACACATTTGTCGCTGGCTCAGCGATATTCAACGCACCCGATTATGAGGCCGTCATAACGGACATGCGCAGTCGTTTGGCGAGCCTTTAAATTCGTGTACAATGCCAACTTCCCCACCCTTGGAGAGAGCTGTGCAAACAGCAAAGCGTAAAAATGTCGATCTGCTGTCGACAGATGAGATTACTTGCTGGCGATGGTAGCTAGGGCCCCGTCTCGCCCGCGTGAGACACAAGTACGATTGAACTACGCTAATTTTATCTCAAGGGAAATATCATGAATTCGCAAGATTTTGCCTCATTGGCAGCGCAGGGCTATAACCGCATTCCTGTTAGTACCGAAGTGCTGGCCGACCTGGAAACACCCATCAGTGTGTATCGCAAGCTTGCCGAGGGTCCTTACTCCTACTTTTTTGAATCCGTGCAGGGCGGAGAGAAATGGGGGCGCTATTCCATTATTGGGCTGCCTTGTACGAGTTTATTGAAGGTTTTCGGTTATCGCGCTGAGGTGTGGGTTGATGGGGTACTCAAAGAATCCGAGGAAGTGGCTGACCCGATGGCTTTTGCCGAACAGTTTCAGCTGCGCTTTAAGTCGGCGCCGCAGCCGGATTTGCCGGTATTCCACGGCGGGCTCGTCGGTTATTTTGGTTACGATACGGTGCGTTATGTAGAGGCGCGCCTGCGCGCAAGTACACCGCCAGATAAATTGGGTACACCCGATATACTTCTTATGGTGTCGCAGGAAGTGTTGGTCTTTGACAATCTGGCCGGCACCATACGGCTGATTGTTAACGCTGACCCGACGGCACCGAATGCCTTTGAGCGAGCACAGGAGCGACTGCAAGAGTTGGTGGTCCGGTTGCCCAAGCCGATGGCGCCACTTCCCGACGTGGTGCTCAACCCGGTTGGGGGTCCCGATCTGGAAGCGCTAGCGGAGTCTGATTTTACTCAGGCAGAGTATGAGGCCAGTGTCGAGCGGGTAAAGGAGTATGTGTTGGCGGGAGACGTCATGCAGGTCGTTCCGTCCCAGCAAATGACGCTGCCATTCAGTGCGCCGCCTCTGAATCTTTATCGGGCTCTGCGCAACCTGAATCCCTCCCCCTATATGTATTTCCTTGATCTGGAGGATTTTCATATTGTGGGCTCTTCGCCAGAAATTCTGGCCAGAGTAGAAGATGGCTTGGTAACGGTCCGCCCCATAGCCGGCACGCGCAGAAGAGGGCACACCGAAGCCGAAGACGACGCCATGGAAAAGGAGTTGCTGTCTGACCCCAAAGAGATCGCAGAGCATTTGATGCTCATCGATTTGGGTCGCAATGACGTGGGACGCATTGCCGAGACTGGTACGGTAGAGCTCACCGACAAAATGGTGGTAGAGCGCTACTCTCACGTTATGCATATTGTTTCCAACGTGACAGGGCGGCTCAAAAAGGGTAAGTCGGCTATCGACGTATTGCGTGCAACATTACCCGCGGGTACTTTGAGTGGTGCGCCAAAAATCCGAGCCATGGAAATTATCGACGAATTAGAACCGGTTAAGCGGGGCGTCTATGGGGGTGCTGTTGGCTATATCTCGTGGGCTGGTGACATGGACACTGCTATCGCTATTCGCACCGCTGTTATCAAAGATGGCAAGCTGTACGTGCAGGCGGGAGGAGGCGTGGTCGCCGACTCGGTACCCAGACTGGAATGGAAAGAGACACTCAATAAGGCGCGCGCGCTGTTTCGCGCCGCCTCGATGGTTTTGGCGGGTGAGGACTAATCATGTTGCTAATGATAGATAATTACGATTCTTTCACCTACAACATTGTTCAATATTTGGGTGAATTAGGGGCTGACGTGCACGTCGTTCGAAACGATGAAATTGACTTAGCGGGTGTTGCTGAGTTGGCGCCCGAGAAAATAGTGATTTCGCCGGGCCCTTGCACACCCACAGAGGCAGGCATATCGATGTCGGTGGTCGAACAGTGGGCCGGGAAAATCCCCATTCTTGGTATTTGTTTAGGTCATCAGAGCATTGGTCAGGTCTATGGCGGCAAGGTGGTCAGGGCTCGAAAAGTCATGCATGGTAAAACCTCACCCATTCATCACCGGGGTCAGGGGGTGTTTGCGGGATTGAGTGAGCCCTTTGAGGCGACCCGCTACCACAGTCTTATCGTTGAGAAAGAGAGCTTGCCCGATTGCCTTGAAATCACAGCGTGGACCGAAACCGAGGCGGGCGAACTAGATGAAATAATGGGCCTTAGGCATCGCGAGTTGGCATTGGAGGGTGTGCAGTTTCATCCTGAGTCTATTCTCACAGCACACGGGCACGACTTACTCAGTAACTTTTTACAGCAGTAAACGCTCAGATAAGGAGCAGATAATGGACATACAACAGGCCTTAGCGCGACTGGTTGACGGTGGAAATCTAGACAGAGCTGAAATGGCAGCTACCATGCACCACGTCATGGCAGGTGAGTGTAGCGATGCCCAGATAGGCGGCTTGCTGGTTGCGCTGCGCATGAAGGGAGAAACTATCGAAGAAATCGCTGGTGCTGTTGAAGTGATGCGCGGTTTGGCAGTCCCGGTCACAATTTCTGAAGATGCGCGCGATCACTTGGTTGATTTGGTAGGAACTGGAGGCGATGGTGCAAACCTCTTCAACGTATCGACGGCGGCGACTTTCGTGGTGGCGGCGGCGGGCGCAAAGGTGGCCAAGCACGGCAATCGTTCGGTCTCTAGTACAAGCGGGAGTTCTGATGTGTTGGAGGAATTGGGTGTGCCGCTGGATTTAACACCTGAGCAAGTGGGTCGTGCGGTAGAGCAGGTGGGCTTGGGCTTTATGTTCGCGCCGGCACATCACAGTGCTATGCGTCATGCTATAGGTCCGCGACGCGAATTAGGTATGCGCACCTTGTTTAATATTTTGGGGCCGCTTACCAATCCAGCTAACGTGAAACGCCAGTTGATTGGCGTTTTTTCCGCAGACTTATGCCTACCGGTAGCTCAGGTATTAAAGATGTTGGGTAGTAAGCATGTGATGGTGGTTCATGCCGATGATGGTCTGGATGAAATTTCCATCGCCGCCGATACGCAAGTCGCTGAATTGCTCGATGGCAGTATTTTGGAATACAAGTTGTCGCCTTCGGATTTCTCTTATCCCAAGGACAGCCTCGAAGGGTTGTCGGTCAACAGTGCCCAGGAATCGGCCCAGCTGATTCGCGATGCGCTGTCTGGTAAAGACTGCGACAGAGCTCGAAGAGCGGCGGCTATGATTACCCTGAACGCCGGTATTTGTATTTATGTCAGCGGCATTGCAGCGACTCAGGCGGATGGTATTGCGCTGGCTGAAGACCTTGTTTCTACCGGTCAGGCAGAGCAAAAAATGCTCGAGTTTGTTGAGTTTACTCAACTGGCCAGCGCGGGAGTTAAGTAGCACAGTGGCAGCTCCGACAATTTTGCGAAAAATTCTGGCCCGTAAAGCCCAGGAAGTGGCTGCTCGCAGGTCCCGTTGTTCACTAGCGGCGCTGGAAAACCAGATAGCGGATCAAACAGCCGTGCGTGGTTTCGCTGCAGCTATGCAGGCTCAAGTAGCCAGTGAGTTGCCAGCGGTGATCGCTGAGGTGAAAAAAGCTTCTCCCAGCAAAGGGGTTATAAGGAGTGATTTCGAGCCTACACAAATCGCCGAGAGTTACCAAGGGGGTGGTGCGACCTGTTTGTCGGTGCTCACGGACGTCGATTTTTTTCAAGGTAGTGATGAGTATTTACGACGTGCCCGCGCGGCTTGTGATCTGCCCGTATTGCGCAAAGATTTTACCGTTGATCCTTATCAAGTCGTTGAGGCGAGGGCCATTGGAGCCGATGCGATATTGCTGATTGTTGCAGCATTGGAAGACAGTCAAATGCATGAGCTAGCCGCGGCAGCTCACCAGTATCAGCTGGATGTGTTAGTTGAAGTGCACGATCGCGCCGAGCTCGATAGGGCACTGGAGCTTGCGACACCGCTGGTTGGGGTGAATAACCGCGATTTACACAGCTTCGAAACCCGCTTGCAAACCACCTTAGAGTTACTGCCTCATATTCCCGATGACCGCGTGGTCATTACCGAAAGCGGTATCCATACACCGGACGATGTTTCCCTAATGCGTGACAGTGACGTACACGCTTTTCTAGTGGGAGAGGCGTTTATGCGTGTGCAAGAGCCTGGAGACAAACTGCGAGAGCTGTTCTTTTAGAGCACCGCTTAACGGGTGCCAAATACCACCATGGTCTTGCCCGAGGCAGTGACCAAGCCATCTTCTTGCAGAGTCTTTAGCACTCGCCCAGCCATTTCTCTGGAACAACCGACTATTTTTCCCAGTTCCTGGCGCGTAATTTTAATTTGCATGCCGTCGGGGTGGGTCATCGCGTCTGGTTCTTTACACAGGTCGAGCAGAGTGTGGGCGATTCGGCCCGCTACATCGACGAAGGCCAAGTCCTTTAGTTTGCGCGTTGTCTGACGCAGGCGCTCGCTCATTTGATCGGCGATAGCGAAAAGGATATCGGGAAACTGACCGCGAATTTGATGAAACTTTTGGTAGGAAATTTCGGCTACTTCGCACTGTGTTTTCGCCACGATCATCGCGCTGCGACCACCATCGCCTTCAGCAAACAAGCCCATCTCGCCAAAAAAGTCACCGGGATTTAAATAGGCAACCACCATTTTGTGATCTTTGTCTGCCTCGTCTTCGACCATTACCGACACCGAACCATCGAGTATCAGGTATAGGTAATC
>JBLHSI010000010.1:0-32524 GCA_047626655.1 Halioglobus sp.
TTGCTATGCCAATGGTTTGCTTGGCGCATAAAGCTCCCCGCTATTTTGCCTTTGTTGGTGACAGGCTTGCTGCTCGGTCCGGTGTTTGGTGTTTTGGATCCGGACGCGTTGTTCGGCGATGTGCTGTTTTCTTTCATCTCCCTATCTGTCGCCATTATTCTGTTTGAGGGGAGCCTCACGCTCAAGCGCTCAGAGTTCAAAGAGGTCGGCTCCGTGGTGCGGAGGCTTGTATCGTATGGTGCGTTGGTTAATGCCGTGATCATTGCCGTTGCCACGCACTATCTTGCCGGCCTAAGTTGGTCTCTCTCGGCGCTGTTTGGGGCGATAATGGTTGTCACCGGACCAACCGTCATCATGCCGATGTTGAGAACGGTAAAGCCCAACGCCGTGCTGGCAAGAACGTTGCGCTGGGAAGGTATTGTGATTGACCCTCTGGGGGCTCTGTTTGCGGTGTTGGTTTTTGAATGGATTGTGGCGCAGCAAACCAGCTCCAATTTACTTCATGTCGCCACGGTGTTTGGGCAGACGATTGCCACCGGCGTTTTGCTGGGCGTTGGGGTCGGCTATGGTTTTGGTTTATTACTGCGCCACCGACAAATACCAGAGTACCTGCAAAACTTTTCTGCGATAGCTATCGTCACCAGTACTTTTGCCCTATCTAACACGCTCACCCACGAGTCTGGACTACTTGCTGTTACGATTATGGGAATTTGGCTGGCCAATATGCGCGGCGTTCACACCCGCGACATTCTTAACTTTAAGGAAAGTCTGACCTTAATACTGGTTTCTTCCTTGTTCATTATTCTCTCGGCGCGCCTTGATCTTAGTGGTCTTATTGCCTTGGGTTGGGGAGCTGTAGGCATACTACTTGTCATGCAGTTTATCGCTAGACCAATAAAAGTTTTTTTGTGTACTTTGAATTCTAATTTAAGCCGTAATGAGCGCTTACTGCTAGCCTGGGTGGGGCCTCGCGGTATTGTCGCGGCTGCCATCAGTGCAGTGTTCGCCTTAAAGCTTGAGTCACTCCAGATCGAGGACGCCGAACTGCTAGTTCCGCTGGCATTTAGTATCATTATTGGTACGGTTCTCATTCAAAGCTCAACCGCGCGTTTTTTAACTCGGGCGTTAAACGTCAGCGCACCCGATACCAAAGGATATCTTATTGTAGGCGCCAACCCGGTAGCTATTACTGTGGGTAAAGCATTGGATGCCGCGGGCGTTGAGGCGGTGTTATGCGATACCGATTGGCACAATATTAGCGCGGCGCGTATGGCGGGATTGAAGACCTATTATGGCAATGCTATGTCGGAACATGCCGAGCTGCACTTAGACATGACGAACCTGGGTGGCATGCTCGGGCTGTCACGTAACCAGGCGGTTAATACCAGCGCCGCTTTGCGTTTTCGCGAAGATTTTGGGTCGCGGAAGGTCTTTGTTTTACCGGGTCTGGAAGACCAGAAGTCCCATAGCAAGCATCGAGCGAATGAGTTTTATGCAGGCCGTGTTTTGCTAGGCTTAGAGTGGTACTACCGCAAGCTCTACAGTTTAATCTATCGTTATGACGCTCAAATTAAAAACACGCACCTCAGTGATGCTTACGAGTTCAGTGAGTGGCGACGCGACAATGATGAGGAAAAAACGGTACCGATTTTCGCTAAAGACGAGAGTGATAGCCTGTATTGGTTTACCGCCGACGACGATCTGGAGCCAAAGCCGGGCTGGACGATTTATGCACTGTCGGTTGCTGCCCAGGACCCCGTCGGGGCGTCGACTAAACCTGCTTAGCGCAGAGTTCACTGATTGTGGTATCCATAGCCAGTTGGTAAGCGCTCCACTCACATAGATGTTCAGCTAGCTAGGGGTACAAAAAAGCGATGCAATGCCGACCCAATTGTGGTGCTTGTTGCATCGCCCCCTCAATCAATAGCTCGATCCCTGGCATGCCCGATGGCAAGCCAGCAGGTGTTCGCTGCGTCCAGTTGGATGATGACAATCTGTGCAGGTTGTTTGGTCAGCCGGAGCGGCCCACTTTATGCGATGCTTTTCAGGCTGATAGCGCAGTGTGTGGTGAGTCTTCCGAGCAAGCTTTGGACTTAATACGGGTTTTGGAATTAGCGACAGAGTGAATTGCGGAGGAAGTGTTTCTCCATTATTTTGGGTCTGTCGCAACCCGAGCCATTGTAACCGTTAGTGTAGCGGGGCTATTATCGCGTCTAGTCGCGATGATGATTCGACATAGAAAACAAAGAGGCGCTGATCATGAATAACATACATATACCGGACGCTCTGCCGAGCTGGATAAGAGATCATATTGAAGTCTATTTGGCCGACGGTGAAGCGGGCCATCTTTGGGACGCAAGTTTGGCGGGCGGTACGGGTATTTTGACGACTTTATTATTGACGACCACCGGTCGCAAGTCGGGAAATCAACTGGCTATTCCCTTAATCTACCGCCCCGCAGGGGATGGCGGATATTGTGTCATTGCCTCCAAAGGCGGCGCTCCGGCCCATCCGGCCTGGTATCTCAATCTTGAAGCTAATCCTAATGTGCAGCTAAAAGTAGCTAATGACGAGTTTAACGCACGTGCTCGTTTGGCCGAAGGCGACGAGCGAGAACGGCTCTGGGGTACCATGGTAGATTACTATGCGCCGTATACGGACTACCAAGTAGCAGCGTCGCCTAGACAGATACCTGTTGTGGTATTTGATCCTGTTGTTTAGTCGTGCGTGAGCAGCCCTAATATGTATGCACCCAGCCATTTTCACGAGACTCGTCTCGATGTGCTACACAGTCTCATCGAGCGCTACCCGCTGGGCACGTTGATCACAGTGATCGACGGAGAAATCACCGCTAATCATGTCCCTTTTCTGATAGAAGGCAGTGACAGTGGCCCTGGCATTCTAAAATGCCATGTTGCCAAGGCAAATCCGGTTTGGCGCGAGTTGAGCAATCACAAAGAGCTGCTTGTTGCCTTTCAAGGGTGTAATGCCTATGTGTCGCCTTCTTGGTATCCCAGCAAGCACGAGCACGGAAAAGTCGTCCCAACCTGGAATTATACCGTCGCGCATGCTCGAGGAATCGCACAAACAACAACAGATCGTGAGTGGCTGTTACAGCATGTAAGGCAACTGAGCGATACGCATGAGGCTAAGCAAGTCATGCCGTGGCAGGTCTCAGATGCGCCCACAGATTATATCGACAAAATGCTTGGTGCCATTGTGGGCATCGAAATTTCCCTTTCCAGTTTGGAGGGAAAGTGGAAGGTGAGTCAGAACCGTTCAGAATCGGATCGTGTGGGTGTCGTTGCGGGGCTAGAGTCGATGCGCAGCGAAGATGCGTTGGCGATGTCGGATATTATTCAAGGTCTTGCCAAATAATCGGCAGGCTTTGCTCCGTAGCCTACTTAACCGGACCCCATCTCCGCACTATCTTCCACGCTGGCAATCATCTGCCGATAGCTGTTGAGGCGTTTCTCACTTACCGTTCCTTTGACTACACCGTCTAATATAGTGCAGCCAGGTTCGTGGTCATGTTGGCAATTTCTGAACTTACAGCTGCCCAATAGTGGGTGAAACTCGCGAAACCCGGCCTCAATTTGCTGCTTACTCATATGCCATAGGCCAAACTCGCGAATGCCGGGAGAGTCTATTAGCACGCCGCCCGTTGGGATATGAAACAATTGTGCGGTGGTAGTGGTGTGAACCCCTTTGTTGGTCGATTCGGAGAGCGCACCTACACGGAGATCCGCATTGGGCAGTAATAGGTTTATGAGCGACGATTTACCCACTCCCGACTGTCCTACAAATACGCTGGTACGGTCACCCAATTCAGCTAAAAAATTATCGATGCCAGTGTTGGTGTTCACTGAGGCGCGTAGCACTCGATAGCCCAGAGGGGGGTAAGTCGCCAACAATTCGTCGATCTTAGTGCGACCTTCGTCGTCGCCTTCCAGTAAATCGGTTTTGTTAAGCAAAATAACCGGTTCTATGCCGACCGTTTCAGCCGCCACCAGATAGCGGTCGATAAGATTGGCATGGGGTATGGGGAGAGGAGCAATAACCAGAATAATCTGGTCGATATTAGACGCAACAGGCTTGATCTTTCCATAGGGGTCGGGTCGGGTGAGCACGCTGCTGCGCTCCAATCGAGCGACGACCACGCCGGTGGGTTCCCCCTGCCGCCATATAACTTTATCGCCAGTGACCATACCTTCGAGGTTTGCTCTGATGTGGCAGCGTTGGCGGACGCCAGCAGGGGTTTCCACCTCAATCTGATTGCCGAAATGCGCAGTAATCAAACCCTCTTGCTCGGGGCCGAGTTCGCCTGCCGAAATGGCGTCGTCAATAGAGACGTCGCGCTTATCGGCACGTTTAGCGCGTTCGTTCTGAATTTTTTCTACTCGCCACGCTTGGCGTCGAGTTAATTTTCGTTTGCTCATGCGCCATTATTCAGGGGTGAGGTCCCACTGTCGAGGCATTTTACTACGCGACTTTGTTACACTAGCGTTTTGATGAATCATACGAGAAGGGTATTTACATGCAAAGTGCAGACAATCTAATCTGGGTAGATATGGAAATGACCGGTTTGGAGCCCGATCGAGACGTGGTCATCGAAATAGCGACGATTGTCACTGACACGCATCTTAATACGCTGGCAGAAGGTCCGGTCATTGCTCTGCGGCAGTCCGAGGACATTCTCGGCGGCATGGATGAATGGAACACTACCCACCATAATCGCTCGGGTCTTGTGGCGCGAGTGCAAGCCAGTGAAGAAAATGAGCAGACCGCCACCGACAAAACCATCGAGTTTTTACAGCAGTGGGTTCCCGCTGGAGCCTCGCCCATGTGTGGCAATACTATCTGTCAGGATAGGCGCTTTATGGCCCGGCATATGCCACAGTTAGAAGCTTTCTTTCACTATCGAAACCTCGACGTGAGTACTTTAAAAATACTGATGCAGCGCTGGCGCCCCGAACTGGGCGCGGGCATTCGCAAAACAGCCGCGCATCTGGCACTGGATGATATTCGTGAGTCAATTGAGGAAATGCGTTACTACCGCGACCACTTTTTGAACTTGCCGAACTGAGCTCCGTCATAAATATTGTCAGGTTTAAAGCTGATGTTGGTCTAGCGCCCACTGCACGTGCTCTCGCACTAAATCGGAAGGGAAATCCAATCGCGCTGTTAGCGCTTGCGTAATTTCAGCGCAGCGAGGGGCGTTTCCCAAGGCAATTGCGATATTGCGAAGCCATCGTTCGAACCCTATCCGCCGCAGTGCCGAGCCCTCGGTATTGCTCAAATAGGTCGCTTCATCCCATAAAAACAAATCGACCAGTTGCGAATCATCTAATTGGTGTCGAGGTTGGAAGTCTGCCTGATCTGTTGGCACGGCGAACTTATTCCATGGACAAACTAGTTGGCAATCGTCGCAGCCAAAGATGCGATTTCCCATAAGTGGGCGCAGCTTTGGATCAATACTGCCTTTGTGCTCGATGGTGAGATAGGAAATACATTTGCGAGCGTCCAGCTGGTTGGCGCCTACGAAGGCATCAGTGGGGCAAATGTCGAGGCAGGCAGTGCACGTACCGCAGTGGGCGGTTTCTTGTGGCTGAGTGGGAGTGAGCGGTAAATCGGTGTAGATTTCACCCAGGAAAAACCATGACCCGGCCTCCGAGTTGATGAGCATAGTGTTCTTTGCAATCCAGCCCAATCCTGCGCGCTCGGCAATAGCGCGCTCCAGCACGGGCGCGCTATCTACGAAAGCGCGATACTGCCCTCCGCCGGCCTCGGCTTCAATTTGTTTCGCCAGGCTCGCCAGTCGTTTTCGTATCAGTTTGTGATAATCCCGTCCCAGCGTATAGCGGGAAATGTAAGCCTTGCTGGGAGAGCTGAGTACTTCTAGCGGTTGAGTATCACTGGGTAGATAGTCCATACGTACAGAAATGACTCGGCAGGTGCCGGGGATAAGCAGTGAAGGTCTGCTGCGTTTCTGGCCATGGCTGGCCATGTAATCCATGCTGCCGTGGTAGCCCGCATCCAGCCATTTTTGCAAATACGCCTCGTTTTCCCCCAACTCGATGTCGGCGATGCCGATCTGTTGGAAGCCCAGAGCCTTGGCCCATTGCTGAATTTGGTTTTCGAGTGAAATGACTACTTCCAAAGCGGTAAACGGGTGCTCTAGTATACCTGCGTTGCCGAGTCGGTGTACTGCAATAGTACGGTGTGACGCGAGGAGAATTGAATCTATTACCGGCTTCTTTGTCGTATAATTTGAGCAAGACAAATACAAGGTAGAAAAAGTGCAATCACCATCAGGATCAGAGCCTCTGTTTACCGCAGAGCAAACGCGGCAAATGGACCGCTGTGCGATAGAGCAATTCGAGGTGCCTGGCATCGTGCTCATGGCGCGTGCTGCCCGAGCGGCATTCGATTGCCTGCAGGCGGCTTGGCCTGAGGTAAGTGTTGTGCCCGGCAATGCTGGTCAGGCCATTCATGTCATATGCGGGACCGGCAATAACGGAGGAGATGGCTATCTGCTGGCAGACTTGGCCCACAAGCGCGGGCTGAGCGTATGCGTTTACCAGCTGGGAGATGCCAGTAAAATAAAGGGCGATGCGCTATTGGCGCGCAGCCAGGCGATTGATAACGGGGTGACAGTGGAGTCGTTTACAGATGACTCGTTGGTCGGTGCCGAGGGCGTCCTTGTTGATGCCCTGCTGGGGACGGGGTTGGGCGGTGAGGTTCGAGCTTCTTACAAAACAACGATCCAGTGTATTAATAGCTGTCAACTGCCAGTGTTGGCGATCGATGTGCCCAGCGGCTTGTGTGCTGATACCGGACGCGCACTGGGAGCGGCTGTTTACGCGGATGTGACGGTCTGTTTTATTGGCTTAAAACGCGGTTTGTTCACTCTGGACGCGCCCGATCACACAGGGACTATTCATTTTACCGACCTGCAACTCCCGTTGGAGCTGTATTCCCGGTTTGCTTGTTGCTGCTCTCGACTTGAGTTGAATGCCTTGTTGGACCAGTTGCCGGCGCGGCGCTCAGGTTCACATAAAGGAAGTTATGGATCTGTGCTAGTGGTGGGTGGTGACACGGGTATGGCGGGCGCGGTGGCCGTGGCCGCTGAAGCAGCGCTGCGCAGTGGCGCCGGTTTGGTTCGCGTCGCAACGCGACTGGAACATGTGTCGGCCCTAATTGCCCGCACCCCTGAGGTCATGGCGCACGGTGTGCGTTCAGGACATGATTTACGATCGTTAGTCGAGGCTTCCGATGTGTTGGTTGTTGGCCCGGGTCTAGGACAGTCAGCTTGGTCCGAACAACTGTTTCAAGTGGCCTTGGACTGCAATAAACCGATGGTGTTAGATGCCGATGGCCTCAATCTGTTGGCCAAAAAAAGAGTCGTTAAACGAGACAATTGGGTGCTGACACCTCATCCGGGAGAGGCGGGTCGGCTTTTGGGGATAGACACGCCGGCTGTGCAATGCGATCGTTTTGCCGCAGCTATACTGCTGCAACAGCGATACGGTGGCGTTGCTGTTCTTAAGGGCAGCGGCACTTTAGTGGTTGATGAGCAGCAGACCTTGCTCAGTGATTACGGTAATCCGGGTATGGCCAGTGGTGGTATGGGGGATGTATTGAGTGGCGTGCTTGGCGCATTATTGGGCCAAAGCGAGGTGCTCGGCCTGTCTGCGATTGAGTCGGTTGGTCTTGGTGTATGCGTGCATGGCGCCGCGGCAGATATTGCCAGTGAGGAAGGTCAGCGCGGGTTGGCAGCCACCGATCTCATTCCTCATATACGAGCGCTATTAAGATGACAGAGGCTTCCACTCAGTGCTCAGTGTTTGGCGAGTCAGCGATGCTCGAGTTGGGTGCTCTGCTTGCCCGGCACCTAGTGCCTGGCATACTAGTGTATCTAGAGGGCGATCTCGGGATGGGAAAAACTACTCTGGCACGAGGTATTATCCAGAGCTTGGGGCATAAGGGTGCGGTTAAGAGTCCCACCTATACTATCGTTGAGCCCTATGATTTAACCGCAGGCACCGTTTACCACTTTGACCTTTATCGCCTAGATGATCCCGAAGAATTGGAGTTTATGGGGATACGTGATTATTTCGATGGCAGCAGTGTTTGCCTAATCGAGTGGTCACAACGCGGAGCCGGTTTTTTGCCCCCAGCTGATTTAGTGATTACCATAGAGCCAGCGCAGGAGGGTCGGTTAGTGCAGCTTGACCCTCGTACTGCCGCGGGTGAAACTTTGGTCCAATTGATGGCTGAAAAAATCGCGGGATTGGCGGGAGTGAAATGACAAGACAGTTTTTCAGCGCGATATTGCTGGCTCTAAGCTGTGCAATCTGGCCGCTCCTTGGCCACGCCAGTGTCGAGGTGCACGATGTGCGCTTGTGGCGGGCACCCGATCACACCCGAATTGTTTTTGATTTAACCGGCCCAGCCGAGCACAAACTTATTGTGTTGAGTCATCCAAATCGTATCGTCATTGACGTGAGCGACGCCAAGTTTGTAGCCGACTTTGCCGACCTAGAGCTGAAAAATACTCCGATAGCGAAATTGCGTTTCGGCGTTCGGGAGGGCACCGGCTTGCGCCTTGTATTGGAGATGGCGAAAGTTGTTACACCGCGCAGTTTTGACCTAAAAGCAAATGATCGGGCCGGTGACCGCTTGGTGTTGGATTTATACGACAAGGCGGGTCAAGAGAAAAAGTCGGGCGCCACCAAGAGCGTCTCGCAAACACTGAAGCGCGATATTGTCATTGCTATCGATGCCGGGCACGGTGGAGAAGATCCCGGCGCTAGCGGTCCCGGCGGCTTGCGTGAAAAAAACGTGGTGCTGTCTATTGCCAAAGAGTTACAGGTGTTGTTTAAAGCTGATATAGGGTATTCACCCCAGATGATTCGCACAGGAGATTACTACATTAGCTTAAAAGGCCGACGCGATTTGGCCCGCGATGCACAGGCAGATTTATTCGTGTCTATACACGCAGACGCGTTTAAACGAAAAGAAGCGCGCGGGGCATCTGTGTACGCGTTATCCATCAGTGGAGCGACCAGTACTGCAGCGCGATATCTGGCCCAGCGAGAGAACTCTGCTGACTTGGTGGGTGGTGTGAGTCTATCGGATAAAGATGATGTTCTTGCCGGTGTACTGGCCGATTTGTCGATGACATCGACGTTGGATAATAGCCTGAAATTGGGCGCTGGGGTGCTCGGTAAAATAGATGGCATAGCCCGGTTACATAAAACGAGTGTTGAGCAGGCGGGTTTCGCCGTTCTCAAATCACCGGATATACCTTCGATACTGGTCGAAACTGGTTTTATTTCCAATCCTTACGAAGCAAAAAATTTGGGGTCTCGCGCCTACCGGAAAAAAATGGCGCGTGCTATTTACACCGGAATTACCGAGTGGTTTGAGGCTCATCCGCCTTCGGGCACGCTAATCGCCTGGCAAAAGCAGC
Organism: Halioglobus sp.; assembly: GCA_047626655.1. Lineage (GTDB taxonomy): Bacteria > Pseudomonadota > Gammaproteobacteria > Pseudomonadales > Halieaceae > JBALVT01. Next base: position 9,476 of record JBLHSI010000010.1, read on the forward strand.
GCGTGGCTCAGCAGTACACAATCGCCAGAGGTGATACACTGTCAGGCATCGCGCAGCGCTTCAATATCTCTCTGGCCTCGCTCAAATCCAAGAATGGCCTGAGTAATTCGCGAATACTGGTAGGCCAAAAATTGACCATCCCTACAAGTTAACAAAAAAGCCGAGTAACACATGTCCCGTATTCACAGTCTCAACCCGAGACTCGCAAACCAAATTGCCGCTGGTGAAGTGGTGGAACGTCCCGCTTCAGTCGTCAAGGAAGTGCTCGAAAACGCCCTGGATGCAGGTGCCACTCGAGTTGATGTTGACGTTGAGCAAGCCGGAACCAAGTTGATCCGCATCAGAGATAACGGCACGGGTATAGAGCCCGACGATATGCCTCTGGCACTGGCTAGGCACGCCACCTCCAAAATTAGCTCTTTAGAAGATTTAGAGCAGGTGAGGAGCCTCGGTTTTCGGGGCGAGGCGCTCGCTAGTATCGGCGCGGTATCTCGTTTGACGCTCACCAGTAATGCCGACGCATACTCCAGTGAAGGGCGCAGCGCGGTCAGTGAAGGGCGGGATATGGACGTTATGTTAAAACCGGCCCCACACCCGCAAGGCACTACCGTTGAAGTGCGTGATTTATTTTTTAATACGCCTGCTAGGCGCAAGTTTTTACGTACCGAAAAAACCGAGTTTAATCACTTGGAGGAGGTGGTTAAAAGGCTGGCTCTTTCTCGGTTCGACGTTAGCTTCACGCTCAGGCACAACCAAAAAGTGATTCACCAGCTAAAAGCCGGTGATACGCAAGTTGAGATGCAGCGACGCGTTGCCGCGATTTGCGGTCCAGCCTTTATGGAGCAGGCAATTTACATCGAGACTGATTCGCCAGATTTGAAGCTCTGGGGCTGGGTGGGCTTGCCCACCTTCTCACGCAGCCAAACCGATCTGCAATATTTTTTTGTTAATGGACGTGTGATTAGAGACAAGCTTATTGCGCATGCCGTGAAGCAGGCCTACAGGGATGTGCTATATCACGGGCGACATCCGGCTTTCGTTTTGTATCTCGAATTAAACCCGGCTCTGGTTGATGTGAATGTTCACCCGACCAAGCATGAAGTGAGGTTCCGCGACGGGCGCGCCGTGCACGGATTTATTTTTAGCAGTTTACATCGGGCTCTCGCAGATGTGCGACCGGCGGCTTCGCCTCTTCCGGATAATATCCTGGCGGCGCCTGAAGGCGGCACAATCGACACCAATACTGGCGAGGTCTCCCAAGGGGGTTTGAGTTGGGGTGCGGCGCACCACAGTGTGCAAGATAGGCCAGTTGGCAGCCGAACCGCTCAGCAAATGAGCAGTTACGGGGCGCTTCATCCGCCGGCTTTGTCGATGCAGGGAGAGCAGCTGTCAGCGGAGGATATTCCGCCACTGGGCTATGCGTTAGCTCAGCTCAAGGGAATTTATATTCTCTCTGAGAATGCCCATGGTCTGGTGTTGGTCGACATGCATGCCGCCCATGAACGAATAACCTACGAACGGCTAAAAACATCCAACGCGCAAGAGGGTATTCGCAGCCAGCCTTTACTGGTGCCGCAGGCAGTTGCGGTGAGTCAGCGGGAAGTCGACATAGCGGTGGAACACAGTGATTTGTTTCGAATGCTGGGTATGGAAGTGTCGGTAGGGGGCGAAGAGTCGCTTTTGATCAGGCAAATTCCAGTGAGTTTGCGAGATTCGAATGTGGAGTTGTTGTTGCGTGATGTGCTGTCCGATTTGATCGAGTATGGCAGTTCCGATCGTATTACTGCTCATATGGATGAAATTCTTTCCACCATGGCTTGTCACGGCTCAGTTAGAGCTAACCGCAGGCTTACTATCCCCGAGATGAATGCTTTGTTGCGCGATATGGAGGAGACCGAGCGTAGTGGCCAGTGCAACCATGGACGACCTACCTGGACTCAGTTGGGTATAGACGAGCTGGATAAGCTGTTTCTGCGCGGGCGCTAGCGGGGCGTGTCCAATTCGCCAAAGCCACTGCTTATCTGCCTCATGGGACCAACGGCGTCGGGAAAAACCGATTTAGCCATCGACTTGGCCCGCACCTTAAATTGTGAACTCATTAGCGTTGACTCGGCGCTGGTCTATCGCGGTTTGGATGTCGGCAGCGCCAAGCCCAGCTATCCCCACCATTTGATCGATATACGCGAGCTTAACGAGGTGTATTCGGTCGCAAACTTTGTTGCTGACGCCAATCAGTTAGTGAAAGACATAGTATCGCGTGGCAAAACACCGCTGCTGGTCGGCGGCACTATGATGTATTTTAAGGCTTTTCTGGAGGGACTGGCGAAAATGCCTCCCGCCGATATCGAAGCGCGCACAGTAATTGAAAACGAGGCGAAAACAGAGGGCTGGCCTCATATCCATACTCAGTTGATGAAGGTAGACCCTGTGTCGGCGGCTAAAATCCATCCCAATCACTCACAGCGATTGGCTCGAGCGCTAGAAGTGTATCGCAGCAGCGGTGTTTCACTCAGCCAATGGCAGTCGTTGCAAGAGGGAGTCGAAGGGGGCAATCTGCCCCAGGCAAATTACCGTGTTGTTCAGTTGGCGATCTGTCCATATGACAGGGCTGTTCTGCATGCGCGTATTGCCCATCGGTTTGAGCTGATGCTGCGCTCTGGTGTGTTAGCTGAAGTGGCAGGCCTAATGGGTAGAAATGATCTCGATAGGGATCTCCCAGCCTTGCGAGCAGTGGGCTATCGCCAGCTCTGGAGTCACTTGGAGGGCGAATGCGCTCTGGAAGAGGGGGTGCTCAAGGCGGTGGCGGCCACCCGGCAACTGGCCAAGCGTCAGCTTACATGGCTGCGTAAATGGGACGACTTAAATTGGATTTATACTGATGAGTTAGGGAACGTCTCACCAAAAGAAGGGTCAGAGAATGTCTCAGCGGAGCAAAAACCATTAGAAGTGGCCTTGAACTATATTCAGAACGACCCCATATAGTAGGTTGGAGATAAGCTATACTGTTTTGCAGTGATGGCCGATAAGCGCCTTGTCGCGCTTTGTTCAAAACGTTTGAGAGGCCCACAGTCCGAATTTTCTTCGGATATCTAGAGGTCAAATACAACTTTTATCGGCTCTATTTGAGCCAAGCAAGGAGTCACACAATGTCTAAGGGGCACACGCTACAAGACCCTTACCTGAACATATTGCGCAAGGAGCGCGTTCCGGTTTCCGTTTATTTGGTTAACGGTATTAAATTGCAGGGCCAAATAGAATCATTCGACCAATTTGTGGTGTTGTTAAAAAACACCGTTAGCCAAATGGTCTACAAGCATGCTATTTCAACGGTTGTTCCCTCTCGCGTGGTGCGTATGCCCATGCAGAATCCAGCCGATGAAGATGGCGAGAGCTAAGGCACACAGGGGTCTAATTGTTTTTTGATCGGCCCGAAACGGGTGAGCTCGCTGTACTAGTTCACCTGAATCTAGACAGCGAATCTGAACGCGAAGATCCTCGCGAGTTCGAAGAGCTCGTGTTATCTGCTGGCGGGGATCCGGCTGTCTTCATTATGGGTTCGCGCAAGACGCCGCACCCACGTACCTTCGTGGGCAGTGGAAAGCTGGATGAGATCGCCGCTGCGCTAGAGCTGCATGAAGCCGAAGTTGTCATGTTTAATCACTCGCTCTCCGCCAGTCAGGAAAGAAACCTGGAGGCGGTCCTCGAGTGCAGGGTGATGGATAGAACGGGACTTATTCTCGACATTTTTGCCCAGCGCGCCCGTACCAATGAGGGGCAGTTGCAAGTGGAGCTGGCGCAGTTGGAATATTCCAGAACGCGATTGGTACGCGGATGGACTCACCTGGAAAGACAAAAAGGTGGCATTGGACTGCGCGGCCCTGGCGAAACCCAATTGGAAACGGATCGCCGCTTGTTAGCAGCCCGGATCAAGACAATCCACGCCAAACTTGAGAAAGTGCGAAAGCAGCGCGATCAGGGCCGAAAATCGAGGCGCAAAGCAGAGATTCCGACAGTGGCGCTAGTGGGTTACACCAATGCGGGTAAATCGACGCTTTTTAATGGAATAACATCGGCCGATGTTTATGTAGCGGATAAATTATTTGCGACCTTGGATCCCACAATACGACGTTTGGAATTAGACGAGGTGGGGCCCATTGTGCTGGCCGATACGGTTGGCTTTATCGCGCATCTTCCGCACAAATTGGTGGAGGCCTTTAAAGCGACGTTAGAGGAAACTCGAACCGCCGACTTGCTGTTACACATTATTGATGCCGCTACCGATGAGCGCGACAGGAATATTTCGGAAGTGCAATCGGTGCTGGAAGAAATTGGTGCCGGCGATATACCGAGCTTAAGGGTGTATAACAAAATTGATCTGCTGGAACGCGAACCACGTATAGATAGAGATGTGGAGGGTTTGCCAGAGCGGGTGTGGCTGAGTGCTGCAACCGGCAAGGGTTTGGATTTACTGCAGCAGGCGATATCTGAATTACTTGGTCAGGATATGGTCGAGCAAAACCTAGACATTAGCCCAACCCAGGGGCGACTGCGTGCTGCCTTGTATAAATTAGGGGCGGTCGTGGATGAGCAGCATACGGAAGACGGCGTGGCACATTTACAGATACGGCTCGCACGCGCCGATTGGAACCGGTTGATGGTGGCCGAGGGACTAAATGATCGAACTATTGGTCTAGAGCGCGAAGATTGGTGGTCCGAACCGGAAGTAATTTGATAGACTGTTCTGATATCTTAATTAGGAGTTAATTATGGCCTGGAATGAACCGGGTGGCGGCAACAATAAGCCAAACAACCCATGGGGCGGGGGTAATGACCAAGGTCCCCCCGACCTAGATGAAGCGTTAAAGAAAATGCAGGAGAAACTGTCTGGCTTGTTCGGAGGCGGTAAGCGAGGCTCTGGCGGCAGTAGTGGCAAGATAGTGCCTTCGGGGGCCTTGCTGGTGGTGCTGGCGATGGGCGCGCTAGTGGTTTGGGCGCTGGCCGGTATTTATCAGCTCGATGAGCAGGAGCGCGCTGTTATACTGCGTTTCGGTAAGTACTACGACACCACACAACCCGGTCTGCAGTGGAACCCACCTATTATCGACCAGGTGATCAAGCTCAACGTAACTAAAGTTCGCTCGGCTAATATGCGTGAAATCATGCTGACTAAGGACGAAAATATCGTTGAGGTCCGGCTGTCAGTGCAGTATGTCATTGATGATCCTGCTAAGTTTGTGTTGAAAGTGCGAGACCCCGAAATTTCGTTACAGCACGCTACTCAAAGTGCCTTGCGTCATACTGTTGGCAGCACCAACATGGACGGCGTGTTGACTGAAGGGCGGGCACAGATAGCCATAGAGGTGAGCGATCGCCTACAAGAGTATTTGCGCTTGTATGAAACAGGCATTCGCATTACCACGGTTAACGTCGACGAATCCAAGCCGCCCACTCAGGTGCAAGCTGCTTTTGACGATGTAATTAAAGCGCGTGAGGATGAAGAGCGCGTGAAGAATGAAGCCCAGGCTTATGCCAACGGCATCATTCCCGAAGCGAGGGGACAAGCTAAGCGTCAACTTGAGGAAGCTATTGCCTATAAGGCGAAAGTGGTAGCCAACTCACAGGGTGAGGCCGACCGGTTTAATAAACTGCTGGACGAATACAATAAGGCTCCTGAAGTGACCCGTGAGCGACTTTACCTGGATGCTATTCAAGAGGTTTATAGCAATACTAGTAAGGTGATGGTCGATGTTGAAGGGGGGAATAATATGCTCTATATCCCGCTGGATAAAATGACCAGTCAGTCGTCTGCTCGCTCCACACCCGGAGGAGCCGCTATCGATTCCTCTAATATTCGTGCGCTGACCAACGCGGTGACTGAACAACTGCGCCGCGACGCAGCTGCAGGCAGTCGTGACAGGGGAGGACGTTAAGATGATGGGTCGCAATGGAATTATAGTACTTTTCACTGCATTGGTATGGTTGGCCAGTCAATCACTCTATGTGATTAACGAAACTGAGCGCGCCGTGTTGCTAAAATTTGGTGAAGTGGTCAAGACCGATGTGAGCCCTGGCTTGCATGTGAAAATACCCTTCGTCAACAACGTGCGAAAGTTTGATGCGCGTGTTCTCACCGTAGACTCGCAACCCGAGCGATTCTTCACTAAAGAGAAGAAGGCGCTAATCGTAGACTCTTATGCCAAGTTTAAGGTCTCAGATACCGCTAAATTCTATACCGCAACAAATGGTGAAGAAGCCAGAGCGGCAGGTCTTCTGGCTCAACGGATTAACAACGGACTGCGAAATCAGGTGGCTACACGCACCGTGCAGGAAGTTGTTTCCGGTGAACGTGACGAACTGATGACTAACCTAACGCTTGAGTTGAATGTTGTTGTTCAAGAAGAGTTGGGCGTAGAACTGGTCGATGTGCGAGTCAAGCAAATAGACTTGCCGCCCGATGTGTCAGAGTCGGTTTACCAACGGATGAACGCGTCGCGCGAAGAAGAAGCGCGGGAGCATCGCTCGGAAGGTAGAGAGGTGGCAGAGGGTATACAGGCATCGGCCGATCGCGAGGTGACAGTGATCAAGGCAGAGGCTTATCGTGAAGCACAGCAAACCCGCGGGCAAGGTGATGCAGAAGCAACTCGGACCTACGCCGAAGCATTTAATCGGGATCCTGAGTTTTACTCTTTCACGCGTAGCTTGCGAGCTTACCAGGACGCATTTCAAAATAGCGGAGACGTATTACTGTTGCAGCCCAACAGTGAATTCTTCCGCTACCTCAAGGATTCTAAAGGCGGTAAATAAGGGAGCCTTGGCATTGGTGTAGCTGGCAACAGCTACCTTAAATAACAGGTGCCATTCCCTCTGTCTGTGATAGAATTCTGTAACCGTGGGATTCGACGTTTGTAAAGAGCGTTGGAGCCGCGGTTTTTTTATGCAAATCAGATACGCATAGCTGTGTTGCAGACGCGCTTGTGCGCCGCTTTTCGTTAAAGTAACTGAGTAACACCATGACCACAGTAGATCGCTGGCAATTACCCGAAGGGGTGGAAGAGGTGCTCCCTGCACAGGCTGCAGGGGTCGAGCGACTGCGTCGTGAGTTATTGGATTTGTACCGCAACTGGGGCTATCAGCTGGTGATTCCTCCCTTGATGGAGTTTACCGAGTCGCTTCTTATTGGCTTGGGTGCTGACATAGACCTGTTGACGTTTAAAATGACTGACCAAATTAGCGGGCGGACCTTGGGTATTCGGGCGGATATCACCCCGCAGGTGGCCAGAATTGACGCACACAGCCTGGCGCAGCAGGGCGTTTCTCGTTTGTGCTATGCCGGCAGCACATTACATACAAGGCCCAAGACTCTTATGGCCTCGCGCTCGCCTATTCAATTGGGCGCTGAGCTGTATGGTGATGAAAGCCTCTCCGCAGATGTGGAAGTTATTGGTCTCATGCTGGAGACTCTGAGTGTGGCAGGTCTGGATGAGATATCTCTGGATTTGGGCCACGTGGGTGTTTATCAGGCAGTAATAGCAAAAGCCGATTTATCGCAGCAGCAGGAACGATTGATATTTGATGCCTTACAGCGCAAATCGGTTCCGGATTTGGAGATAGCGCTGGCCGGTGTCGATGCCCAAGTAAGCCGTCTTATTGTCGCCCTGGTAGGTTTGCACGGCACCGAACAAGTTCTGGCAGATGCCAAAGCACTATTTGCCAATACTTTGCCAAGCGCACTGGCGGCCGTAGACGCGCTGGCCGAGGTGGCGGCGCGCATAAAGCAGCAGCGGCCGGAACTAAAAATTTACTTTGATTTGGGCGAGTTACGCGGTTACCACTACCACACGGGTATCGTGTTCGCTGCCTATGTGCCGGGACACGGTCAAGCTTTGGCCAATGGCGGCCGCTACGACGATGTGGGTGCGGTATTTGGCCGCGCCCGACCCGCCACTGGTTTTGCTACCGATCTAAAAGCCCTGATGACCCTGTTGCCGAACGAGGTGCTGGGCGAGCAAGCAATTAGCCTACCCGATTTTGGCGCCGGGCATGAGGAGCAAGCAAGCTTGCACCAAAGGGTGCGTGAGCTGCGTGCTGAAGGAGAAATAGTCATCGCTGCACTGGGATCGTCCGTTGACCCCCGCTGCGATCGGGAAATTAAGTTTGAAGCGGGACAGTGGCAAGTTCTGGCGATATAAACACACAGACAGGTTATCGAGTTATGGGCAAAAATGTTGTGGTCCTGGGCACCCAATGGGGTGATGAAGGCAAGGGTAAAATTGTTGATCTACTGACCGACCAGGCGAGTGCTGTGGTGCGGTTTCAGGGTGGCCATAACGCCGGTCATACGCTGGTTATTGATGGTGAGACAACGATTCTGCATCTTATTCCATCGGGTGTATTGCGCGAACATGTCCAATGCCTCATTGGCAATGGCGTGGTGCTGGCTCCAGACGCCTTGTTAAAGGAGATAGGCGAGCTCGAACAACGGGGCGTCCCCGTTCGCGATCGCCTGCGTATATCACCAGCTTGTCCGCTTATCCTGCCCTACCATGTGGCCCTGGATCTGGCGCGAGAAGCGAAGCGAGGCAGTGCCAAAATCGGTACAACGGGTCGCGGTATCGGGCCCGCCTATGAAGACAAAGCCGCTAGACGCGGATTGCGACTGGGCGATTTGCAAGACAAAGAGCGCTTCGCGACCAAGCTAAAAGAAGTTATGGAGTACCACAACTTTGTGTTGCAGCACTACTATAAGGTCGACACTGTTAGCTATGAGCAAGTACTGAAAGAGACGTTGGTGATGTTCGAGCAGATCGCACCACTGGTCGCAGACGTTACCAGCGCATTGCACGATCGCAGGAGAGCTGGCGCGAATATCATGTTCGAAGGCGCTCAGGGCTCACTGCTGGATATTGATCACGGTACCTATCCCTATGTCACCAGTTCTAACACTACCGCCGGCGGGACCGCTACCGGTTCGGGCTTTGGTCCCCTGTATTTGGATTATGTGCTGGGCATCACCAAAGCCTACACTACGCGCGTTGGCAGTGGCCCTTTTCCTACTGAGCTGTTTGACGAGGTGGGTGCTCATTTGGCCGAAAAAGGCCATGAGTTTGGTGCCACCACGGGGCGCGCAAGGCGTTGTGGTTGGTTTGATGCCGTTGCGCTGCGCACAGCGGTGAGCATTAATTCCATATCGGGCATTTGCCTCACCAAGTTGGATGTACTGGACGGCCTCGAGTCGATTAAAATCTGTGTGGCCTATACCTGTAAAGAGGGTAAGCCTGTACCCAACCCAGTGGATGCGGATGACTACATGGCACTAGTGCCGGTATACGAAGAAGTTCCGGGGTGGAGCGAGTCGACTTTGGGTGCAAAATCGCTGGCAGAATTACCGCAAAAAGCGCGTGATTATATCAAGCGGATTGAAGAGGTTGTGGGCGCTCCGGTCGATATTATATCAACCGGCCCGGATCGAGTGGAAACCATTGTGCTCAGGCACCCCTTCGACGACTAGGTTCTCCAGGTTTACTCAGCCACTAGTGTTGTTTCAACGGTTGGTTAATGTGGACGATACGGTTGAGCTTCTTGCCACACTAGATCTGGCAGGTCTTCCCAGTTATAGGGAGGGTTTGCCCCGAGGCCTTATTGGCGCTACGGCAGCGGGTTCGTCCGTCATCACAGCAGATGTCCCAGTGTGTTAATCACCAGGTATAAGGTTAGCGCAAGTGATACTTACTCGCCACTTAGAGCGCTTGCTGGACCTGCAGTATAGGGATAATATTGTGCCCAGACTCGCGGTATAGAATACAGAAATCTAAGAAATTGATAGCGTCTTATTTTTGGTTGTAGCCGAACGGGTTATCGCTGTCATTGATCGGGGATATCGAATGAGTAACACCGTACTTGTTACTGGGGGTGCTGGCTACATTGGCAGTCATGCCTACGTCGTTCTAAAAGAGGCGGGATTTAACGTTGTCATTGTCGATAATCTCTCTAATTCGCATCTTGAGGTGCTGAATCGGCTAGAGAGTATTAGCGGATTTAGGCCCCTATTTGTGCAGGGCGACGTGCGCGACGCCGCCTGCCTGGATGCTATATTTGAGGAGCATTCGATCACGGCCGTAATTCATTTTGCCGGTTTGAAGGCAGTAGGTGAGTCGGTCGATATGCCCCTGGAATACTACGACAACAATGTGGGGGGCACGCTAACGCTGTTGGCTGCGATGGAGAAGGCCGGGGTGACCCAGTTGGTGTTTTCATCCTCGGCTACTGTATACGGAGACCCCGCGTCTGTTCCTATCCACGAAGATTTCCCCCTCTCAGCGACTAACCCTTACGGCCGATCAAAACTAATTGTAGAGGAAGTGCTGGCTGACTGGCATAAAGCGAAACCCAACTGGAGTATTGCTCGTCTGCGCTACTTTAATCCCGTGGGTTCACATTCCAGTGGCTCTATAGGCGAGGACCCTCAAGGTGCGCCCAACAATTTGATGCCCTATGTGGCTCAGGTAGCGGTAGGAAGGAGAGATAAGCTGCGTGTTTTTGGTGGAGACTATCCTACTTTAGATGGCACTGGCGTAAGAGATTATATCCATGTGATGGACCTGGTAGATGGCCATATTGCGGCACTGCGTTACATTGACAGTCATGTGGGTTTGGTCACGGCCAATTTGGGTACTGGTAATGGCGCTTCTGTATTACAGGTTGTGCAGGCTTTTGAACAGGCCAGTTCTCGTTCTGTGCCCTATGAAATCGTGCCCCGTCGGGCGGGAGACATCGCGGAGTGTTGGGCCGACTCAACATCGGCTGAAACATTGTTTGGCTGGCGGGCGACGCGTGATCTCGCACAAATGTGCGAGGATAGCTGGCGCTGGCAGTCAGCAAATCCCAATGGCTATTCCTAATACTATGCTCGCCTTAGTAGTGCAGCCCTAAATAAGGAGTGACCATGCGTGCACTGGAAATACGTTCGCTGCAGAGCGGTGACGAAGCGCAATGGCGAAAATTGTGGACCGGTTATCTCCAGTACTATGAGTCAACTGTTCCGGAGGAGGTCTATCGCAGCAGTTTCGCACGTATGCTGTCGGAGGATGACAATGAATTTTCCGGACTTATCGCTTTAGTCGACGGCGAACCGGTGGGTATTGTACATTTTCTGTTTCATCGCCATGGATGGAAGGTGGAGAACGTCTGCTATTTACAGGATTTGTTCGTGGCTGTGCCGCAGCGAGGCAGCGGTGTGGCAAGAGCCTTAATCGAGGCGGTGTATGAAAGGGCGGATGTCGCTGGCAGCCCCTCTGTCTATTGGCATACTCAGCACTTCAATGACGTGGGCCGAAGGCTTTATGACCGGGTGGGAAAGCTAAGTCCGTTTATTGTCTATAACCGGTCACTGGACGAATGAGAACGCTATTGTGTTCATGGAAAATTAGACCAGTGACGCTGTCACTAAAAACCCCCAAAATAAGTAAAGGTAGCGCGAAAAAACCTGCCGTTAAAAGAGCGGTGAGTGGCACCGTGAGTAGCCGCAAACTCCGCTGCTGTTTGAGTCGATTTGAGTATAATTCCGACTCTCAGTTCGGCAGTGAGTCGCGGTTTGCATAGAATCCTTACTTTCCGAACATTTTTTTGCGAAAACGGTGAATTCCCCCGATATAATACTCACTCGTTATCACTGCAATAGTTTGGGAACGAGAATATGTGTAGGATTCGCTTTCGGCGGACCAGGGGTATTTTGCTCGTATTAGTGGCTGCACTATTGTGCGGTAATATGTCGGCGCTGTGGGCGGCTCAAACTGATGTGCCTCAACTGACCGCTACCAACTTGAAGAAAACCTATTCTTTGGATGGCCATTGGCAATTTCGCCCCGGTGACGATATGAACTGGGTATCCCCTGGTTTTGACGACAGCAAATGGGACCAACAACAGCTAGTCGAGCGCTGGACTGCCGGCGGTTATCCCGATAGTAATCAAATAGCCTGGTATAGGTTGACCTTTAAAATACAAGGATACTCGTCAGAGAAGCGGTCTAGTTTACCTCCCCAAGGGGTACAAATTGGAAAGATCATGAGCGCCTATCAGCTGTATGCTGGCGGCAAGCTCATTGGCGGCCAAGGCAGCTTTCCGCCCCTGGGCGAAATTAATCATGATAGAACGCGAGTGTATCCTCTGCCGTGGTCAGCGGTTGACGAAGATGGCACACTCGTTTTAGCGCTGCGTGTATGGGGCGGCAGCGAGTTGGGAGTATCCCAGTGGTCCGCTGGACCCTATATGGGCGATTTTAGACTGGGTGGTTACGCCGCCTTATTGCAAAAGAGCTTTCTCAGTGAAATTCCTCTACTCATGGTGTCGGTGTTGTTTCTGGGTTTTGGTCTGTATCACATTTATCTTTACCGCCGAAATAGACAGCTCGATACCTACCTGTGGTATGGCTTGATGGCTCTGGATATAGGCGTCTACGGGGCGATGTTGAACCAGTGGCGCTATCGTCTCGATTGGTCATTTGTGGCCTATGAGAAAATTGAATTTAGCGCTATCTATTTGTTTCCGGCACTCGCGATTCAAATGGTATGGTCGTTGATTAGCCAGCCGATTGGAGGTGTATTAAGAGCTTATCAGTTGAGTTTTGTTGGGTTTGCGCTGGTGGTTGTGCTATTCCCTGGGTTTGATATTCATTATTATACTCTGCGTCCCTGGCAGATTTGGAGCGTCGCGCTTCTGATAATGGTGCCGTGGGTCATTCTTGAACATGCCCATAAGGGAAACGCTGAGGCGCGCACTGTATTGGTCGGAGTGTTGTTGTTCGTTGCGGCGTGCGTGAATGATTTGATGATCGACTTTGCGGGATGGGAAACGAGCCGGATGGTGCCCCTGGGCTTTTTCGCGGTTATGTTGTGCATGGCTGTTTCTGTGGCCAACCGTTTCACCGCTATGTTGAACAATTTAGAGGGCGAAGTGGCTCAGCGAACTTCCCAGCTATTGAGTGCCAACAAAAAATTGGCTGAAGCTGCTACGCTCGACCCATTAACAGGCTTGTTCAACAGGCGTGGTTTTAGTGAGCAGGGCGAAGCTGAAATTCAGCGCTTCTTGCGCACTGGGCGAGAATTTTCCATCATCCTGAGTGATTTGGATAATTTTAAGGCCGTAAACGATATACATGGCCATGCTTGTGGCGATTATTTACTCATAGACCTCGCCAAGCTACTGCGTGAGCGCGTGCGGGAAATGGATACCATATCGCGCTGGGGTGGCGAAGAGTTTATCTTTATCCTGCCTGAGACATATTCAGAGGGCGCAGCACAGCTCGCCGAGAAGCTTCGCGCAAGTGTGCAAGCTAAAGACTTTGAGTACATGGGCGAGCACCTTAATATCACCATGACTTTTGGTGTTGCAAGCTTTCTGCGAGGTGAGACTTTGGAAAGCTGTATCGCCAGAGCTGACACGGCACTTTACCAGGGCAAAGAGCGTGGTCGAAACAGGGTTATGCTGGGCAGTTATAAAGGGCTCTCGCTCATCAGCTAAAGCCCGTTATCACATTCTAGCCATATTGAACTTTGTATTGGCTGTAACTCAAACCTGTCCACCGGCGGAAGGCACGATAAAAGCTGTTTACCTCCAAATAGCCCAACTTGTCGGCCACGCATTTACCGGGCATCCAAGTGTCCTCAATTAACGATTCACAACGACTTTGTCGGACCCGGTCCAGCAAGCATTGATAGTTGGTATGGTCGGCTTTTAGCCGCCGGCGCAACGTGGTGCCGCTCATGCCTAATTGATGGGCGACCGCATCTGCGCGCAGGCGCGATAAGTCGCCTCCCATTAGTATTTGCTGGACCTTGTTAGTGGTACGCGATAGGGGAAAAAGCGCAGCAGAGGGTGTTGGGGTGTAGGGCTGCCCGTGGGGCATAGGTGTGTGCATAATGTTCATAACTCAACGTCCTTGTTGGATGATATGAATTGTGTTGTTTTGCCGGTGCCGTCAATTATTTTGCTGTACCGAACAAGCCACCGAATCCTTCAGTGGTGGCAAGAGCTTAGCATAACTGGGTAGAGCTGGGTAAAGCGGGTGCTTCCTTTTGCCTGAAAGCGGCGATTATTGATGACAAGGGTGTACCTCGCCATATCTTCATGGGGTAGGTACACTCAGCTAGAATTATCAACTACGTTCAGTTAAGCGAGGCACAGTGAAATGGGTATTTCGACAATAGTTTTGGGGTTGGTGCTTTTGGGTTTGGTGATGTATGTCATCGCCATATATAACAAGCTGGTGACGCTCAAAAATCGCTTTCTCAATGCCTTTGCGCAAATAGAGGTGCAGCTGAAGCGGCGTTACGATTTGATTCCCAATTTGGTGGAAACAGCGAAGGGCTACATGGACCACGAGAGAGAGACACTTGAAGCTGTAATCAGTGCACGAAATAATGCCGCAGCAATATTATCCGAGCTGGGCAAGGCGGGTTTGGGTGGCTCTCAGCTCACTGATTTGGCTGGAGCCGAGTCGGCCCTGCAGGGCGCACTGGGTAAGTTAAACGTGACCATGGAAGCCTATCCTGATCTCAAGGCGAGTGAGAATATGCAGCAGCTCTCGGAAGAGTTGACTACCACAGAAAATCGTATTTCTTTTGCCCGCCAAGGCTATAACGACGCGGTAATGATGTTCAATAGTTATCGTCAGAGCTTCCCACCCATATTTTTTGCGCAGAAATTTGGTCACCCTGAAGACGCAGAGTTATTGGAAATGGAAGATACAGTGAAAATACAAGCGGCCCCTAAAGTGTCTTTCTAGACTAGCCGAAAGAGATCACATTGGGTGGGAGGCTTATACCGTGCTGCGGCGGGTCGTGTTAGTCAACTAGGAGGTTTTCTGGCTTAGCAATGAACTTTTTTGAACATCAAGATGTCGCGAGACGCAATACTCGCTTGCTAACGCTGTTGTTTTTGCTGGCGGTGTTGGTGCTTGTGTTGTTGACCAATGTGTTGGTGGCTTCGTTTCTATGGATGGCCGAGGACTACAACGTTTACTCAGGGAGCAAGCAAGGCTTACGCGGGTTTTGGGACCACTTTCGGTGGAACAGGTTTGGCACTATTAGTTTGGCGATCTTAGCCGCTGTGGCGCTGGTGGTTATGGTTAAGTGGATTCAGTTGTCCAGCGGTGGCAAAGTCGTAGCCGAGAGTATGGGGGGGAGCCGTGTGCTTCCTCAAACGGATGATCCCGCGGAGCGGCGAGTACTCAATGTTGTGCAGGAACTTGCGCTGGCTGCAAATATGCCAGTTCCCCCTGTATATGTGCTGAATAGCGAGCGGGGTATTAACGCCTTTGCGGCTGGGATCACCACAGCCGATGCTGTAGTGGCAGTGACGAGAGGCGCAATAGTTCAGTTTAAGCGTCATGAGTTACAGGGCGTTATTGCCCATGAGTTCAGTCATATTTTAAATGGCGATATGCGCCTTAATATCAGACTTGCGGCAATGCTAAAGGGCATCACTTTTATCGGTGACGTGGGGCATTTTTTAACGCGAATGCGCAGTAGAAGAGCCGGTGGACGAGGCGCTAACAACGCAGCGTTGCCAGTATTGGGCATAGGTTTAATGCTGGTAGGTGGTTTAGGTGGGGTTGCGGCCGGCTTTATTAAGGCAGCGATTAGTCGACAAAAGGAATACCTGGCGGATGCTAGCGCAGTACAGTTCACTCGAAATCCTGATGACATAGGTGACGCCCTCAAGGTGATTGGTGGATACGTTCCCGGCACACTTGTACACGCAGGGCGTGCGATAGATATGTCGCATATCTTTTTTGGCCAGATACAACATCGTTTGTGGCAGGTATTTGCCACCCACCCACCCCTAAACTCGAGAATTATACGGGTAGATCCGCAGTGGGATGGGCAATACATTAGTAGGAAAATTGATCACGGTGAAATAGAAAAACCGGTCAGAGGCGTGGATCGAGATGCGATCGTAGCCGCGGCTATTTTAGCATCCGCGGTGCTCAGCGAAGCCCAGCAGGCAGGCCGATCGAGTGCGGAAGAAGAGGATGCGGACTTTGCTCCTCACGCAATTGATTTTGATGCCGTCGCTGCCAAGCGACATGAACTGCCCCTCGCTTTTGTTCAACACAGCCACCAACCCATGGGTGCTCAAGCACTGGCGTACGCGCTGCTCCTGAGTCAAATTGAGGGGGTGAGCCAGCGACAAATTGCCATGATTGAAGACCTGAAAACGCTGAGTCTATCGACCTTGGTTTATACGCTAGCACCTGCTGTTCAACGTTTAGCGTCACCTTTGCGTCTACCGCTACTCGAAATGTGTATGCCCGCACTAAAGTCTATTTCTCTGCCCCAGTACCGAGAGTTTAAAGACACCTTGTTGCGGATAATTCGTGCCGATAAGAAAACTGAGCTGTATGAATGGTGCGTGTTTCAACTCATTCAACATTATTTGGATCCAGAGTTTATCCGTGTAAGAAGAAGTCGGCCGCGTTATCGAAAGCTGGCAAAGGTGACGTATCATTTGCGCACTGTTCTTAGTGTGTTGGCACACGAGGGGAGTGGTGAAGCGCAGACCGTTTTCCGTCTGGCGGCCGATCACCTAGATTTTTCCGATTTGCAAATACTACCGCAGAGCCAGTGCAGTGTTGCCGCGTTCAGTCGTGCCGTGACCGAATTGGCTGACTGTTATCCCCTGCTAAAACCTCGCGTACTCAAAGCGATGGCTTTTGCAGCGGGTAGCGATGGTCAACTGACGGGTATGGAGCAGGAAATTATTGCCAGCATAGCGGCGGTGATGGACTGCCCTGTGCCGCCGCCTATGCTGGCTAATGAACGGCAGTGACCGAGACGGGCACGCCATTCACCGCTGCGTTGCCAGATAGAGCGTCCAGCGCGAGTTCGTCGGTTAGGTCGTTGCAACTGACTCCCGCATTGGCACTGGCGATCTTCATACTGATTCCCTCGCGATTGTGCCCATAGCCATGAGGCAGACTCACCACCCCCCGCATCATTGACTCACTAGCTTCCACAGGTACTTCTAGACTTCCCACTCTCGAGCTTACAGACACCATGTTGCCATCTTTCACGGCAACCGCCTGCATGTCTTGCGGGTGCATCAGCAACGTGCAGCGGTTTCTGCCTTTTATCAAGCGTTGGTAATTGTGCATCCAGGAATTATTGGATCGCACATGCCGTCGGCCTATCAGTTGCAGTGGCTTGTCGCCGGCTTGTGGGGTTTGAGCAGAAATGAATTCGGCCTGAAGTCTTGCCAGATCGGCTAATGGTTGAGCTGTGGCGCAGTTTATGCGCTTTGCTTTGGTCTGCAGCCTGCCCGGCAGTTGCGGTTTCAACGGGCCCAAATCGATACCCGAGGGCACGGCTCGAACCTTATCCATAGTGAGTTTGTACTCGCTATTTTGAGCCTCGCTATAGGGACCCCTTTGCAAACCCATATCCATAACCTGGTCTGGGGCGACAACGGGTGCTGGTTCTAGGCCCAACAACTTGGCGACGCGGTTTCCCAGTTCGGTAAAGATCTCCCAGTCGTGCATCGCACCTTCTGGTTTTTCAAACACCGCTTCGCTGTGACGTACTGTATTGCGAACCGCATTGGCGTGGAAAGCCAGGTCGTAGTGATCGTGTTCCAGTGGCGACGTGGGAGGCAAAATAATATCGGCGTGGCGGGTGGTTTCGTTGATGTAGGGATCTAGCGAAGCCATGAACTCCAAACCTTGCAACGCCTTGTCTAAGTTGCGGCCATTGGGAGTAGACAGTACGGGGTTGCCTGCGCCGGTAAATAGCGCTCTGATTTGGCCCTCTCCGTGGGTAGTGATTTCTTCCGCTAGGGTGGCAGCTGGCAGCTCCCGGTCAAACTCAGGGAGCCCGCGCACTCTGCTGTGATGTCTGGCAAAGCCGCCCGGGTTACTGGTGCTCACAGTGTCTACCGCTGGCAAAGTGAACATCGAGCCGCCAGGTTTGTCCAGATTGCCTGTCACTATATTAATGATTTGTATGACCCATTGGTTGAGTGCACCGTAGGCCTGTACAGATACCCCCATTCTGCCGTAGCAGATAGCAGCCTCAGCCGCCGCTAGGTCGCGCGCAATGCGCTGTATTGTCGATGCCGCTACGCCCGTATGGGGAGCAGCAAACTCTGCAGTGAACGGTGTAACTGCTTCCGCCACTTCGGCGATACCCACCGTAAAGTCTGATAAATGTGCGAGGTCTGTTAGCTGTTCTGTAAACAAGGTGTTGAGTAGCGCCAGTAAAAATAGAGCATCGGTGCCGGGTTTAATAAAATGATGCTCGCTGGCGTATTCGGCTGTTTCGGTTCTTCTGGGGTCGATTAGTACGAGTTTACCGCCGCGTTTGGTGAGTGCCTTGATGCGTTTTTTAACATCCGGAACCGTCCATATACTGCCGTTGGAGGCTAAGGGGTTGGCACCCAGCATCAAAAAGTAATCGGTTCTGTCTATGTCGGGAATGGGAAACAACGTCTTGTGACCAAATAGCCACAGCGATGTGAGGTGGTGAGGCAACTGATCTACCGAGGTTGCTGAAAATCTATTATTAGTGCGAAAGTGGCGATACAGGTTGCTTTGGTGAGTCATCATTCCGTAATTGTGTACGGTGGGGTTCCCCATATAGATCCCGATAGCATGCACACTGTTGCGGGTCGAAATATCCACCAGCGAGCGAGCAGTGGTGTCTAGTGCTTCATCCCAGCTTATTTTTTGCCACTCAATTTGTCCCGTCTCGGTTGTGATGCGTTTGACCGGGTGGCGCAAACGATCCGGATCTTCGTGTATATCGCGCAGCGCGACCGCTTTGGGGCAAATATGTCCACGGCTCAGCGGGTCATCTTTGTCGCCTTTGATGGAGACTATTTCGCTGCCATTGGTTTCTATTAGCACGCCACAAATGGCCTCACACAAATGGCAGGCTCGATGGTGGATCCGGTTGCTCATGCGGTGTTCCTCTTGTTGGTTGAAATAGCTTAGTGATCTGCCTGTTGCTACTCACAGGCACGCGTTTTCTTAAAGCGCTCGTGGTCTTCGGCCCTCACGGGCTGTGACCGTAAAAATACCCAAGGCACAGTAGATAAAGCAGGCAAACCAATAGGGATAGGTTGGGTCTACCGAATACAAAAAAGTGCCCAGTAATGGGCCTATGGTAAACCCCAGTGGTGGGCAAGAGCCAGCAATGCCTGCTACGGCCCCCTGTTCTTCTGTCGATACCGCCAGTGATGCGCCCGCCATAAATCCCGGGCCGGCCAGGCCCAATCCCAAACCCTGAATAATCATCGCGACGGTGATTAGCAGCTGAGTTTCACCCACGGCCATCATGGCGAAGGCTACGATCATCATGGGCATGGCGATTCTAAGTAAAATGAAGGGGCGTACATTGAGTCGGGGAATCACCACCATTTGGGTAAACAGCGATGCCGCGGCAGAAAACATCATACTGAGTCCGGCAACCTGCGCGGTCTGTGCGCCGCTGAGGTGCAGGATGTCCTGAAATCGAAAGGCGATTGTTTGCTGTACGATCGCAAAGCCCATAAACATAAAAATGCCAACAATCACAAACGGGAGAATGCGTTGATCGGTAAATTTAAGCCGGGATGTTGCCGCGCTAATTTTTGGTCGTGGAAGTTCCGGCAGGGTACGCAAGGCGACGATGGCGGCGATCACAGTTAGCACCACCGAAAAATACAGAGGCGTAAGGAGGCTGACGCGTGTGAGTAAGCCACCTATCGCCGGGCCCAGCATCGCCCCAATATTACTGGCAGCGCCCATTGCCCCCATGCCTTTTGTCCGATTGGCAATTGAAGTAACATCTGCCATATAGGCATTGGAGGCGGGCATGACTGCAGCCATCACTGTGGCGTTAGCCACTCGCGCCAGCGTCAGAGATAAGAACGCCGTCAGCGGTACCATCAGTCCCAGCAAGGCCAGTTGAAAAACACCGGCAAAGACGGCACTGCCAATTGAGTAGCCGAATAGGCCTATGAGGATAATACGGCGTCTGCCGTAAGTGTCGCTGGCTCGTCCCCATCGAGGACTGGTCAAAAAAATGGTCAAAGAAGAGGCCGATATAATCGCGCCAATTTGCATCTCTACCAGCCCAATTTCTCGTCCCAGAGGTGCCAGGATGGCAAACAGTACGGTTTGCGCAAAACCCACAGCAGCCACAGAGCCGAGCAGCGTGCGCTGCGCGGCATCGTAGGCAGCATTGTTGGGGCTAGCCCGGTTCATGTCTACCCGGGTGCAGACATACTGGGTTTATATCGGCACCCATTGGGCTAAGTAAGGCTCGCCAAAGCTTCTGCTGAAAACTCGCGAACCTTGTCGTGTTGCCCGTCACGAATTTTGTTGGCCCACTCGGGATCCTGCAGTAAAGCTCTACCTACGGCGACCAGATCAAACTCTTCTTTTTCCAACCGCGCTAGCAGGTCGTCAATTGATCGAAGTTCAGCACCTTGCCCTGCCATGGCGCCAAAGAAGTCGCTGTTGAGTCCTACTGACCCGACGGTGATAGTGGGCTTGCCCGTTAGCTTTTTGGTCCAGCCTGCAAGGTTCAAGTCGCTGCCTTCAAATTCCGGTTCCCAGTAACGGCGTGTAGAGCAGTGGAAAATGTCAACGCCAGCATCAGACAGAGGCTGAAGAAATTGCTCTAGTAACTGCGGTGTAGTGGCCAGTCTGGCGGTGTAGTCCTGTTGCTTCCACTGTGAGTAGCGCAAAATAATGGTGAAGTCAGGGCTTGTTGCAGCTCGTATTGTTTTGACAATTTCATTGGCGAAACGGCCGCGTGCGGCCATATTGCCGCCCCACTGATCGTCGCGCTGATTAGTACCCTCCCAGAAAAACTGGTCTACCAGGTAGCCGTGGGCGCCATGAATCTCAACGCCATCAAATCCCAATTTATGTGCGTCTGCTGCGGCAGATGCAAACGCCTGAATAACACTCTCGATTTGGGTAACAGACATGGGTTCGGTTACTTGTTTTCCAGGCTTAAGCAGTCCTGATGGGCCTATGCTTGCCAGCTCAGAGTGGGGTGATTTTTTTGGATTGCGGGCCATACCGGTATGCCATATTTGCGGCATAATCTTACCGCCCACCGCGTGTACTTCGTCTACCGTTTTTTTCCAGCCTGCAAGCGGCAAGTCGCTGTGGAATTGCGGAATGTCATCTCCCATTGTGGCTACGGGATCGTTAACGGTTGTGCCTTCGGTAATGATAAGGCCGGTGCCGCCTTCTGCGCGGCGTCGGTAGTAGGCAGCAACCTCTTCTGTGGGTACACCACCGGGCGAAAATTCGCGGGTCATGGGTGCCATCACAATTCGATTATTGAGCGTTAAGTTGCCCAAGGAAAAGGGCTTAAAGAGTGGGTTGTTTGTCATTGTTAATTCCGTTGCGTGAGTGTTTGGGTTAGCCCATGGGGTAAAGAATGTCTCTGGAGACGGCGTTTATTTTTTTCAAAGTATCTTTGTCCAAGGTGGTATCACAGGCTAGTAAAATGTCATCCATTTGCTGCGATGTGGTCGCCCCCACGATGGTAGAAGCAACGAAATCGTGTTGCTTGCTCCAAGCAGTAGCCATAGTAACTATCGGCATGCCAATTTCTTGGGCAATGGCCTGAAAGCGTTTGGTAGCTGCAATGCTCCTATCGTTTACAAAGCGCTTCGCCATTTGCTGCTGGCGCTTGTCAGTGCCGTTGAGGTAGTGGGTGAAACGTGCCTTTTCGGGTAATTGGTTGTCGTTGTACTTACCGCTGAGCACTCCTCCGCCCAATGGAGAATAGGGCAGGAGGCTAACGTTTTCCTGACGGCAGGCCTGTGCCAATTCATCTTCAAAACGACGGTTGTTGAGACTGAAATTATTCTGGATCGTTTCAAAGCGCGCCAGCCCATGCAGTTCCGATACGGCCAGACTTTTGGTTAAGCCCCACGTGGTCTCGTTACTGCAGCCCAGTATTCTTACCTTTCCCGATTCAACCAATTCATCTAATGCGCGCAAGGTCTCTTCATAGCCCATGTCATGATCTGGCCAGTGCGTTTGATACAAATCGATATAGTCTGTTTGCATTCGTGTGAGACTAGACTCAACGGCGCGAACAATATGGTGTCGATCGAGGCCTGTTTTTCCGCTGCGCACGGCCGCCTTGATCCATACATGGCTGGGGCCTGCGACTTTACTGGCGATAATGAGCGAGTCGCGGTCTTTGGTTTTCATCCAGCGCCCCAAAATTTCTTCGGTGCGCCCGGCATATTTGGGGTCTGGTGGGACCGGATACATTTCGGCTGTGTCGTAGAAGTCGATCCCGGCATCGAACGCTCTATCGAGAATCTCAAAGGATGTTTTCTCATCTGCTTGCGCGCCAAAGGTCATTGTGCCCATGCACATGTCGGACACTACGATCCCGCTTTTTCCTAATCGCCTACTTTTCATGGTTTATCCCCGTTGTCATGTGCAAGTTAAGGTAGTCACTAGAGGCGACTCTGCGTGCGGTAGCTTTAGTGGTAGGTTGGGTCGCCACGGCCCTGCCTAGTGATCGAATTGTGACTTCTGCCAGCTCTTCAATACTTCGCTCATTGCCCAACATATGTGACAGATGAAGTGATATGAGTCCGTGCAGCGCTGCCCATTGAGTTAGCGCGATATTTTCCGGATCGCCATGCATGGCACCCGACGCTACGCCTTCTTCGACTATCATTCGAAGTGGCGCGCCGCTGCGTTGTATTTGCGCCATTAGCTCTGGATAAGAGTGCGAATCTTGCTGATCGACTTCGTACATAACTCGGTAGGCATGGGGGTGCTGCACAGCAAAGGCTAGATAGGCAGATGCGATTGCGACTAAGCGCTTAGCCGGCATCGGTTCATTATCAACGGCGGCTTGCAATGTATCGGCCATGCGGGAGAATTCTCGCTGCCTCAGTGCGGCGAGAATATCGGCCTTATTTTTGAAATAGCGGTAGGGTGTTGTTCGACTGCAACCCACGGCAGCGGCGAGTCCTCTGAGGGTAATCCCGTTGACACCGTGTTTGGCAAACGACTGCAAAGCCAGATC
>JBLHSI010000011.1:0-32041 GCA_047626655.1 Halioglobus sp.
ACGATTTCTTCATTGGCAAAGATAAGGCTGGCATAATCTTCATCAAACAGGTTCTTAACGAAAGCGGTAATGCGGTACCCACGCTCCCTGCCAACAAGGGTTAAGCTGGCATCAACCACTGTGTAGGCATCCTGCACATTGTAACGATCCTGAGAGATACCGTAGAGCACGTCGTCCTGAGCACGAACACTGCCGCCAAGAATCACATTAAAAGGAACTTGCTCGGGTTGCCAGGTGTAGGTGGTGCTCAAGGTCAACTTCCACTCCGGCGTCGTGGGTACTTGTCCCCCCGATAAATCCAGAAAACCATCCGGGCACTCACCGCGCACTATCTGGCCAGAACTACAGGGGCCGCCGGGAAAATCTTCTATAGTGGCATCTGTCCACGCCAAGCCGCCGAACACTGTCCAGCTGTCTGTTGGCTGTCCGATGATTTCAAGCTCAATCCCCTGAGTTGATACCTCCCCCGCATTGACTAGGATAAATGTGCCAGGCAGCCGGTCTTGATCATTGGTATCGACGTAGGAGTCAGCCTGAAAATCTTCGTACTCGGCATAGAAGGCAGCCACGTTCAGCACCAGCCTACCGTTTAGCCAATTAGATTTAAGACCTAGTTCAAAGGCGTCGCTGGTTTCCGCATCTACCCGCTGGTCGCTTTGGATACTGGCAAAGTCCAAGGCTGGACCCTTGTAACCCTTTACATAGCTGGCATAAAGCATAGCTCGGTCGGTGGCATTCCACTTCAGTGCTATTTTGGGCGAAAAATTATCTTCATCTATGTCATCGCTAACGGTCGCTTCGCTGGGAAACACGATCGCGTGTGTGCCTAATTGCTCTTCGAAGAACTCCAGCTTGTCGCGCGTATAGCGGCCACCTAGAGTAAGCTCCCAGTCCTGGGCGACATTAAAGCTTACCTCACCAAAAAGTGCATAGTTTTCACTGCTGAAATCAGATCGAACTGTTTGTGTTCCCGGAGCAAAAATGGGCGCTGCAAGTTCAGTTGAGATTGCGCGTCCGCCCTTTTTTTCATGATCGAAATAAAACGCCCCCAGCACAAACGAGCCCCATGCGGCAGGCTCAGAGCTTAAACGCAGTTCCTGGGAAAATTGCTCCTGCTCGGAAAAGGGTAATACAGGAAAGCTCAATGACAGTGGATTACTGGGGCGCCGATCAAAATCGACGATTGACTCGTTCTCCCAATCTCGCCAGGCAGTGATAGAACTGAGCTGATAGTCAGCTAAGCTCCAGTTGATGGTTAGGGAGTGACCCGAAGCAGAGACATCACTGGAGGTTTGCTGGTCATTGTTAACGTCTTGGGAGTCCTGCGCAGGCACTACGGGCAGCAGTTCTTCAAGCAGCGCCTGCTGGTCCGGTGATTCCATGATGGAGCGCACGGAGAGCGCCGTGCAGTTGCACTCGCTGTCGCTAAAGTCGCTGGACCAGAGAAACTCCAGATCTTCATTCACTACCCACAAGAGCTTGCCACGAACCGTCCAGCTCTCGCTATTATTGATGTCCTTACCGTCGAACGCATTGGTGGCCCAGCCGCTATCGTCAACCGTATTACCCGTAAGACGAAAACTGAGCTGATCAGTAATGGGACCACTGATGGTGCCATCCAGACGATATTCATCCTGCTCGATAGCCGTTACGGCAACGACTCCCGATAGTGCTTGCGTAGGGTCACTGGTAATCATATGCACAACGCCACCAGAGGCATTCTTCCCGTAGAGGGTGCCCTGAGGGCCACGTAAAACCTCCACCCGTTCAATATCAACCAAGTCAATGAAGGACATACCAGAGCTCGCCATGACGACACCATCCAGCATTGTTGAGACACTCGGCTCAACACCGGCTGCAAACGAGCGGGTGCCGATACCACGTATATTGAAGGAGGACGTTCCAGGACCGGAGCTTGCTTGCAGATTAAGGGTGGGGACCAAGGCGGTCAGCTCAGCTGCGTTTTGTAGCTGAGCCTCTGCCAGCGCTTTGCCGGATAGGAGTGAAACCCCCACAGCTACATCCTGCAAGTTTTGCTCGCGCTTGCGCGCAGTGACGATGAGTTCCTCTAGGACTAAGGGCCCTTCTGATACCACCTGGGCTTGCGCCGGAAGGATACTCTGGCTCAACACGAGTATGCCCAATGAAGCCCATCTAAAGGAGTTGTTTTCAGCCATAGCTCAAATTCCTGCGTTTATTTTTATTGTCATTAACGTCAGTTTCGATGCCCTGCAAAGCAGTGCTATTGTTAAGTATAGCCTAGGTCAAAGAGACACTCGCTTCCTGTTCTTGTTGATTCACCATCGCTGCGCTGGTGCCCGCCACTCTTGCCAGGGCCATGGTCTTGCAGGGCATTTCCCCAACCGCCCAGCGAACAACCTTGCTCTTTAATTTTTCGTTGGGCCTAAACAAGAACCGTTCGGCAATGTTCGAATGAGTCGTTCCTGTCATTTTACGTGCCCAGTCGGGCATCATCGCCATGGCACCCTGCAACCCCATCCAAGACTCAAACCGCTGTCGCCGTGTGGTTTCAAAGTCACCGCTGGTCCCCAGTAAAAAGTCTACAAACTGCCGTGTCTGGTCGTTATAGGCCATTAGTGGGCGCATACGCTCAACATAGTCTTCCAGTTCAGAAACGGTTTCAGGTACCCCCGCGGCGCCGCCCATGCGGCCAACAATAGCTTGCTCTTTAAGATACTGATCTTTTTCTGCTCGACTCAAAGGGCGATTGTAACGGTCAAAGGCCATCATAATCCCCCAGGGAATACAGGTATGAACCCAAGCGAGTAGCACCGGATCCAGCGCGCGATACTCGACGCCATCCTCCCGTGTACCGTTAACATATCCGTGCACGTGTTTTACCTTTGCAATAACCGCGGTGGCGGCTTTAGTGTTGCCAAAAGTAGAGCGCAAGACATAACCCAGGGTATTGCGAGAGCGTGTGGTGGGGTCGGTTCGATAGGACGATTGGGTAAAGACGCCGTGCATTACCGAGGGGTGCAACACCTCCATCAGGATGGCAGCCACCCCCGCTCCACTAACACTGGCAAGATCACCATTGATTTCCCATGAGAGGCTGCCGGGGCCACCAGTCAGCCCAACATCCCCAACCGGGCCGCCATAAATTGATGCCTCATCGTGACGGCCACCCATAACCTCAATTTGCGTCACAATATCGTCTTTAATCGATTGCATCTTCACCACTCCATTTCCCATAACACGCTTGCAGTTTGGTTTACCTGGTGACAACTGTCAATTTAATGCCGAAGCCCTCTCATCACAATGCTTGAGTGCTAACGAGGTATCACTCCATCAAAAATGACGCTAACAGCGTTTTCTACCTGTTCTTTTATAGTGCCAGGGCTATAGCCTCTAGCGCCCGTTGTTAGACGTCGGCTTAGTTCAGGCAACGCAAACATGCCGCCTGCGCCGTGTGTCATCAGGAAATACATTAGGCTGACGGAAACAGGGGCTATCCTGCCTTGCTCGGCCAAGCGCGTCAGCCACGCATCACCAAAGTCGCGAGCAGGCTTAATGTATCTATCAAACAGATAGTCCAGTCGAGGTCCGGGTAGACTAGCTTCCTGATTGATAATTTGCAGAAGAGAAGGGTGCAGCGCATTGGCCTCGATAAAATAGCCGATCAAACCGCGAAGAATCTCCACTTCATCGTCTCCCAGAGAAAGCGCCTCGTGTTCTAAATCTTCCTGTAAGCGACTAAAACCATGGTCAATAGCAGCATGCCAAAGCTTCATTTTCGAGCCAAAGCGCTGCGGCATCAAGTTATGACTGATGTTGAAGCGTCTGGCAATTTCACGCATTGATGAGCCATCGTAGCCATTTTCACCGAAAGCCTGTAATACCGCATCTAACAGTACTTCGTCTGACACAACAAAGCCCTGCGGCGGTCGACCCCTTGCTCTTGTTACCACGGTTGTTTTACCTCACGTACTAATACTAAATTATAGAAGCCAAGCATAAGTACTGACAAGCTACCTCATCACTATAGCTTAAAATTGACAGCTGTCAATTTATCACACACAATCACAGTCGACCAATGCGAGAGATACTGTAACTAGCAAGTGTTGAGAGGTGACCATGTCTATCCAACTAAAACTGCAAGAGACCACGGGCCGCATGGACGCAAGTACAATTGCCAACGCGGTGACATCAGTCAAGCGCGGTGAAAAATCTGGCCAGTTGCAACTTGCGGCAGTGATGGCATGGGTCGCTTATTCCTGCCCTGATGCAACCACCGCTGTATACGACAATATAACTTCTGCCTGGCTAGGTAGTGGACCCACACCTGAGATTCCATTGGGATTACCGGAGGCCCCATTGCCAGCAAGCTTTTGGCAAGCGTTTTGGGCGGTTGTTGAGGGCCCACCGGAGGGCTACGATGCCCTTACCATTACCGTGGCCGTCGCAGCCCTGGCAGATGCCCTGCATCCGGATTTTGTGCCAATCGCCGAGAACAGCGCTCGCCAACACAAAGGCGCAGCAATTTCGCTTAGCAATCCAGTACCCGGGCATACCGACATTGCGGCCCTAGAGCACTGTCCCGACGGCAGTCTCGGCCTATCGCTTTACACGATGATTATAGACAATGGTTACGACCCCGAGGTTCTTGATCGGGAGGCCATAAAGCTTTCTTCCATGCCACATTCTCTGCATTACCTGAACGCGCGAATACTGCAGATGCACGATGTCTGGCATTTGGTTGCCGGCTACGAAACAACCTCTTCCAATGAAATCGCGATCTCATCATTTCAACTGGCTCAATTTGGCCACAATTACTCTGCCATGTTTCTTACGGTAGGTATGACAATGAGCGTGACCAAAGAGCCCCGGGGTTTCGCCATCATTCTTCAGATCATCTCGGAGGCCTGGCAGCACGGCCGCCAAACCCCTGAAATGATGGACATTAGATGGGAAAACGAATGGAACAAGTCACTGGAGGCAATTCGCTCTGAGCAGGGAATTACCACTTACGCTAGCGTATTCCCAACAAACTTGCTCGAGTTGATCGAGAGTCCGTCTCTCTGGAAAAAGGCGTATGTAACGTATCTGCTGACTCTATACCATTGGCGACTGCGGCGAGTCAGCAAGCTTAAAAGGTCTGAGGTTTAGTTCGGAGGCTACTTTTTTAGATAGCGAACCACTACAGCAGCACCGGAAATGGCTTTGTTCAATTCCAACTCCAAACTGCCTGAAAGTTCACGGACGGCCAGGACCTTAGCACCTAACACCTCTACCCCAGAAAACGCTATGCCGGGGTGCTCAACCGTGAACTGCTGTGCAACCGCGCCGATCACTATTGCATACAACGCTTCATCTGATTCGGTGTAGCGCAGCTCACGACCGATCTTATTGTTAAAGCGTTGCCATGGCCGAGTGCTGTAGATAGCCTCTCCATTGAGTTCCATCCAGTCACCCAACTCGCCCAGCGGCGCCTGCTGAATTGCGGGTATCGCCCCATAACTGTCGGGCCCAACATTGATTAGCACGTTGCCATTTTTGGCTACCGTATCTACGAGGTAAGTAATCAACTCACCACCGGTTAGCATGTCTGCGCTTGTCTCATTACGGTTAAAACCGAAAGACCCGCCTAGACCGCGCGTCGACTCCCATTTAAACGGGGCAGTATCAGACAAGTTGCTGTATTCGGTAGTTTTAAAGCCAAGCCGCTTGGGGTCATCGAAGATATCGCTGGGCTGGTCTTCCAGCATCCATGCAGCTAAGGTTTTCAATACCCAGGCGCCACCCGGCCACTCTGCGATCTGGCCCAGTACATCAACCGAACCCCAACGATCATTCACAGCACCATCTGGCACCTGCTGGAAATAATGTTTGAACAACCCCCCCAGACTACCCTTGGATGGGTAGCCAATATCGGCCCAGAACACCGCCGGCTTATAACGATCAATTAATTCAATCGACTGATCGTAAGCATAATCCGCGTAAGCCTCACTGGCAGGTGCCGAACGCATAACGTCACTCACAAAGTCTCCTTCGGTCACCATTTTAAAACTCCAGTCCAGACCGGTGGAGTAATAAATGCCAAAACGCATCCCTCTGGCCCGCACTGCTTGCGCCAACTCCCCGACAAGATCGCGTGGAGAATGCCACTGCGCTCTGTTGGGGTTTTCGACATCGGTTGGCCACAAGGAATAACCGTCATGATGTTTGGCGACCAGCACGACATAGCGGGCTCCACTTTTCTCAAACAGCGCAGCCCAGGCTTTCGGGTCCCAGCCCTCATTAACATTCTTTTCAAAGCTCGGCTGAAAGTCTCGGTAGGGGGCATCGTCATATTGCTGGCGATGAAACAGCGCTGTCTCACTATTGGGGTAGGCCTTCGAGTTCAAGTACCATTCGGAATACGGCAGCTCGCTGCGAGTATCATCGCCCAGCAGTATCTCTTCCAGCTCCCCGGACTGCAGTGGATCTCCTGCGGCAAATGCGGGCACAGATGGCAAGCCCCAGTGAATAAAAATACCCAGCTTTGCATCTTCGAACCATTTTGGCTGATCGCGCGAGCGGGCGTGCAAGTCGTCGGGAACCGAAGCACCACAACCGGCTAGAGCGAACGCTATCCCCAGCAGGCAAGTAAGGTCTCTTATGCTCATAAGCTTGGCTCCGATGTAGTTTCAATCCAAATTGGCGACGACCAAGCCCGCTCTCGTATCGTTGCAGGCACGTGAGCCGGCGGCTCTATACCCAATCGCAGGGCATCGTAAGTTGACCAGCGGCAGCTTGGATTTTGTAGCACTCTCGCATAGTAAAAAGCATCTTGCGCTGCTTGATAATGAGGGTCTTTCCATGTGACGGACAACTCCGCCGCACCCCTATCGCCGGTGGCTTTACAGTTCCTGAGATCTACACCGGCACCGTTATCGGGACAGCGCCCCGTTAGTGGGTCGACCTCAAGTTCATCGGCACAAGCGATATCACGCACAACTTCATGGGTGTTGCCGCCGGCATCAATCCAGCCCTTCACTATTTGGATACGCTGTAAGGGTGCACTCATCAAGTCGGCCATCGCCCATACTAGAAAAGTTGGGCTCTTGGTGTGGGCCTTTGCCGGTTGCAGCACACCGCCCATGGGTACGCCGCCCGCAGTAGCGAGAGCAATGGCGTCATGTTTGTCGATGACTGTCTCATCGAAGTTCCAGCCTGCAAAAAATCGTAGCGCTATCCTCGGTCCCGAGGTAGCGTAAGCTTCTTTTCTACGCATGCCGCTGAAGATTGCATCACGCGTATTCTCCTGCGCCCATACTCCTGTCAGACCACCGGATGTATGAAACTGGAGAGTGGATTGATAGGGCTCACGTCCCGGCCACTCTCGAATCCGTCGCGCGGCGGGAGACGTTGCCGCGGCCACCTTGCCGACAAAGTCCCATTCTTCCGTATCGCCAGGGTTGGAATTATGCGTATCTGTGGATGCGATCAGACCAAAGGCCAGCGGGTTGAATCCCAGCTCTTGTTTCAGCTGCAGACCAATTTTCAAGCCCTGCCGTGCGAAGCTGGTTTTGAAAGCGCAGCCGGTCTCCTGTCCGGGTTTACAGGGCTCTAGTACTTGACCGAATCCGCATTCCTCATCTGCCGCGCCAACCCCCAGGGCGCACTCCGAAGCACCTTTCACCTGATAGATTTCCGCCAGCGGTTCCCGGCGCTGCCGCAGTTTCCACCCCTGGGCATCATAAGCCTTCCCCTCCCAAGTATAAGGGCTGTAGAACAAACCCCAGCCTTTGTTCATGTTGTGCGGAATGGTGAAAAAATCGCATTCACTATCGCAGTCTTTTTCTAGCTGACTCCACAAGTCGATCGCATTGCCCACATCAAAATAGGACAGCGCATGACTAGGTAACGTTGTGCCATTGAAAATAACGTTGCGATGATGCTTACCCGAAGCCGGTAATGGCGGAGAGTACTCATAGGCCGAAAAAGTCGTAAGCACGCCCGGCTGATTAAACTGGTCAGCCAGCAATTTATATCTGGCCCAGTCATCTAAGGCGTCACGGTAGCAGCGGTCCAAATCGTTTTTATCCAGCTTGCAGATGGGGATAGCGGACGAGCTGGGTGATTGGCGCTCTCTGTTGCGGTACACGCCTTCATGCATTGCCTCCATCGGCTGATCTTCCGGCGCATTGGCAGCTGCTGCTAGCATCAGAAAGGTCATTACATTCGGTGTTTCCATTAGCCAACAATGCACTTTTTCTGCCATGGAGAGATCATCGTCCGCACAGCGTGTACGCAAGCCAAAGCCTTCTGCATGGTCTGTGATAGCAACAAAGTCCAACGGTCGAGACAGCTGCATCAATTCACCACCATTACTACGCAAGCTGTCGCCGCCTGCAAACCGGTAGGCATCCTCGACGGTGAGGGTGGTACCAAATAATACGGCATCAAAACTTTCGACCGTATGAACATGTAGGTCGCCCCAGTAGACATTTTTCAGCGCACTGTATGCCTGAGTTACTTGAGGTTGGGGTACCGGAACCGCCACCCGACTGTCATCCTGTAGTTGGTAGTCGGCCGGTGCGGTTTCTGGTGCCGTCGCTCGCTGCAGCGCATACAGCTCACTGCCTCCGTTAAACCAGATCCAGCAGGCCCCTATAATGATGACGGCCAGCAGGCCCAGCAGAAATTTCTTCAACATAAAAACGCCTGGTGCAGGGTGATTTTAGTTAACGCTTTAGTGCCCTAGGCCGGAACCGCTTTGGGACCGCGGATAACTCCACCCGGTGTGGGGCCTTGCATAACTCCGTTGCGGAATGTGACCTGCCCCGATTTGATAGTAGCGGTGTAGCCCTCCGCCTTCTGCAATAAACGCTTGCCACCGGCAGGCAAATCAAAGGCCATCCACGGACTGCCCAGCTCAATATTATCCAAATCGATAACATTGATGTCGGCAAGATATCCCGGCGCTAATATACCTCTGTCCTCAAGGCCATACACCAACGCCGTCTCACGGCACTGTCGCTTCACGGCAAGCGGCAAGCCTATGCGCCCCCTCTGCCGATCACGCACCCAGTGCTGCAACATAAAGGTGGGGGAGGCAGCGTCGCAAATGGTTCCGCAGTGCGCACCACCATCTGATAGAGAATTAACACAGTCTTTCGAGGCCTGTAACTCGGACAGGAAATCAAGATTGCCATCCGCGTAATTGAGCACAGGAAAATAAATAAAGCCCTCGCCTTCATTGGCGAGCATCGTATCGTATGCGTATTCTTCAGGCGGGAGACCCGCAGCTTCAGCCCTAGCCAGTATTGTTTCTGCACTGGTCGGTTCGTAATTAAAGTCTGCCCCCATTTCATATTGGGTGAACCAGCCAGATTGCACCAGTTCCAGCAATGCAGCAATGTCGGAGGCTTCCATCACGATGCTGTCTTGTGCGAGCAGTCGCGCCTTAAACTGTGGATCCTGCAGCTGTTCCAGTTGTTCCTCCCACGGCAGTAAGGCAATCTCACCCCAGGCGGGCTTAAACAGGAACGGGTGTACCGTCGTGCGCCAGCCCATGATGATGCCGTTACCCCGCAAAGCAATCTGCGCAATGATGTTCGCGCCCTTGCGATTCTCCTCGCGCATAGACGATATCTGCTCGGCCAGTGGCATTTCATGCGCGGCTGATTGCAGGGCGGCGAATGTGACCGGCAAGCCGGTTTCGCGACTGAGGTCGCCCATCCATTGAAACTCGTTCCACTCCCGCTTTAGGTCACTCGCCATCTCGAACACGCCGTGACCAACGCGCCCC
This sequence comes from Halioglobus sp., assembly GCA_047626655.1. Lineage (GTDB taxonomy): Bacteria > Pseudomonadota > Gammaproteobacteria > Pseudomonadales > Halieaceae > JBALVT01. The sequence goes on from JBLHSI010000011.1 coordinate 9,758, forward strand.
ATGGCGCGACCAATACCCAGTAATTCTTCCCGGGTGGCCGTAGTGCCCGGCACCAATACGCCGTCTATAGATTTATGCAACACGGTGCGGGATGTTGAAAACCCGAGTGCTCCGGCTCTGAGCCCATCCTCTACAATGGCAGACATGGCATTAATATCATCCTCGGTAGGGGCCTCGTTGGCAGCACCACGATCGCCCATAACGTAGGCCCGCACTGCACCGTGTGGAACATGGGTTCCAACATCGATTGTGCGAGGCAGCTTTTCCAACTCATCGAGATACTCGGGAAAAGTCTCCCATCCCCAGCTCATACCTTCAGCCAAAGCGGTACCCGGAATATCCTCCACACCTTCCATCAGGCCAATTAACCAATCGTGCTTGTCCGGTTTGGCGGGCGCGAAACCAACCCCACAATTACCCATAACAACAGTAGTGACGCCATGCCAGGAGGAGGGCGCCATCTCAGCATCCCAGGTCGCCTGGCCATCGTAGTGGGTGTGTATATCCACGAAACCGGGAATGACGATCTTACCGCTGGCATCAATTTCCTCCTTCCCAGGCGGAAGTTTTTCACCAATCGCTACAATGGTATCCCCATCGATTGCCAAATCTGCAACAAATTCGGCATTACCCGAACCGTCGACCAATGTTCCACCGCGAATGACAAGATCGTGCATAACCAGCTTCCTCATGATATTTTTTATTAGTGAAAGCGTAGCACAATACCGGGATAGTGAAGTTAATCATGCCAATACTATTGGTTGGGCAGGTTCAAAAAAGTAACGAGGTACAGTTATGCAGTCATTACTAACTGAATACACCGCGCTGGCTGCGGGCGCGTTTTTCATTATTCTGATGGCCCATCTTTCCCTGCTTATCACTTGGCCATTTTTCTTACTGCTTGAGAAACTTACCCCAGTCAAACAACGCCCGCCCAACTCAAACTATTGGCTAAACTGGAAAATCACCTTCGCCAACGTATTGTTGGCGCCTGTATTTGCCGCGTTAATCACTCTGTTTACCATCAGTGTAGCTCGCTGGATTGGCCTGCCCAGTCTGGAACTTTCCACGATAGAACTCTCTGTTGGCTTACCCGCAATCGATCTTCTGCTGCAGGGCGCTGTGATATTTTTTACCGCCTGTTTCCTGGGCGATTTCTGGTATTACTGGTGGCACCGTATGCAGCATAAAATTCCCATACTGTGGGAGTTGCATAAACTTCATCACAGCGATGAGAACCTAAATACCACCACTATTTACCGCTCGCATTTCCTGGAACCGGCGGGACAGGCTTTGGTGAGGGGACTGACTATCGGTCTAGTGTTTGACGTCACACAGGCTCCGCAGACCATTCTTGCTGTAGTGGCTGGCGGCTTTTTCTTGGCGCTCTGGGATTACTTTATTCATGCCAACGTCAGGATTGATTGGCTGCACCGATTGCTACCATTTTTCTCCACGCCTCAGTATCACTGGATACATCATTCAAAATTACCACAACATCGGGACACTAATTTTTCCATCTGGCTGCCCATTTTTGATATGGCCTTCGGCAGCTATTATCATCCCGCAGTAGACGAATATCCTCCCACCGGCTTGTCATCCGGTGAAAAAATTGAATCGTTGTGGCAAGCGCAAACCGGGCCGTTGCTGGCCTGGATAAAGGGACTGAAAAACCTACTTTCTCGGCGCGAGAAAGAGCGGCCCAACTGACCTCTAGTCGCGGCTTAAATCTGCGAGTTGCAATAGCTCGCCCACAGTGACGAAGCGATAACCCTGAGCGCTCAGTGATTCGATAATGGTGCCCGTGGCGACCACACTGGCCGCACGACTCGCCTGGCTGGCCGGGCTGTCTACATCGCCGTGACCATCGTGCAACAGAACAATACCTCCCGGCTGCACAGACTCAAGAACCTCATTCGCAATCAATGCGGGGACGGTGTGCTCCCAATCTGATCCGTGACCACTCATCAGTATGGATGTCATTTGTAGCTGCTCCAGCGCTAGCTTTACCCCCGGGCCCTGAGCACCATAGGGCGGCCGAAAGAGACGCGGCTGCAAGCCGGTTATGCTTTCGAGGATTTTGTTGGTACGCACAAGCTCCTCTATTGCGGCAGATTTTGAGGTCCCCATCATCATTTGGTGGGAGTAGCTGTGATTACCGATTTCATGCCCAGCCTTTGCGATGGCTTGAACAAGCTCAGGAAAAGCTTGTGCGTTTTGGCCTTTCAGGAAGAACGTAGCTTTGACCCCATATTGATCCAGTGTCTCGAGCATGGCCTGGGTATGCGGTGGATTGGGGCCATCATCGTAGGTGAGCACAATTACCTTTTCTGTGACGGTTACACTCGCAATTGTTTCGCTGTAAGACCACCAAAGGGTGCTACAAAGTACGATCATCAGCGCGCCAATGGCAGTAAGTAATTTTGCAAGCATGGTCAGTCGTCCCTGCGCCGTGGTTGAAATACGGGTTCTGGTCATCTATCTTATAAGTCATATACTTTAGCGCATAATATGTTCGAGAAGCTGCTTGAGGGGTGAAATAGATAGCCCACCCCTTAACGTGTAGTCAGGAGGCAGATCATGACAGATAGAGAAAGACTTCAGCACATCACCGGCAGGATGGACGGTGATGCCATCCGTGCGGCAGTGACTGAAGCCAAATGTGGCGGCCCCGAGGGACGTTTGAAGTTATCTGCGGTTATGGCTTGGGCGGCCTATTCCTGCCCAGACGCTACCAATTCCGTTTGCGATAATATTGCCTCGGCCTGGCTCGGTTACGGGCCTACACCTGAAGTACCCAAAGGATTGCCGGAAGCACCTATCACAGACAGTTTCTGGGAGGCGTTCTGGGCGGTCGTCGACGGCCCAGGTGAAGGTTATGACGCTCTGACTATTACCGTCGCCGTGGCATCCCTGGGGGCCGCCCTCCATCCTGATTTTGGCGAAATTGCCAACGATCACGCCTGTAAGCATCCGGGTGCAGCCGCCGCGCTGACCAACCCTATCCCAGGACATACAGACATCACGGCGCTGGGCAGTTGTCCTGAAAATAGCCTGGGACGGTCACTGCATCATATGATCATCGAAAATGGTTATGACCCCGAGGTTCTCGACCGTGACGCCATTGCACTGAGCGAACTCCCTCATTCCCTGCACTATTTGAATGCCCGCATATTGCAGATGCATGATGTCTGGCACCTCGTTGCGGGCTATGAAACCACTTCCTCAAATGAAATTGCGATTTCAGCGTTCCAGCTGGCGCAGTTTGGGCACAATTACTCATCCATGTTCCTGGCCGCCGTCATGTCCATCAGCACGTTCAAGGAGCCCCGGGGTTTTACTATCTTAATGCAGATTATCAACGAGGCATGGCAGCACGGGCGGGAAACACCGGTCATGATGGATATAGAGTGGGAAAATCATTGGGATAATTCTCTAGAGGAAATTCGATCTACCCACGATATACCCACCTATACGAGCATTTTTCCAGCGAATATGCTGGAGTCGATCGAAGCTGGTTCCTTTTTCAGAAAACTCAAAGTCCTGTACCAGATAGTAAAGTATAACCGACGGCTAAGGCAGGACGCGGGACAAGCTGCTCCATCCTGAATAAAATAATTCAAGATTTTATGGCGGCCTTAGAAGGAACCAGGTGTCGCCACGCCAGCATTCGTGGCCTGCATACAGATTAAAAGTTACAGAGCGCCAGAAGACGCGTCTTCCACTTTAGGTAAAACAACCAGCCGTATATACAGCACCCACACCATCATCAACACATGTAAGAGATCATTGTCAGAAAACCAGATTCCCTGTGCCCACAGTGTTTGCGTTACGCCTAGTAGCATATAGGCAAAATAGGCGGCGTTGGTGATAGTCAATATTATCCACACGCCAAGCAGCGCCAAATCCATTGGCTGCTTATACTGTATATACCGGTAACAATTTAGGGCAAAAAGCACCAAAAATACTGGCGATGAAAACAACACCAATAACTCAAAAGAGATCATAAATTTGTGGGCAATAACAACCCCTATAATCGTAATAGCCCAATGAATAGCAACAGTCGCATAGGAATACATAATCAAACATCGTTGCCAAGCTCCGGTAGTGCATGAGTAGGCGACAGCTATCAACAAAGCGTTCAAGCTAACTTGCTGCAGCATTAAATAGGCAATTTCCCAACCACTTGTCCACCTACAAAATTCTTGCCCACTGCATTTAAGCTCATAGCCAAAGGCTTGATAGCTAGTGCCCGCGCAAAGAGCAGCAATACCGCCAAACAGCATAGATATGCTCCACCATTTTTTACTTTGGTGGCCTTCTTTTACCTGCCAGAACCGCCATGCGACCCACAGCCATAAGCCACCTAATAGATACACAAGAAACGTTGATGAGGGCTGATCTAGAGTGATGCCAGAAAATATTTCTATGCAGGGCATACCTTCACACCATTGTTGCGGTGTGGTTTTAGGCTGCCAAAGTAGCGTATCTAGCATGTGCTATGCGCGGGAACCAGCACAAATTTTCCAATATGTTCTTTCGTTAGAAATTCTTGCTGAGCCTCAACGATAGCAGATAAAGGAAATGTCTTTACAAAATTTGGGCATATTTCGCCTTGCTCGATGTATCTAACAAGATTTGGAAACACCGGCTCATCCCATGCAGTACTGCCAATGATACTAATATCTTTTAGGTACATATCTCGCATATCAAAACTCACAATAGGGCCTGCAATAGCGCCTGATGACACCAGCCTACCGCCCCGCTTCAAGAGCTTTATCATACTGGGAAAGTTGCTCCCAGCGACATTATCCACCACCACATCTACCGAGCTTTCGCCCAACTCGCCTAGTAAATCGGCAGAGCGATCTAACAAAACATCTATACCAAATTCCGCCATTTTTGCGTGCTTTGCTTTATCTGCAATGGCTATTATTTTTGCACCACGTCGTTTCACTAACTGCACCGCTGCAGAACCAACGCCACCCGACGCACCCGCAATCAAAACCGTTTCACCGGCTTTAACATTTGCTCGAAGAAGCATGGTTTCAGCAGTACCATAAGCACAGGGAATAGCACCTAACTCTGCATCGGTCCAATCACAGTCGACGGGAAACGCTTCACTGGCAGGTATTTTCACATATTCTGCGAAGGCCCCATCAAAATCAGACCCCATCCAAATATTATCCAGAGAGCTAAAACCCTCCGCGCGTATGCACGGCCGAACTAAAACACGCCTATCCATTAGCTGGCTATCTACATCCCGCGCACATTCAACCACCACACCACAACAATCCGTTCCTTGTATAAAGGGAAATGGAGTCTGCTCGTTCCATCCTCCTGAGGCACCTTCGGCCTCGCCCATTTTCTCCAGCCCACCGTCATCCGACGTCATTTCAGTGGAACCGGTAACAGCGGAAGAATACCAACCAAGCCGTGTATTTATCTCGGTATTATTCATGCCTGCGGCGAGCACTTTTACCAGCACCTCACCGTCATTAATCTTGGGCATCGGGACATTGCTATACACCAGCTTGTCATAGCCTCCATTGCCCGTTGTGAGTATGGCTTTCATAGTACGGTTCATCGGATTTTACAGTCCCTTTTATTGAGCGCACTAAATACTACCAGACTCGTGCACACCAAAATAGAGAATCGCCAGCCACCCCTAATTTAGGGTGCCAGCAAATAAACAAGGAGGATGATTTCGTGACTAACAGTGATGATGCGTTTAGCCGGGAGATCTTTGACCAAGGGCCCGGCATAATTTGTGCGGCCGCACGTTTTGTCCTACCTGGCTGGTAAATTATTCGATTGCCAGTCTATTCCCTAAAGATTGCTCTATCGCTAGAAATAGCTTGTCCCGATCAGACTGAACACATTTCTCTTTGTTGTTGGAAAACGCGTCAAGTCTGGCCTTATAGAGCTGACCGTAGGTCGACGCAAAAATATCCCGCATTTCAACCGCGTGTTGCACGATAGGGGACTCTTCATCGTCCACTTCCACCCTGATGCCCTCGATATCCTCATCATAAAGCCGTCTGTAGGTATTTCTTACAGTTGGATCTCTGCTGCCTGTGCATGCGCTAATATAGGCATCAAACGTCGCGAAGCTGCCCTCTTGCCCATAGAAGTTGGCCTGACCCGGCACTAAATGCCATGAGCGCATTATTTCACCCTCGGGACTGACTGTTTGTTGTGTCGCTGCCAGAAAAGGTGTCATCGCCTGAGCCAACTGGTCGAACAGCTGCGCTCGGGTCGGGCTACTGCAGTTCTTGCCCTCATTGGCATACTGTAAGCTCATCGAACTATACAATTGGTCATACAAACCGAAAAAGATATCTCGTGAGCTCGAGGCATTTTCATAGGATGCATCGCGCGCGCCACTACGTTTCTTTAACTGGTCAAGATAGTCGTTATAAAGACGTTGATACCCCTCTCTAATCGTCGCATCTCGCTCGCCCCGACAGGACGCTATCTGTGCATCCAACCCCGCATAGTAACTCTCTAACCCGGAAACAGATCTGCTGCTGTCGGGCTTTATCCGCCACGTCGATATTTCGCTGCCTTCAGAAGTTTCCCTGTTAACGTCGCCTTTAACTGCATCCGCAGCCGAACTCGCGTCACTGCCGAGTTCCCCCATATCTTCCACAACACCTTGTACGGTATCTTTAGTTGAAGTGATTGTTTCACCCGCTTCGAGAAAATCATTTATGCCACCCACAGCCTGCAAGGGAATCAGGCACGCTGCCACTAACAGCACACTAGAAATACGGGTCAAATTACTCACTGCTAAAACTCTCCTAAACATATTTAGCCCGCGGGCTGCGCCTGAACTGCTTCGGTAAGCTTCTGCCCACCGCGATTTTCTGGCCAACGTTCCACTGATTTAGCACACCGAAAACCGTCATCGGAATTAACCACATCCATGGCCTCGTCACGTCTGGCAGCCGAACGAAGGTTTGTCGGGGCAGACTCCAGAAATGACCCACCTTTCAATCCTGCGCTGTCGCCATCCAATGTGACCCATTCCCATACATTTCCCGTGAGCCCGGTCAGGCCAGGGAAAAAACCGCCTTGCGCTGCCTCACTGACAACCGAAGGCTGGTCCGAGCCAAAATCGGGAACGTTAGCCGAATCCCAGGTGTTGCCCCAGATATAAGCGTTACGATCGGGACCGCGAGATGCAAACTCCCATTCCGATTCTGTTGGCAGCCGTTTTCCCGCCCACGCACAATACTCTTTAGCATCGTCAACACTTATATGCATTGCCGGTAGTTCAGCAGCAGGTTCAGCGTCGGAAAAGGGCGAGCGCCACGATAGGCCCTCTTGTTTATTATTTTCCTGACCATCATAAACATAGCTGTAGCCCATGGTTTCAGCCATCGACTTGTAGCCTGTCGCACCGGTAAACTCCCTGAACTGTGCGACACTGACTTCGGTATTATCCAATTCAAAAGGCCTGAGTAATCTCTCCCTGAGCAATTCTGTCTCATACCAGCTTTCAGGACAGTCGGAGGAATATGTCATACAGTCATTTATAGCTTCGTCCACCTCCTCTCGGGTACTGCCCACTTCAAAATATACAGGCAGGGTGGCGAGCCCATCCCTCAGGTTTGCGACAGCTTCTGCCTCTGCGGTGCGAATGATCTTATAGGAGTCACTGCCCACCTGCTCATCCAGCTTCTGATACTGAGAACTCAACACATCCAGCAAAGAAGCAGCGCCATCGGGACGCAACCGATCAACGTACTGCGTCGCGTTATCCATGTTTTGGGTGAGACTGAGCTTCAGCGCAGTTGCCGTTGCCGGCAGCGACGCATTGAAAGCCGCTGTAGCTTCGCTCAAATAGCCTGACGTCTCGCTTACATTCCCCTTGTCGTAGTTCGTTTTCGCCAAGGCATACAGCTCGCCCCCCTTCGTATATTCAGGGATGGACAACACCTGAGCCCCTGCCAGCTCAGCCGCGGTTCTCGCCGCTTGCGCTGCAGCGACCTCATCGTCCAACACCGACATGTCGGCGGGTCGAAGCATAAAGAAGCCCACTGCGCCTATGACTATAGCGAGTACGCCCCCGACGACCGCATATGTCCAAGTCTTTTTGCCCGGCTTGATGGGCTCCAACACCAGAGCCTCGGGCGCCATAGGAGTAAGCACCTGTTCTTGCCAACTGCTGGATCCGGTAGCCCGGGCGAATGCAGCAATAACTTCACTAATGTCTCTATATCGATCGCTACTTCGCTTGGCGCACATTATCCGAATGACGCTGTATATCGCTTCAGGGAGCGGCACCAGGTTCTGATCATAGGCTGGAAGTTCTCTGGACATGTCCAGGTGCCAGTTCAAAAACCTTTCCTTATCCGGAGACTCAGATGAGCCACTAAAGATATCTTTCAACAGGTTCTGGTATGCAGTGGCCCCGCATAATATTTTCAAACACAGCAGCCCAGCACTGTAGACATCAGCGCTCGGGCCGACCTCAGCTGCGGGGTCGAAAAGTTCGGGCGCGGCGTATTGATAATCGGGCTCCAGTGCTAATTCGCCAATTTGGTCAGAGCCTATTCCCAGGTCCGCGATTTTCAGAATCTGGTAGTCCCCTGATATTTCCAAAGACTGATCAGATAGCTGCAAATTCAACAATCCGTTTTGGTGGCAATGGTTCAAACTCTGCAATAGCTGGCGGCACAGCTCCAGCTTTGCATCCAGAGAAAGGGATTCCACTGAAAACAACTGCTTAATATCGCCATCCAGTGCCAGGGTGATTAAATGCGCAGACTCGCTGAGCTCACCCTGCTCATAGTAATGATGTAATCCCACGATGCCGGGATGATCGAGACCTTCATAACTTGCAGCCTGGTTTTTCAGCTGTGTCTGAAGCTGGCTATCACCCAGTGCCGATGCAGGTGCCGTCTTGAATCGTACCAGGCAGGCACTGGCGCTATCGCGCGCATGGCTGCAGTGATAACTACCAAGGGAAAACTCATCTAAGTGCTTATAACGATCATTTTTCATGTTTAATACTTACTCTTTCGTCTTTATCGAGACTGAATCTCTGATAATCTCCAAATCGCAACCTTGGTAATTGGCGCCCTCACATCAGGCACTATTTGCTCAATTTCGCGATACTCCTTCAGAGCGCGGGGATAATCTCCCTGCGCCTCAAATAACCACGCCTGGAAAACACGACCATCCAGTTCGGCAACTAATTCATCAATATATTTCTGTTTATCAGCGGTATTTCCCGCATACAAAATTTGATAATAAAGACCTTTACTGCGCATATTTCCAACGGCAGACTCCTTGTCAGAATCCGCTATTGAGAGCTCGGTTAAATGCGTGCGAGTTGATTCCAGTACCTCTACCAGATAATCTGACGTTATATCATTACTGTCCGACTCGCTTCCACTCGCACTAAAAAACATAATCACAGCCACCATCGCCAGCGCATACACGCCACCGGCAATATATAACAGCATTTTACGAGATGATGGTTTTGCGCCCGCGGTTGAACCCTTGGCTTTGTCCGTCTTTTTACTGACTACCTTACCGGAAAACTCCAACAGGAGTGATTCACCTATTTGAATATGATCGCCGGGTTTTATCTTGGCGACATCAACCGGTTTTGAGTTCACCAGAACGCCATGGCTACTTTTATTGCGGATTAACCAGTCTCCACTAGCTTGCTCAAACTCTATCGTCGCATGCTGTGCTGACACTTTATTGCCGGTAACTCTAATGTCAGAATCTTCGCTTGAACCCAAACTATGAACGCTTTGAGTCAACTTCAGCTTCTTGGGCGTGGCGGTACCAGCTATAACTTTAACTTCTGGTTTCTGGATTGTCTCACTGTGGACCATAATCAAATTACCCCACTGCCGAACATTTCGAGGAACGCCGGGCCCAATATTAATAATAGAACCGAAATCATCATCAGCATAGCCGGCCCCTGCATTTTTATTTTCATTTCTTCAGCGACTCTTTCGGCCGACTGGCTTCTCCTGAACCGAAGAATTTCTGCCTGGTCTTTTAGCACGACTGAAAGCGGTGTTCCCATCCGCACCCCCTGCTTGACCGCACGCAGTGTACCAAGTATGTCTTCAACCGTTGTTCTTTTCTCGAAATCATTCAAGGCCTCATTGAGTGTACGACCCATGCGCATTGAACTGGCAACGGAATTAAGTTCTTCGGTGAGCGGACTGCGGGGTGTTTCGCGCACGTAAATATCAATTGACTCATTAAAACTGGCCCCCGCCTCCATGGTCATCACTGAAAGGTCGAGAAAATAGGGAAAATGTAAAGCCAGCTTTGCCTGCCGCTCCGACAGAAGATTGCCCAACCATTCGTTTGCGAGCCAGAATATCACCAGGGCGAGTCCAGACAAAAATAATAACGTACCCAAGGCCAGCCCACCGGTGAGCGCAAGCAGCGCGATTCCCCCAGCGAAAACGACACATGCTGCTGCCATCGCGCAAGCGAGGTATTCTGTTTCGGATATGCCGCCATATGGGCTGCCGGACAGAAGCAGATTTTTTTTCAATTCATCCCTTTTTTTCGCCCAGATATTTTGGCTGGCAAAGTTTCCATAAATCGACATGGCTTTAGCAACAGCTGCACTATCAGATTCCGGAACATAGAGAGCGTTTTCTTCGTGCCTAGCCGCTCGCGAGCTGACCATCCCAAACACCCCAATGGTACAGAGTACTGCGGCACCAAAAGCGAGAGAAATTGCAATATAAAGTATCATAGACTCCTTAAACCTCCGTTGCCAAAATGCGCCTTAACCAAAATAGACCCAGGGTATACAGTAGCCCTGCAGCAAGCAGAATCGCGATACCAGCCCATGCCCCGGTTAAGGTTTCTATTAGCATCGGCTGCATAAACGCTACAAGCAGTAAGACGAACAGCGGTACGATACTAATGACCATCATGGCCTTGCGGCCTTCGGAAGATGCGGTTATCAGCTTTTGTTCCAAACGCCATATTTCTTTCATCGACTCCGAAATGGTATGCAGAGCCTTTTTTAGATCACCGCCCTTTTCAATATTCACTAGCAAGGCTGTAGAAACCAGACCAAATTGCTTGCTCTCCAGACGTTCTGCCGCATTCTTAATCGAGTCGGACAAACTGCTTCCCAAGCGGTGGTCGGCTGCTATCAGTCCGAACTCTTCGTTGGTGGGGAACGGTGCGTTCTCGCTGGCCTCCTCGATAGCCTGAGCCAAACTCAAGCCCGCGGAGATAGACCTACCAATTTGCTCGAGCGCGGCGGGAAGCTGCTCATCAAAAAGGGCTAGTCGCTGTGTAGTCAGATAACTTATGACAGTGCGAGGCGTGAAGTAGATAAAAATTACGCCGGCAATAGCCGAAGTAATGCTCTGCAAATATACCAGCGAAAACAGAGGAACCAAAATTAAGCCACCGCAGAACAAATTCGCCGCGGCAGAGGGCGTTAGAGCCTCGACGTACACTGCCCGAAAATCCTTACTAAATTGTTGCTCCGTAGTCCCACGCCAACCCATGAACCATTCAAAACAATTGAATATGATCAAATAGGCGATAATACATACAGCAATTCCAGCGAGTACGGCGCCTGCTTGCAACTCGAACATGGCTTATCTAGCCTCCATAGAATATGTCCATAGACATAATGTTCTTTTCGATTAACTCTGGCACAAAGGTAGGAATGTAGCCCGTGTGCAGAGCACTGCTTGTTGAGGTGTCCCCTTTAGCGATAAAGATATCCTCTATCATCACCTCTCCGGAATCGGGGTCTACACCCACAACCTCAGAAACATAGGTCACCAAGCGTCGTCCGGAAGGCTCACGATTGAGCTGGATGATAACGCTCACCGCTGCCACAATTTGCTCTCTTATGGCACTGACGGGCATATCTGTGCCCATTAGCACCATGGTTTCCAGGCGACTGATCATTTCCCTGGGGGCATTGGCGTGCCCGGTTGTCATCGAACCATCATGGCCAGTATTCATCGCCTGTAGCATGTCCAGCGCTTCCGCTCCGCGGCACTCACCGACAATAATGCGGTCTGGGCGCATTCGCAGAGAATTCTTTACCAGGTCCTGAATGGAGACCTCACCCTTACCTTCCATATTGGGAGGACGCGCCTCCAGGGTAATAACATGTTCCTGCTGCAACTGAAGTTCTGCCGTGTCCTCGATAGTAACAATCCGCTCTTTGGGGGAGATAAACGAAGAGAGCGCATTGAGAATTGTCGTTTTACCCGACCCGGTTCCACCGGAAACCACTACATTTTGCTTACCCGCAACGGTGGCCTGCATAAATTCGGCCAAACGCGCATCAAGTGCACCAAATTCGATCAGGCGTCCCATGGAGATAGGGCTTTTGGAAAACTTTCGAATAGTGAGACAGGGGCCTTTAACCGCCAACGGTGCAATCACCGCGTTCACTCGAGACCCATCGGGGAGTCGGGCATCGACCATGGGAGAACTGCGATCCACGCGGCGTCCAGCAGGCGCCACAATCCGCTCAATAACCGTCAGCAAGGCCTCATCAGAAATAAACGAGCGTTTGGAATCCTCTACCACTCCAAATTTTTCAATATAAATTTTGTCCTTGGAAACCACCATGATTTCACTGATGCTTTCCATATCCACCAGGTCCTGAATGGGACCTAGGCCAAACACCAAATTGTATATTTTCTCCCTGAGCAAAGACTTCGCCACAGACTCGTAGAATCCCTGCGTCAGGTCCAGCCTGGAGTTTTCAAAAGCGGTGTGAAAACCCACATCAATTTTTTTGCAATCGGCCTCCATGGAGTCTCGACTAAGCTCAAGCTCGAGGTTTTTTGCCAACTTATTGCTCAACTCATTCAAAGTGCGATTTATGAGGCTTGAATCTTCACCGGGGGCCTGTATATCTGCCTCGTCTAGATCAGACCCGGCAATTGTTGCCAGTCGAGTTAGTCGGCGATAAACCGCCTCCTCAGCGCCATAATTGATGACGGGTTTAGGCAGATTTTTAAATCCCTTAACAAGGATTGCTTCCAGCGCCGCCCCCACTTTTTCTCTTGTTTTTCTTTCATCAAGATCGACTAATGAGCCGGATTTACGTAAATCCATTTTCTCCAGAAGCTCTGCATGCATATTTCGCTCGAGCTCCACAAACAGCTGAGCCGGGCTCTGATTATCGGTCTCTTCAGCTTCATCTTCCACTTTGGCCAGCGTGAGGCAATATTCCCCAAGCGTAACCTCATCACCGAAAGAGACAGGGTGTAACGTAGTTTCCGAGACCGAGACATTGTTAATCGAGACATTGCCCAGCCCGGACGACTGCAACATCCAGCCGCCGGCGATAAAGCGGAAAAAAGCATGCTCTTTAGCCAGCATACGGCTGGGCAGAGAAAGCCTGCCGCCGTCGGCCCCCACCGCGTAACCCTCCCCCGAAAGAGACTTGCCAATGCAAACCACCGACTCACGCACCACACATTCAAAGGACTTGCCTGTAATCGTGCTAAAGGCAGTCACTTTTAATTCCAGCGCCACTGCTATTTACTCTCCGCTCGTTGAGAGGGCTTCCCAATCTACCCTCGGGTTTCTCACCTGTTTTTGATCGCCGGGATTGCGCAACACTATGATCAGCTCTCCCTCTATTTGAGGCAGGGCAAATGCCATAACCTCGGCCTGAGAGGGAGAGACCTCAAGAGTAATAGTGCCATAGCCTTCAGCTGCCAATTCACGATAGCTATTCTGACTGGTCGCACCGCCCACTGCCAGCACCTTGACATTTTGCATTAGGGTTCTCGAGACATAAGTCTGCATTGGGATGGCGCCATCGGCTCCGTTGCCCTCAGCAGTGGCGGCCCTATATGCCGGCGTATGAGCCTTGGTCACTTTCGAAGCAGCCATTAGCTCAACCACTTTGAAGGTACCAATTATGTCCACCCAGCTTCCTGGCTCGATGAAAAAAGCAACGGCAGTAGCCGGATTCACTTTGATCGACATAGCCCTTAAGCCCGGGGTGATTTCGCCACTGAGACGCTGCGACGGCGAATCGGTAAAGTGCTCAAACAGAATCAAAGAGCCACTGTCTATATCCTGGCTAGCCGGCCTTCCCATAATCCAGGAGCGATTTTGCGGGGAATCAGGCATCGCAAATGACGCCATGCTGGAAAAGCTCTCGGGCAATACCACAGAAACCAAACTGCCTTCGGGCAACGCCGAGCCCTTAGATATTGTTATGCCGGGCTGGAGCTGTAAATACGGGGCGCCGGACTCCTCCTGTTTGATAGTTTGACCGTAGTCATACACCAGCCATGCCGCCACCAGTCCAAAAATAACACCTATTACACCTGCCCACTTAGTCATCACCTGACCTCATTGTATGAAATTGAATTATATCCATCGCACCCAGCGAATCCCCGTTGCCAGCCCGCGCGAACAGGCTTAACACACTACCTTGCTTTTCATAGGTTTTCAGCCAGGAGGAACCGTCGTTGCCCGCATCGTAAGATTCACGAAATCCAGCACCGGCAAATAGCCGGTCATAATGGCCTACTCTGGAACCCATTGACATACTCGCCTCATAGATACGCGTATGCGACAACCAACTGGGGCCGATATCGACCAAATCTAATAGTAACGCTTCACCCGCAGGCGGATTCATATATTCGATGCGGGGCGTCGATTTTTGTTCATTGGCACCCGTCAACAGTCTGACCACGTCTAGCAGTGAGTCAAACTCAACGTCCCATACGGTGGTGGGCGCGCCTTGGCTCGCTTGCCATGCCATCGACAAGCCGACGTCGGCGGGGCCCAAGGCAGACATTGCACTAGTATCGGCGGGCACCCGAAACAGCGCGACCCAGCCTTCAGCGCTATTTTCATAGGCGGTTAGTTTGTGTAAATTTTGGCTGGAGAGGCGCTCTTCAAGTTTCTCAATTACCTTTAAAGGCCGCGCGGACTGATAGGCGATAGTGACGTTCATCGGCACTCCATTGAGAACCATTTCACGCTTGCCCGGCCCCTCTCCGCCCTGCATCACCAGATCACTGGCTGAACGCAGGGTGCTGATCAGAGGCCCATACACATCAGCCTTTACGCAGGCACACATAAACAGCAAGGAAAGCGAGCACAGCGCGGTGACATACCTTGTCGTTAGGGCGCCCCTGATGCTCATCACTTGCACCCCTTCGCTTTTTTAGCCGACGCCAGATCGCCTGTTCGGCAGGGGAAGAAATTGCCATACAGTTTCTTCGGGCGCAATCTGCTGTGAAGGTAATTGTCATAGCCCAGCGGCATTTGTTCTCTCAGCCATTTTGAGTCCCGCAGTAAACCGTGTTTTTCCTTAATGAGCACAAATCCGCCGGGCAGAGAAGGATGTGTTTTGTACAGCGTCTGGGTCGCACCTTGCGACAGGCGTATTGGTGAACCGTTGAGGACCTGGGTTAGACCTCCCACGTTGTTATAATCGGACTTTCCTCCCTGTCGCATGGTTTCAACCACATCCCAGCTATTTGACTCAGGTTTGGTTTTCTTTGCGCTGTGCAATTTAGGTACACCATAGCGACTAAAGGTAGGGATATGAACATAAAAATCAGGCAGTGTGGCTGCATTCCGCGCATCCACAAGCACTTCCAGTTTGAGGTGCATCACGCGCGTCACATGTATTGAAGCCACCATCAAAATAAGAAATATGGGCAAAAACAACACCAACTCGACACCCGCAATACCCGACTGCCTGTCGAGACTTCGCTGTCGCCTGAATTTGTTATTGCACATTCATAGCCTCCAATGTACTGGAACTCAGGCTGGCAAGCACCGTTTTTAAAGGATCAAAAATAGAATCGCCATTACCCGAGGCGTCGTCTTGACGCTTATGTGCAATGCCGGCCTGAATTTTATCCCGAAATTTACTTTTTTCCAGCATGCTAGATCTGCGAAGTTTGGCATGCCAGTCCTGCGTATACGCGTCGGGGTAAACCGGGTTATAAATCTCGGCTTGTGAATAGGCATACACCACCCCCGGCGTATTATTAAAGCGGCTCTGAAAAACCGGGCCGCGCGCTGCTTTGTCGGCGACAACAGAGAAAATACTCAGCTTATCCCCATCGTAAAGTACTTTTTCTACACCGAGCAAATTGCCAAAGGCACCGAGGAAATCTTTGCGTAACACGTGAACCTTGATCGTGGCCGGCGGGAGTATGGTCGCCTGAACTATAGTTTGAGCGTTCCATGAAGCGTCCAAGAGCGAAGAGTAGTCACTCTTTATTTTTTCATCAGGCCATAGTGTGCCACCGGAACTAGGCGGCGGAGCAGGATATGCTATCCGTTTTGCATTAAGAGCATCCCTAATCTTCTTCATCTCTCTCTTGGCAATCGGTTGTGCTATGGCATAAGGCCCTTTCCCGTTCTTATACCCATGGGCTTTAAAGTTAGCGCGCTGCTTGGGGAACGCGTTTGACCCGAGTTCCCCGGTAAGCTTTATCGGCAGCATACCCTTGACCAATGATGCGGGGTCGCTAATATTCACTGTTTCGATCGGCAGATCGGTTGTTATATATCTTTGATCAGCTTTCAGTCTGCGGACATCGGTATAAGCGGAGATCATGCGGGGAAAATACGCCAGGCCGTTGATGCCGGCTATTTGCTGTTGCATTTTTAAAGCACTGCCGGGGAATTCCGTATTGATACGCTGATTCATTTCTCCAAGCGCTTTGGAGAGTTTGCCAAACTCACGCACTTTAGTAAAAGTAAAGTTGCCCAGATCATCTCTAATATCATTCAGAGGATTAAATATATTCTGAATGTGATGATAGGCCCGAAGCGCCACCTCCACACCTATTCCTGCAAGGGGTATGCAGCCAATGAAAGGCGGTGTAGTACAGGGACCCCAGTACGTTGCCCACTGGGCTGTTCTGGAAATAATTTCACCACCTTCCTTAATCTCTCCTTTAGTCATCTCCAAAAACGGACCTATCGCTGCCTGTCCCAGAATATGGATGGCAAAAACCTGAGTTATCGCCGTATTATTCATCGCAATGAGGTTGAGTGATCTTGAGGTGAGCGTCGCCTGCGACAACGAGGCGGCATCGGCGGCATTCTGTGTTTTCTCCTTGCGAATAATCATCGCGCCGGTATTGAACACCATGCCTATAACCAGCGTGAACGGTATTATCGTCAACATAATAAAGGGCATAAACGCGCCGCTCTGGCGCTTGCCTGACGTTCTGAGCGAACATAGGCTCACAGCAAACCCACCTTGGCATAAATGGGCCAGCGATACGTGCCATCGCGCTGGCGCTTGCCCAACAAATTCGCTATCGGCAGAGACATGTAATACAGATAACTCACCTCCGCATCAACCACCCATTCGTCTTGCTGAATACTCTTGGCTCCACCCGCCAGAGCGGCAACGGCATCGCGCAAACCAGCCCGCAGAGAAACATCTACCTTGGTATTAATCGGGTCAAAGGCATAGTCGGCCTTGCGCTGAAAGACTTTACTGCCAGAGGTTTGTTGCTGGCCCTTGGTGATGGCCCTCACATATTCAGGTAAGGCCCGGTAAGCGGGAGTTCGTTTGGGCTTTAATGAAACCGACCTCGGTAAATTAGCAGGTGATGCACTCACCAATACCAGCGCCGCCGCATCGAAGGCCTTGTCTTTCGCCTTGCCGCGATTTGTCATCCATAGAGTCAATGCATTGTTGGCCAAACTACTACTGGCGGTTTCCAGTACGCCGGTGAACGCACTGCGCTCAAAACCATAAGCGCGCGCCGCTCTAGCCGCTTCGTAGGCTGCGTGGTGGACCAGCAAGGATGCATTAGCCAATAGCAGGAATTGGATAGCCAACAATACGGTCATCAGGAATATCGGCATGGTAAGGGTAAAATCAATTGCCGCTGCGGAGCCCTTTTCACTGCGCAGTGAAAACGGTGTGCGGGCGGCAGGTCCGTATTTTTTTCGAAGCATGAAAAGCAGGGGTATAAGCCCCATAAAAAAGCAGGACAGCAGAATGTAGCTAGCCGTTTGAGACCAGAAACTCGGCGAGTGCAACAGTGTCAAAACGAGCTCCATCTCTTCCCCGTGAGTAGTCGTTATCAATCTAGAGCAATTAGTACCCGATCAGCGAACGTGCCGGCGTTTCAAGTAAAATGACGGCAATGGCAATGGGCACGGCAAAGGGAAGATGTAATTCCCTGAATGTTACCCCGGCCACCATCGACACCTCCCCGGATTTCCGGCGAACGCGCCGACGACATTCCTGTCGAACAGCACTCGTTGCCCACACTCCCACCCCGAGAGCAGCGCCACACAAAACCGCCGCTATCACAATTTCAAAAAATGCCACAGGACCCAGCAGCATTTCCAGGGCGACTAGTAACTTAGCATCGCCCATGCCCATGCCAGCCAGCCATACCAGCGGCACAACAGTCGCCACCGCGAGGCCAAAACCCAGCGCTTGTATCGACCAGTTGCCATTAAATGTCGCGAGAATAAGACCCAGCGCCATCATCCCATAAGTCAAGACGTTGGGAATTCGGCGCGAACGACAGTCAATGGCGGCGGCAATCAGGCAGCCAACGATGGCGATGGCTTCTACCATCATCAATCAGCTGAAAAACCGCACCAGAAGCGCTTCACATCATATAGAAGGCTTGTTGTTCGCTTCGCCCTCATCCATCACGGCATTAGCTTCCTCAGTAAAGTAATCCACGATTTTTTCCCGAAACGAAATCAGAATGAATAAAATGGGGATGACAATTAGCGCAACAACCAGCAGCGTTCCAACCGGAACATCGCCGTCATCTTTACGATGAACGCACTGCAGCACCTTAGGTATTGTTAGTTTCATGGTGATTCTCCTTATTAGACTTTTTTATAGATATAGCTGAGGCATCATAAGCCCCAGCATTCTTTTGACAGTACAACCCGATCAACCATGCCTTCAGATTTAATATCAGCAGCAAACGTAGGTTGGCCGCCACAGTATTCAAGTTGTTTTTCGATCTTGCCATCGATATTTTTGGATGTGAGTAGAAATAAATCATTCACACGGTACTGCCCATCTTTATCAATATCAATAATCTCTGACACATGGGTTATTTTCCTAGAGCCGTCATGCAGTCGGCTAACCTGAACCACCACATCTATTGCCGATGCCACCTGAGAACGCAGAGCAGCCAAAGGCAGGGCCACATCGGCCATCAAACACAGCGTTTCGAGGCGGCGCAATGAATCCAGCGGATTATTCGCGTGCACGGTTGATAGAGACCCGCTATGGCCGGAGTTCATTGCCTGAATCATATCCAGCGCCTCGCCCCCGCGACACTCACCCACAATCACCCGGTCGGGACGCATACGCAGAGAAGCTCGCATTAGACCTCTTATATCAATTCCACCACGGCCCTGCTTGTCTGGCGGTTGAGATTCGAAGGGGACGACATGCTCTTGCTGCAACTGAAGCTCGGACGAATCCTCCAGCACAATAATTCGTTCATCGGAATGAATCATCGCCGACAAGCAATTTAACAACGTCGTCTTGCCAGAACCGGTGCCCCCACTGACCATGACATTTTTCGCCAGCGTCACACACAAACCCAAAAACTCCGAGGCCTCAGGCGTCAAGGCTCCGAACTCAATTAGGGACGCCATACTCAGCTTGTGTTTAGAAAACTTCCGAATCGCAATACAAATACCCTTGCGGGCGGCGGGCGGTTGCATGATGTGCACCCTCGATCCGTCGGGCAATCGTGCCTCGATGCTCGGGTTCTCAATTGTTAGCCGCTTACCCACAAACTGGCAAATATTTCGAGCAGCAGACTCAAGCGCATGGGTATCGGCAAACTTCGCGTCTACAGGTCTAATCTTGCCGGAAGACTCCACCCATATTTCATCAGGACCGTTGATCATGATCTCACTGATACTTTCATCTTCCAGGTACGGTACCACGGGCGCCAACAGCCGCTTCATAGTCTCTTCGTATAAGTTGAAAAGAGGGTCCATTATGAAAAAGGGAAGGAAAGCATGACGGCTTGGTTGGCCCAGACGACTTCAAGCACATCTGCCATCATCCACACCAACCAGACCAGGGGCAGCATTATCAATGCCAAAATAAGAATGTATGTAACCGGATCTTCCATCGGGCGATTACTCCGTCACAAATAGCATTTCGACCCGGCGGTTCATCGCGCGATTCTCTGCCGTATCGTTAGGCGCCAGCGGCTTCGTCTCGCCAAGACCCTGAGCCTTCAATCGCTCATCTGATATCTGAAAATTATCCTGAAAGTATTGCGTAACCGTTACGGCTCGTTGTTGCGACAGGTTTTGATTATAAGCCTCAGCACCTACATCATCGGTATGCCCCGCCACTCGGAGCTGTATACCCTCTAACTGCGCGCTCTGCAGCGCGGCGCCAAACGCATCCAGCTGTGCCTTGCTGCTTTCAGACAAGTCAGCGGAGTTCACATCAAACAAAATACTTTGCACGTCAAAAGAGGCGGCGACATTGCCGCCATTTTTCTCCGCACCCGCAACGACTTTACGCACGATACCGCGGGTCGTAAATTGAAGGTTCTCCTTGCTGGCATTTACCTCATAGCTTAACTCTGCCATAGCAATTTTTAATGTACTAGCTGCAGATGTGACCTCGTTTACAAAAGCGTCAAAATCTTCCTGTGTCTCGAGCGCAGCGAACGACTGTCCATCGGCCAAAAGACGCTCTGCTTGCGGAAGTTGCGCGTCCACTAAGAATGCGAAAACCTGCTCCACTCCAAGTGGCGCACTTACTGAGAGACTGCCAGTAGCGGGAAACAGCGTCGAAAAATCACTCGCATCAGCAGTTGCAGACTCACAGTTATCCGGCTTCATTAACGTTGCAGCACCAAAACTGTCAAGGTGCAGAAGGTAGCAGCTACCGCTCTGGTTACCTGCGAGGCGATAGCGAATATCGTCCCCAACAGAAACGGCGTCATCATTATGATCTGCCTCGAACGTGAGGGTCAACTGTGCATCGGGCCAACTGGTGGCCATTTCTTCGAGTTCCTGCATCGTCGCCCCTTGCGCCGTCAGGGCTATGGAGCAAAGCAAAGGCAATGTAAGGCGCTGGGTGTTATTGAGGGAAATTACAGAGCTCACTGAGTTAGCCCAAATTCTTAGGTTGTCAAACATCGCTATACCTACTCTTTTTATAAGGTTTTTTTGCACACTGCCATCAACTTTAAGCGAAGGCCATTTTTCACTACATCAGCAGGCTGTTATAGTAGTTCAAGAAACAAAACACAAGATTTATCTCACGCCACTCGTCACACATGTAGCCATAAACCACCCCGATACGTTGATGAACAGATCAGTGTTAACGACTAGACTATTTTTACGTTTGTATTCGGCGCTAAGGCAGGTGTAAACTCAGCGCCATTACTCACTAGCAGCCACATCATTTGCTTATCCAATGGTGGCAACTTTATATAACAATACCACATAGGAAAACACCCATGAACCTGAACCGCACGAGTAAGCCACTTGGCGACACCGTCAAGCCCGCAATGACACTAGCAGATCACCTACTGCGCAGCACACTGACTGCTTCCGCGCTGCTACTTTCTCAGACCGGGTTCGCCGCTACATTGGGCGATTTTGGCCAAAACCAACTACAGCAGGCAACGGGCATCGCCGTACAAACCACTTGCGGTAAAATGATTCCTATTAAAGACACGCTGAAAGGTGATCAACAGCAATTATTTTTCCGTTGCGGTGAATTGGTTCAAACGGGTAATGATCTGACCCCCGATGACCAGGGTGGTACGGGTAATAGCCTGGACATATCTGCAGATGAATTAGCCATCGCACTGCAGAATGTTGCGCCGGAAGAAACCGAGGCGATGGGTGCGGGTCTGACGGATACTTCGCAAGATCAATTGGCGAGCTTACAGGACCGACTGCAATTTATCCGAACAGGCAGCAGCACGCTGCCTGTAGCGGGTTTACATTGGTCCGGTGAAGATTTGAATGGCGGCACGGCGGGGTCCGATGGTTTTAGCCGTCTGGGCGCTTTTGTCTCCGGAATTTATGGGACGGGCGACAAGGGCGCGACAAATGAGCAGAACGGCGTAGAAAATGGCTTTGATTACGACGCCTATGGCTTTACTGCGGGCATGGATTATCGCTTCACAGATGCGTTTGTCGCCGGTATCGGATTTGGGTATATCGAGTCAGAAGTTGAGTTTGATCGCGACTTTGGTGAAACCGAAACAGAAGGTTACAATCTCGCACTCTATTCAACGTGGTATAAGGGCGACTTCTTCGTTGAAGGCT
>JBLHSI010000012.1:0-30768 GCA_047626655.1 Halioglobus sp.
TAGCGAAAAAACGAATGCGTAAGGCGTAATGAAGAAGCTTGGGGAGTGTGCCCCCAAGCCAGTCGGTTTGCTGTGTAGTGATTATTTTTATACTGAAATATTTTTTTTAGCTGGCTACAAACAGACGAATAAATCGAGGGGAAACTTTCTCCCCCATCCAGGTCTAGCTATTTACTATTTATTATTATTACGGTGCATGTTTTTATTATTAGCGTGTCACCGATATTGATATAGCAGGTTTTGTGCCAAAAAGTTAAATATTTATAAAAATCAATAGGTTATGTGAATTCGGGTGTTTAAGGTTAGTTAAAACTAGCGTAGGGTTGTTACTAATAGACCCGTATTTTGTAACGCTACTAGCTTGAGGTAACGCATTCTAGCGCGCAGCGGCGACGCTTTTGCCCCTGGGAATACCGAAGCGTTGCCTTCTTTCCCATAGGCATTTTCGACTTACGCCGAGCTTTTGCGCCAGCTCTGTTTCGCTCATCGAGTCTTGGTGTTCGAGGACGAAGCGCTGAAAATAATCTTCCAAAGATAGGTTTTCAGAAGGGTCCGCGGCATGCGAGCGAGGTGAGCTGGCTGCTCCTTCCTGTTTTTGTATACGATTTACATCGACCAGCTCCAGGTCAATTCCCAGTACTTCGTTACTAATCTCTTCGCCATCACTGAGAATCACAGCACGTTCAATGGCATGTTGCAGTTCGCGGACATTGCCAGGCCAGTGATACGTAGTGATCGCCTGAATAGCCTTGGGTGAGAGGCGCTTGGTCGTCATGTTGAGGTGTTGGACGTGGCCTTTTAGCAGCTGTTCTGCAAGGTGGAGTATATCTTTACCGCGCTCTCGCAAGGGGGGGAGCGACAAGCGCAGAACATTAATGCGGTAATACAGGTCTTGTCGGAACTGACCCTCGCTAGACAATTGTTGTAAATTTCTGTGGGTCGCACACATTAATCTCACGTCTACTTTACGCGAGTGAACAGAGCCGATACGGCGGATCTCACCTTCCTGGATGAAGCGTAATAGCCGCGCCTGAGCTTCCACCGGTAGTTCGCCAATTTCATCCAGAAATAAGGTGCCGCCGTCGGCTGCTTCTATCAACCCCATTCTGCTGGCGTTGGCTCCGGTAAAGGCCCCTTTTTCGTAACCAAACAGCTCTGACTCAATGAGAGTGTCGGGAATAGCCGCACAATTAACAGAAATTAGCGTCTTATCGGCTCTTTTGCTCGCCTTATGTACACTTTTAGCAACCAATTCTTTACCCGTTCCTGTTTCACCAAGAACCAATACGGTGGCGTCAGTGGGGGCAATTTTAGCGATATCAGCAAACAGCGAGAGCATCGCTGAGCAGTTACCAATAATGCCAGTGTCACTGTTGCTGTTGGATTTTTTAGCGTCTTGTTCGCGCGCCGCGTTGCCGCTGGGATGATCGGAGATAATGCGTTGCACTGCCTGAATCATGTCGCCGTGGTCAAACGGTTTGGCGATATAATCGACAGCGCCCATGCGCATCGAATCTACTGCCGAACGCAAGCTGGCGTAGCTGGTCATGATAAGAACCGGCACGTCTCCGGCTTTACGGATTAGGTCGGTACCGGGTGCGCCGGGCAGTCGTAAATCACTGATGATCAAATGATAGTCAGTGAGGTTATAACTGGATTCGGCTTCTTGTACTGATCCTGCTTCGTCGATGACGTAGTCATTGCGTTCCAGCATCCGGCGCAATGCAGCCCGAATGACGGACTCATCTTCAACAACCAGAATTTTTCGCATCAATTGTTACCTTCTGTGTAGATTAGAAACAACATACTCTGACGACGCCTAAGATACTAGCCGCAGAGCATAAGTTAGAGGGCTTACTCCAAAAAATCAGTACTGTAGGAGCTACTTGGGAGCTGCAGGGTAACACGTGTACCCGGTCGTTCTCCCTCGCGCACGGGGCTCAATAAATGCACATTTCCCCCCATAGCCTCCATGATGCTATACACCAAGGCCAGGCCTAGGCCGGTGCCCGCGCCGGGATCTTTGGTGGTAAAAAATGGCTCAAATACCTGCCCTAACTGGTGCTGAGGAATGCCGCAGCCTTCATCTTCAACCTGAATATTCACCAAATCTTGCTCTAGAGTCGCTGAAACGGTCACTTGGCTGCCACTGTCGCTGGCATCCCGAGCATTTCCCAGTAGATTGATGAACACTTGAAGTAAGCGTTGACTATCAGCTAGAACCAGAAATTCTCTGTCGCATAGGTTGATGAGCTGTACGGGTTTGGCTTTATGGTCGAGTTCCAGTAGGTGGATGGCTTCATCGATGCAATCAGCTAGATTTGACGGGTTTAGCTTGGAGTCAGAAGATTTAGAGCCCACATGGGAGAAATTGACCAATGACTCGACGATGCGGTTAACGCGGTCGGTTTGAGTCAATATGTCGTGGGCCATTTCTCGAATTTCGCTGGGCTCGGTTTCGTACTCCAGGTTTTGTGCGAGACACGCGATGCCAGTGACAGGATTGCCTATCTCGTGAGCGACCCCTGCCGCTAACCGGCCAATTGAAGCGAGTCGTTCACTGTGCATCAACTCCTCTTCCAGCAATTCGTAGTCGGTAATATCTTCCACTAATAGAACATTGTCTTCGCCGCTGACGTTACCGGTATTGGTACTGGCGTCTATTGCCGATTTATGTAGGCTAATCCAGAGTGTTTTGCCATGCTCTGTGACAACGTCCTGTTTCATCACAGAGTCGGTATCGCTCAGAGCAAAATCTTTTAAAATAGTGTCCCAGGGTCGAGCTAACGTTCCCAGTAATGAACCCAATACCGCTTGTGCCGGTATGCCGGTAATTTTTTCCATGGCGCGATTCCAAATCAAGATCTCACCATCTCTACCCATAGAGCAAACCCCTATAGGCAATTTGTTGAGCGTCTCGCGGTAGTGGCGGCGCAGATTGTCGAGGTCGGCCGCCAGTCCGGTGAACTGTATTTGAGCGAGATCGAGGTTCCGTTCGATGAGGTTGATGTCTTCTGTATCCTCGTGAGGACTGGGTAGAAAGGGAATGCACTGAGTGAGAATGTTGTATGCTACCGCGGGTCCTAGCATCCCCGACAGGTTGGCCTCAATTCGGTTGCGCAGTCGACGCAGTGCGTAGGGCCTGGCTTCGTCGGGGTCGAACTGTAAGTCTGCCAGCGCGCGCTGCACCTCTTTGTTGGCTGTTTTTTCACCCAGCGCGGGCGCTAACTGCTCGGCGAATTCTCGCGAACTTTGCAAAGATAATGTTTGTCTGATGGGTCTATTGAGATCATCCATGGAGCAGATTTCTGCTGCCAGATCTTCATCGGGATGGGCCGGTGTCAGCACCGACACAATGACAAATAAACTTGCGTTTATAGACAGCGACATCATCGCGGCGCCAACCCATAGGCTATCGGCATCGGTCGGCATGGTATACAAAAATACCTCTTGCAACTGAGGTTCAAAGCCGGTGAACACAGGCAGTAACAGCGCTATAAACCAAACAACCAATCCAACGCTTAGCCCGGCCAATAAGCCCTTCCGATTGGCTCCTGGCCAGTATAGCGTCGCGAGAATGCCGGGTAAAAACTGCAATGTGCCTACGAAGGCAATGAGGCCCAGTTGAGTGAGGCTTTCTCGGCCGGCGAGAACGACATAAAAAATGTAGCCGGCCAGTATGAGTACAGCAATCCAAAACCGGCGCAGCCATTTCAATTGGTCGTATAAGCTTTCATCATGATTTGTTTGCAGGACCCGCAGCGGCAGTACCAGGTGGTTCACGCACATATTCGCCAGCGCCAGCGTTGTTACGATAATGGTCGCACTCGCGGCCGATAAGCCGGCGACAAAGGCCGCACTGCTGACCGTAGAGGAACCTATACCCAGGCCGATGGCGAGGCCGGTGTACTCCACAGGCAGTGAATGACCCAGCTTCATGCCAGCCCATAACATCGGCATGACCGGGATACTCAGTAGCATCAGGTAGAGGGGTAGGCCCCAGGCAGCAGTGTGCAAGTCGCGGCTCTCGGTATTTTCGGCAAAGGTCATGTGAAAAATATGTGGCATGCACACGGCTCCGGCGAAAAAGATCAGCAACAGGCCTCTGGCGGTATCTCCCTGCATCGGCTTTTTGAGTATTTCGGTGATCGCTTGATTTTGAGAGAGCCACATATCCATGTCGGAAAAGCCATCAAATACGGTGTATGCAGAGGCCATGAGTAAGACAAATAAGGCGGCCAACTTTACCAGTGATTCAAACGCAATGGCCGTTACCAGTCCAGTGCTTCGATGGCGCGAGGAGACATTTTTGGTGCCAAAGAGAATAGCAAAAACGATAATAATTAAGCAGAACAATAAGGCGAAGCCACTGTCTCTTTCTGTTCCAGAGCTGCCGTAATGGCCGTCGCCTGCCAATATATGAATACTGTCGGTGACAACCTGAATCTGAAGCGCCAGCAACGGTAAGAGTGTTAAACACATAGCTATGGTGATGGCCGCGCCTACTCTGGGGCTACGAAACCGGAATGTGAGTACGTCAGCCAGAGAGCTAAGCTGGTAGATACGACAGAGCCTAAGCAGCGGTAATAGCATCAGGGAGGCCATGATGAACATGGCCACAACACCCATATAGTAGAGCAGAAAGCTGGAGCCATAGCGGTGCGCTAGCTCCAGAGTGCCATTGGTTGCCATAACGCCGGCAAAGACGCCCAGCGATAATACGTAAACGGCAGGGTGGTGAGTTATTTTTTTCGATATAGTGCCGCTATCTGCCACATAGGCCACGGTAAACAACGCCGATAAATAACCCACGATAAACAGTAGAATTTGCGGCAGACTAAAGGTCATCGGTTTGCCCTGACCTCTTATTCCAGTAGGCGGCGATGATAACAATCAGCCAAAGCTGGTAGGGCCGATACCACGCGGTACCGCCACTGCTGATCCAATCTTCTATGGCGGGAAAAAAGGTAAAAGCGATACCCAGTATTAGCAGTAGTGCTCGGTTAATATACATGGGGCGACAATCCTGATTGACCTCTATTATGATAGTACGCAACGCACATATGCGGGTAAAGCGCGACGACAAACAATCTAGCTGCTGGCAACAATCGACAGTGTTCGCGGTATCGTGTTCAGTGTCCAGGCGGTGGCGGAAAAATTCAATATTTGCTCACAGCTACTCATATCTGAAGGCGGCTGTTCTTGACACAAAAACCGCAAAGCGGCCCGCAAGTTCCCGCTAGTGTCACGGTCATCCAGTGCCGGGGCGTGGTGTTGTTTGCTGAATTTTTGCCCTGCTGCATTGGTTATAACGGGAACGTGGCAATATTGGGGAGAGGCAAGTTTAAGCGCCTGTTGCAGGTAAACCTGTCTCGTTGTGGTGCCTATTAAGTCGGAGCCACGCACGATATGGGTAACGCCTTGGTAGGCATCGTCTACCACTACAGCCAGTTGATAGGCGTAGAGGCCATCTCTGCGGCGCACTATAAAATTACCGGGCAGAACTTCGTCGTCCCCATCGACGATAACTTGTAGCGCTTCGCGAAACACTGGCTGGGGGTCGTGTTGTGCCGATACTCTAGTGGCCGATGGTGTAACAATCTGCGCTTGTCTGGCGCGACAGTTTCCCGCGCACTCGCCGGTTGGACCCAATGACTTTCGTGAGCAATCGCATTGAAAAAGCTGATCTTGTTGTTGTAACTGGTTGAGGGCCGCATCGTAGGCTGTGGCACGTTTGCTCTGGTATACGATTTCCTCGTCCCACAGCAGTCCATGCCGCCTCAAGCTACGTAAAATACTATCAGCTGCGCCGGCGGGCTCTCTTGGGGGGTCTAGGTCATCAATGCGCAGCAGCCAGCGCCCATTGTTCTTTCGAGCGTCTAAAAAACTGGCGACAGCAGCAATCAGCGAGCCCATATGCAGAGGCCCGGTAGGGGAGGGGGCGAATCGCCCGCGATAAGGTGTGCTGGAGTCGTTGGCCGAATGGGGCACTCTCATGTCCGATTCGGCTCGGTGGGCCTTAGCCCAGAACCTGCTTTTCCCTGATCTCGTCTAACGTCTTACAGTCGATGCACAAGGTTGCGGTAGGACGCGCTTCGAGACGCTTGATACCGATATCAACACCACAGGCATCGCAAAAACCATAGTCCTGCTGGCTAATACGTTCCATCATGCTGTCAATTTTCTTGATCAGTTTACGTTCGCGGTCGCGTGTGCGCAGTTCCAGACTAAACTCTTCTTCCTGGGTGGCCCGATCAGCGGGGTCCGGGAAGTTAGAAGCTTCATCTTTCATGTGGCTGACAGTGCGGTCTACTTCCTGCATTAATTCACTCTTCCAGTTAAGAAGAATTTTCATGAAGTGTTCTGACTGCTTGTCATTCATGTACTCTTCACCGCGTTTAGGCTTATACGGTTCGAAGTTGTTGAATTCAGTTGACGCTGCTTTTTTGGCTGCTTTAGGCATGGCGGGTATCCCATACTCCTTGACAATACTCACAGTAATTCTCGAGTTCTTAAAAGACCCCCGAGACCGAGGGCGGAGAAACTACCAGATATGGCAGGGCGATGCCACTAAAACAATGAAAAATTGATATTTGCTTATGTTGATTGCTAAGGTGGGTCAAGCCGCACTTGCAAGCTACAATGGGCCAATCGTGAGAAGCACTCACATTGAGTCGAGATCAATAATGCGAAAGTTGAGGAGACAGCGACTGTTGCAGTCGGTAGGCAAAGCGCAATTTCATCAACCTATAGGGGGTGTCGTTTATTTCACCCTATTGATGGAGTCGTACTAGCTATGCAGTGGGGTGATCTCATTGAGGCGAAATTAGTGCGTCGCTATAAGCGCTTTTTGGCCGATGTAGAGCTCGCTGACCAGCGAGTTATTACGGTGCATTGCCCCAATACCGGTGCCATGACGGGCTGTGCTGCGCCCGGGTCTCGAGTGTGGTTGTCGACCAGTTCAGTGAAAACGCGCAAATACGCCCACACCTGGGAACTGGTTGAAACACTTGAGGGCATGGCGTGTATTCATTCTGCCAAAGCTAATTTGGTGGTGAGACAGGCATTTGAAGCCGGACTGATACCCGGCTTTGAGCGTTACCCGGAAATTCGATCAGAGGTGAAATACGGAGAAAATAGCAGAGCCGATCTCATGTTGGTGGGTGAGCATGAGTGTGCAATGGTCGAAGTGAAGTCGGTGACTTTGTGCAGGGCAGGCGGGCAGGGGGCTTTTCCCGATGCAGTTAGCGCACGCGGCACAAAGCATCTGCAGGAGTTGGCCCGGATTCGCGATGAGCACACACGTGCAGTTATGATGTTCTGCGTATTTCATGAGGGTGTGTCATCGGTGTGTACGGCAGGCGATATAGATCCTCGCTATAGAGAGGCGTTAATTGAAGCAATGGCGTGCGGAGTAGAAATTTTGGCCTGGCAGGCCGACATAAGCCCGCAGGGTATTAAGTTGGTTCGTCCTTTGCCATTCTCAGTGGATTGCGACCTATGAAGGCGCCAACCCTATCTCAAATCACCGGATGCGATGAATCGCACTTGATAGGCTTGCCCTGTGGTCACCAAATGCAAGTTGATGCTGCCAGGGCTTATGAACGGCTTTGCAGTGACGCCACTAACGCAGGTTTTCAGCTCGCTATCGCCAGTAGTTTCCGTTCTTTCGAACGACAGCGTGTTATATGGAACGGCAAGGCATCTGGCGAGCGCCCTGTTCACGATGATGCGGGTGAGCCTTTGGCTATGCATAGTTTGTCTGCGATTGAGCAATTGCACGCAATACTGCGCTTTTCAGCTCTACCAGCCGCCTCGCGGCATCACTGGGGCACCGATATAGATGTTTATGATGCGGGGGCTGTAGAGTCCTCCTATTGCGTCCAGCTGTCTCCCAAAGAGGTGGCTGCAGGTGGTGTGTTCGACATGTTTCACTGCTGGTTGGATGGCAAAATTTCGGCCGGTGAGTCACACGGCTTTTATCGGCCCTATGCGCTGGATCGAGGAGGGGTGGCACCGGAGCGATGGCATCTAAGTTACCGGCCTGTCGCGGATATTTGTGCACGCCAAGTGAGCATCGAAACGCTGCGCCAGTGTTGGGATAGCGGTGCGGGGGAATTGTTGTTGAGAGCAGAGGTGGACGCGCAATTGCCTGAGCTCGTTGCGCGCTATGTAACGCTTGCCGAGTGAGTTGACAGCGCGCGCTGTGGTCGCCGTTTCAACTCACTCCTGCGAGAACAGCCGCTAGTGGCCGCCCTTATTCTCTTCAGCGTCTTTTTCAAACAACGTTACTGAATCGACAATGGCTTTGCGTGCGTCAGCGGCGGTGCCCCAACCATCAACCTTCACCCATTTGCCTTCTTCGAGATCTTTATAGTGCTCAAAGAAATGTGTGATTTGCTTGATAAGAAGCGGCGGCAGATCGGTGGCTTCTTTGACGTCTGAGTAAAGTGGGCTCAGCTTATCTACCGGTACTGCTACCAGTTTGGCGTCTTCACCGGCTTCATCGCTCATTTGCAAGATGCCGACTGGGCGACAACGGATGACACAACCGCTCACTACAGTATGCGGTGTGTGCACCAATACGTCTAAGGGGTCGCCATCGTCGGCCAAAGTGTTGGGGATATAGCCATAGTTGCAGGGATAGAACATAGCAGCAGACATAAAACGGTCTACCATGAGTGCGCCACTTTCATGATCGACCTCGTATTTTACGGGGTCTGAGTGAGCGGGCACTTCAATGATGACATTGATTTCATCGGGCAAATTATCGCCAGGGGTTACTAAACTAAAACTCATGATATTTCCTATAGGATAGCGGTTAATGAAACGTTAGAAATTTTTAAGCTGCAAAGTATAACAGCAAGTAAGGGCTCTGTCAGAGCCGCTCTAATTTGGCATTTATGGCGTTGATAACTAGATATTGAACGTCGATTTTAGCTTTTTGGGTACAGCGATATTTTTGAGGGTTACGTATTTTGGCAGGCCTTTGCTGTACTCGGGGTAGGCTTCGCCTGCGATCAGCGGCAGCAGGTACTCGCGCGCTGAATCGGTAATTGAAAAGCCGTCGCGACTAATATAGCTGCGTGGCATTTTCTTTTCTTCATTGGCGACTTTATCCAGCGGTACTTCACCTACCGACCAGGTATAGCGTTTGCCCTTACCGCGTATAATAGACGCCATAATTGCGTTTTTGCCCTGTAACGCATATTTAACTGCTGCTACACCTACTGCATAGGCTTGTGCGACATCGGTACTGGAGGCAATGTGTCTTGCCGAGCGCTGCAAGTAATCTGCTACTGCCCAGTGATACTTATAACCAAACTCTGTTTTCACCATACTGGCTAATTCTGGGGCTAATCCCCCCAGTTGCGCGTGGCCAAATGCATCTTTTACCGTTGAACCGGCCAGCATAGTGCCATCTTTGTATTGCGTACCTTCCGAAGCGACAATCACGCAGTAACCGTGCTTTTTGACGCAGCGCTTTACACGGGCAAGAAATTTCTCACGATTGAAGGCAATTTCGGGGAACAGGATGATGTGCGGTGCATCGCCCTCCTTTTCGCCGGCAAGACCAGCGGCGGCGGCTATCCATCCAGCATGCCGGCCCATTACTTCCAAAATGAAGACTTTGGTGGAGCTGTCGCACATGGAGGCCACATCGAGGGCGGCCTCTTTGGTGGAGATGGCGATGTATTTGGCCACCGAGCCAAAGCCTGGGCAGTTATCGGTGAGTGGCAGATCGTTATCTATTGTTTTAGGTACGTGGATAGCTTGTAGGGGATAGCCCATTGACTGGCTCAATTGTGAGACTTTGAGGCACGTATCAGCGGAGTCACCACCGCCGTTGTAGAAAAAATAGCCAATATTATGGGCCTTGAAGACTTCTATCAGGCGCTCATACTCTGCCGGGTTTTGCTCTAGAGTTTGTAACTTGTGCCGACACGATCCAAAGGCTCCAGAAGGGGTCGTTAGTAGCCCTCGAATAGCCGCTTTACTCTCTTTGCTGGTATCGATAAGGTCTTCGCGCAGTGCGCCGATAATGCCGTTGCGCCCGGCGTAGACCTTGCCTATTTCTGAGCGATGCTCCCGCGCTGTTTCAATGACGCCAGCAGCTGAGGCATTGATCACTGCAGTGACGCCTCCCGACTGGGCATAAAACGCGTTTTTTCGAGCCATGGTGTGTTCCTGAAGAAATAGTGTGCGAAGGGCTGGCATTCTACGGTAATAGCAACACCCTGTGTACGTACATGCATCACAATTTGGCAAATGCACACGGAGGTTCATCGAAGTGTCATTTGCCGTGATAAGATAGCGCCGTTCATCTGAGGGAATTCGCTTGAAAGGTCACATTCATATTCTGGGAATATGCGGCACATTTATGGGCGGCATAGCGCTACTAGCGCGTGAGCTGGGCTACCGTGTTAGTGGCTCTGATGCCAACGTATATCCGCCAATGAGCACGCAACTTGAGGCCGCTGGAATTGAGTTGCAGTCGGGTTACTTGCCCGAACATCTGCAGCCCGCGCCAGATTGTGTGGTGGTAGGTAATGCCCTGTCGCGTGGCAATGCGGCCATCGAATATGTGCTAAACAAAGGTCTTAACTACACGTCGGGTCCACAGTGGTTGGCCGAACACGTGCTAAAAGGTAAGTGGGTGTTGGCCGTATCTGGCACCCATGGCAAAACAACTACCGCTAGTCTGCTGGCTTGGATATTAGACTACGCACACATGGCGCCCGGTTTTTTGATCGGAGGAGTGCCGGCAAATTTTTCGGTGTCTGCCCGCATGGGCGAGTCAGACTTTTTTGTGGTGGAAGCCGACGAATACGACACGGCCTTTTTCGATAAGCGGTCAAAATTTATCCATTATCGACCCCGCACACTAACCATTAATAACCTCGAGTTTGATCACGCAGATATTTTTGATGATTTGGCTGCCATTCAGCGCCAATTTCACCATCTGGTGCGCTGTATTCCAGGTGACGGCCTTATTATTCACCCGCAGGGCACGGCGGCAATTGATGAAACCTTGGCGATGGGCTGCTGGACGCCTCAGGCACAATTTTCAATCGCTACACCGCAATCCACCGACGATCAGCAGGCGCAGTGGCAGGCGCAGTTACTCACAGACGACGGTTCGCAGTTCCAGCTCAATCACACCGGCGACTCGCCCGTGACGGTGAGCTGGGCACACTGCGGCTTACATAACGTCGAGAACGCCTTAGCGGCTGCCGCAGCAGCTCACCATGTGGGAGTACCGCCGGTAATAACGGCCGAGGCATTGGCCCGCTTTAGTGGTGTTAAACGCCGTATGGAGCTGCGTGGCTGCATTAATAATATCTCGGTGTACGATGATTTTGCTCACCACCCCACAGCGATTCAAACCAGCCTGGAAGGTATGCGAGCGCGGGATAACGACGGCAGAACTATTGCCGTGATAGAACCTCGGTCTAATACCATGCGTATGGGCCAGCATCGCGATAGACTCGCAGCTTCCACAGCCGCTGCCGATCACGTTTTTTGGTATCAGCC
The DNA here is from genome assembly GCA_047626655.1 of Halioglobus sp. Classification (GTDB taxonomy): domain Bacteria; phylum Pseudomonadota; class Gammaproteobacteria; order Pseudomonadales; family Halieaceae; genus JBALVT01. The sequence goes on from JBLHSI010000012.1 coordinate 11,536, forward strand.
CGCCGACGCTCAATGGTCTCTCGAAAACGTCGTTGCCCTCAGCCCAGTGCCTGCGATATTGAATAACGATATTGATGCGTTGGTTAGACAGGTGGTTGATGCGGCGCGCCCGGGTGATCAAATCGTGGTCATGAGTAACGGCGGTTTTGGCGGTATCCATCAAAAATTACTCGATCAACTAAAGAAGAGTTAACGTAAATGTCCGGACTATTTTTCTCAGTGTACGATCGACTAGTGCTACGCAATCCCACTCTGTGTCTACTGTTTGTGTTTGTACTGGTGTGCGGCTTTGCCACTCAGCTTGAAAAAATTAAACTGGATGCCTCTGCAGATTCTCTGCTGCTACAAGGCGACCCTTCGCTCGAACTGTTTCGCGAAATAGGACGAGAGTACAGTTCGGAAGAATTTTTGCTAATTACCTGGCAGCCTCATAGCCATTTACTAGCACCAGAGTCGCTGGAGCCCTTGGGGCGTATGGCTGACGAGCTGCGCTTGTTAGACGGCGTGTCTTCGGTCGTGACTGTGCTCGATGTGCCGTTACTTTCGAGCCCGCCGGTTAGCCTGTCAGATATTACTTCAGGTGTGCCATTGCCCACCCTTAGTGATCCGGCCACCGATCGAGAATTGGCGTTTATAGAGCTGACCAACAGTCCCATTTACGCCGAGCTCCTGGCGTCTTCCGATGGCACGGTCAGTGCCGTGCAAATTAACCTGCAGCGCAACGAGCGTGCGGAAGAATTACTGTATCAGCGCCAGGATCTGCGTAAGAAGCGCGATAGTGAAGGCTTGTCAACGGCAGAAGCGCAGGAGCTGCTGGCGGTTGCTGCGGCGTTTAAAGTAGAAACCGGCAAGGGCCTCGCTAAGCAGAGCGCGCTGGTGATTAACGTGCGCGAGATTGCCGCCGCCTATGGCGAATACGGCGACCTGTTTGTGGGCGGTGTGCCTATGATCGCCGCCGATATGGTGAGTTTTGTTAGCAGTGATTTAGTGTTGTTTGGCAGCGCTATTCTAGGCATTATGGTGATTGTCTTAGCGATTATTTTCCGCCGGGTACGCTGGGTCGTTATCCCCCTGACCAGCTGTGTTTTTACCGTGGTAGTGATGCTGGGGCTACTGGGCGCACTGGACTGGAGAATGACGGTTATCTCGTCTAATTTTGTCGCCGTATTGCTCATTATTTCCTTAGCGCTGGCGATTCATCTAATAGTTCGCTACCGCGAATTACATGCCGCTAGCCCCGATGGCCAATTACGCGATCGGGTAGTTGGTACGGTTCGTTCCATGGCGGTGCCCTGTGTATACACCGGAATTACAACCATTGTCGCGTTTGTGTCTTTAGTGGTATCTGGCATTCAACCAGTGATCGACTTTGGCTGGATGATGACGGTGGGTATTATAGTGGCGCTGTTTATGGCATTCACAGTAGTGCCTTCACTAATGTTGATGTGGCCCACGGGCAAAGCGATGGTGCATCAATCGGCGGACCAGCCTCTAACGCTTCATTTTGCTCGCGCCACCGACAATCATGGCCGATTGGTATTGGGCATTAGCGGGTTGTTGCTACTGGCCACCTGCTACGGTATTTCGCGGCTTGAAGTTGAAAACAGGTTTATCGACTATTTTCATGAGTCCACTGAAATTTACCGCGGTATGGAATTATTAGACGCCAAACTGGGCGGCACGATCCCGTTGGATATTGTTATTGCCGCGCCTGACTCAGATGCGCCTCTACCCGGTTTGGCTCAGGTGGAGCCCACCGGAGAGACCTTGGCTGTGGCCGAAGATGATCCGTTTTTAGAAGACGAAGCGTTCTTCCCACAGCAAGTCGCCGCAGAAGATGAGTGGGGCGACGAATGGGGCGATGATGACGGCGGGTTCAGTTCATCGGCCGAGCAGGATTTTGCTCCCAGCTACTGGTTTAGCTTGGCTGGAATGAGAGAGCTGGATGCGGTGCACGGCTATGTAGACAGTTTACCCGAGACCGGTAAGGTGCTCTCTTTGTCCACTATTTACACCGTGGTAAAGAGTTTGATGGGCGATGATATAGGCGGGGTAGAATTGGCGCTGGTCGAGAAGAGTTTACCCGACGAAATAAAGGGCATGATGGTCGACCCCTACTTTTCCAAGTCTCGCGAGGAAGCGCGTGTAACCATGCGCGTTAAGGAAACCAGTAAAGAATTGCGCAGGGATGAGTTCTTACACAAGGTGCACGCTCAGCTGATTGACGAGTTGGGCCTGGCGCCAGAGCGTGTGCAATTTACCGGTATGTTGGTGCTGTATAACAATGTGCTGCAGAGCCTGTTTCGCTCACAGATTTTAACGCTGGGCGCGGTATTCCTGGCGATTCTGGTGATGTTTCTGGTGCTATTTCGATCGTTTTGGTTGGCTCTGATAGCGCTAGCCCCAAATTTACTGGCGGCCGGCATGGTGTTGGGGGTGATGGGGTTTGCCGGTATTCCGTTAGATATTATGACCATCACCATTGCCGCGATAGTGCTGGGTATTGGCGTCGATAACTGTATCCACTACGTCCACCGTTACCTAAAAGAATTTCCTCTGGACCGTGATTACAAAGCCACCATGTACCGTTGCCACGGCAGTATAGGTCGCGCCCTGTATTACACATCGGTTACCGTTGTTGTGGGTTTTTCGATGCTGACCTTGTCTAACTTTAATCCGAGTATTTATTTTGGTTTGCTCACAGTCTTGGCTATGGCGGCGGCGGTCATTGGAGCGCTGATGTTGCTGCCCCAGTTAATCATTGCATTTAAGCCGCTGGGGCCTTCTGGAAGCGATAACGGCCAATGAGTGCAGTGTTAGAGATTCCGTTATTTCCGCTGTCATCTATTGTGGTGCCGTATGGTCGCATACAGCTGCAGATTTTCGAGCAGCGTTACATAAACCTGGTGACGCAATGCATGAAATCCAGCAGTGGTTTCGGCGTGGCCTGGATAGAGCAGGGTTATGAGGTTGCCGGTGCCACCGGGGCGGCTCTTCAACTGGGCGAACATGGCACTTATGTTGAAATAACCGACTGGGACCAGTTAGCCAATGGCCTGCTTGGAATTACGGTAGAGGGACGGCGCACGTTTGCATTGGGCGACACACACACGCTCCCATCGCAGCAAATAATGGGCACTGTAACGCTCAATGAGGCGCCTCGTAATACCCCGCTAGAGGCACAGTGGAGTGCTCTGAGCGATGTGCTCCAGGGGTTGGAGACTCACCCGCATGTGCAGCGTATGAACTTGAAGATAGACTACGATGACGCCTGGCAAGTTGCCTATCACTTGATTCAGCTTTTGCCATTGGATGAGAGTTTAAAATATCAGCTGCTGGGTGCGCCAACTTTAGACAGTATGTTGGTCGAGCTGGATACCACCCTCAATGAAATTAGTGGCTGACGGTAGGCTCAAGACATAATTTTGGCGGCCTACTAGTCTCTGAAGTCTGGAATCCAGCCGCCGCATTCTTTCCATCGATTAACAATCTCACAAAACAATTCTCCGGTTCTGTCGGAGTCGTAGGCTGCGCTGTGTGCTTCGGCATTATCAAATTTAACACCCGCTTCCAGGCAGGCCTTGGCCAGTACTGTTTGGCCGTAAGCCAGGCCTGCCAGTGTGGCAGTGTCAAAGTGGGAAAAGGGATGAAAGGGATTGCGCTTTATCTCGCAGCGCTCGGCTGCAGCAGTGACAAAACCGGCATCAAAATGCGCATTGTGTCCTACTAGAACAGCGCGATTGCAGTGCGTGTCTTTCACTTCTTTGCGGATTATTTTAAACAGCTCGGTGAGCGCTTCGTTTTCATCCACCGCCTCGCGAAAGGGGTGGTAGGGGTCTATGCCGGTAAAATCGAGAGCAGCTTGCTCGATATTGGCCCCCTCGAAGGGTTTAATGTTAAAGCTGTGAGTGCGGTGGACGGTGAGTTGCCCGTCCTCATTCATGCGCACGATGGTGATGGCCATTTCCAATAGTGCGTCGGTGCTGGCGATAAAACCACCGGACTCGACGTCGACAATAACAGGCAGGAAACCACGAAAGCGATCGCAGATTCTGTGGCTATGCTCCTCGCTCACAATGAACTACCCGCGGCGGAGTCAACGCGCCAGGCAACGGATTCGCCAGCGCGCAAAGGTGTGAGACTGCCCTCGCCCAGAGGCAACTGTGTGGGTACGATCCAGCTTTGTTTTTTCAGGGTAATAGTATCCGTATTGCGAGGGAGCCCGTAAAAATCGGGACCAAAATGGCTGGCAAAAGCCTCTAGTTTGTTTAACGCATTCATCGATTCAAACACTTCCGCATAGAGTTCGATAGCGGCGTGTGCGGTGTATATACCTGCGCAGCCACAGCTGTTTTCTTTGTTTTCGGTGGTGTGAGGGGCAGAGTCTGTGCCCAAGAAGAACTTGGGATTACCCGACGTCGCCGCTTGTAGCAGCGCTTGTTGATGTGTGTTGCGTTTCAGTACAGGCAGACAGAAGTAATGGGGCTTGATACCGCCTACCAACATGTCGTTTCGATTAAGCAGCAGATGATGAACGGTGATGGTGGCTGCCACCGTATCGGGCATCGCTGTGACAAACTCTACCGAGTCGCGAGTGGTTATGTGCTCCAGTACTACCTTCAATGCTGGGAACTGATTGACGATAGGGCTTAGATGCCGGTCGATAAAAACTTTTTCCCGGTCAAATATATCGATATCGCTATCGGTTACCTCTCCGTGAATGAGCAGCGGTACGCCGGCTTCTTCCATGGCAGCCAATGTGGGGTACAGTTTTTCCAATTGTGCGACACCGGCATCGGAATTGGTCGTGGCGCCTGCTGGATAGAGTTTAACGGCATAGACGAACTCTGAGGCGGCCGCGCGGGCAATTTCCTCTGCGTTAGTCTTGTCGGTGAGATATAACACCATCAGGGGCTCAAATTGCCTAGGCAGGCCAGCCTGGGCGCCAAGAATGCGGTCACGGTAAGTGCCGGCCTCGGCCACCGTGGTTGCTGGCGGCGTTAAATTGGGCATGACAATGGCCCGCTGAAAATACCGAGCCATATCTGCGCAGGTATCTTTCAGGGCGTCGTTATCTCGCAGGTGTACGTGCCAGTCATCTGGTCGGGTAATAGTAATTTCGGTCACAATGGGCCTGTGGCGGCAAAGCAGAAAGTGAATGCTACCGTAAAGCGCGCCTTACTGGAACACGCTGGAGTGGTTTGGTGCTTGTCATGCTGGGAATTAGGCCCGCCTGAGAGTAGAATGTGCGGCCTTTAAGTGGGTGCGGTTGGAGTAATGAATGTCTGAAGTGAATAAAGTAGTGTTGGCCTATTCCGGGGGTTTGGATACCTCGGTGATTGTTCGCTGGTTGCAGGACAACTATAAATGCGAAGTAGTGACTTTTACCGCCGATATCGGACAGGGCGAGGAAGTAGAGCCGGCCAGAGCCAAAGCCGAGGCGCTGGGTGTGAAGGAAATCTACATCGATGATCTGCGCGAAGAGTTTGTCCGCGATTTTGTGTTTCCTATGTTTCGAGCCAACACCGTGTATGAAGGCGAGTATTTACTCGGCACCTCGATTGCACGCCCTCTTATTGCCAAGCGCCTGATAGAAATAGCCAATGAAACCGGTGCCGATGCTATTTCTCACGGTGCCACGGGCAAGGGCAACGACCAGGTACGATTTGAGCTGGGAGCCTACGCGCTGAAGCCGGGTATTGAAGTGATCGCCCCTTGGCGGGAGTGGGAGTTGAGCTCTCGAGAGTCACTAATGGCCTACTGCGCAGAGCGCGACATTCCGGTCGACTTTGCCGGTCAGAAAAAGAAATCCCCGTATTCCATGGACGCTAATCTGTTACACATTTCCTATGAGGGTGACATTCTCGAAGATCCCTGGGCAGAGCCCGAGGAAGAAATGTGGCGCTGGAGTGTGAGCCCCGAGGCGGCGCCAGACAGCGCCACCTACCTGGAGCTTACCTACCAATGCGGTGACATCGTTGCGATCGATGGCCAGCCTATGAGCCCCGCTACGGTGCTGGAATATCTCAACAAAGTAGGTGGTGCCAATGGTATTGGCCGGGATGACATCGTGGAGAATCGCTATGTGGGCATGAAGTCGCGGGGTTGTTACGAAACCCCGGGCGGCACAATTATGCTGCGTGGACACCGCGCTATGGAATCACTCACGCTAGATCGGGAAGTGGCACACCTTAAAGATGAGTTAATGCCTCGCTACGCGCAGATTATTTACAACGGTTATTGGTGGTCTCCCGAGCGTCAGATGATGCAAGTGATGATTGATCAATCACAGAGCGTGGTCAATGGCGTGGTCAGGCTCAAACTCTACAAAGGCAATGTTTCTGTTGTGGGCCGCAAGTCGAAGGACAGTCTGTTTGACGAAAGTATCGCCACTTTTGAAGATGACGCCGGGGCTTACAACCAGGCTGACGCAGAGGGCTTTATTAAGTTAAATGCACTGCGACTGCGCATAGCTGCCCAGCGCGGGCGCTCTCCGCTGGACAAGTAGTCAGCTTCAGAAATAGTTTCGCAGGGCTTCACGAATATAGTTGGGGTCGCTGCGTTGCACATAGTCCGTCGATTGATCTTTCCAAACCACAACACCCTCTGCGCTCACCAACAAGCTGGTGGGCACGGGCAGGCCGGCTAAGCCGGGTGGTCGCACTGCAGTACTGCGATTGCGCAAGCCAAACAAGTCAGTTACGACCAATGCCGGATCGGCGATAAAGGTCCCCTTTAGGCCGTGCTTTTTGCGTCCGCGCGCCAATTGCTTGGGCGTGTCTGTGCATACCGCCACTATTTTAATACCGCGCTCATCGAGTTGTGAACTCAGGTCTTCCTGCCATCGCCGTAACTCGGCGACACAGTAAGGTCACCAGTGGCCACGAAAAAATTTGAGCAAGGTGGGTGAGCCAGAAAGGCTGGCAGAATCAAACGGTTGCCCGGTGTCATTCAGCGCAGAAAAAGAGGGTATTTGATCACCTACCGAAATGGGATGCTCGGCTCGCTGTCCGCCCAATGAATAGAGCATTAACATTGAGAACCCCAATACCGCCGCCACGGCCCCCAGAGCTTGGCTAGCCCCTGTGACACCTGCGCTATAAAAGCTAGTGACACCCAGCACCACCGACAGCGTCCACAAAAGGAGAAAGGCCGCGCGGTTATTGGGAATAGCAACGCGGTATGCGGCTCGAGCCCAGGCCGCTGTAGTGATCAAAGAGATGACAATGGCAATAAGCGATACAGTGATGGCATTGCTTAGCATATAGACTCGGCCGCTCGTTCAATAGAGCGCTCTATAGTACACACGTGACTGCGCTGTGCAAACCGTGCAACTGTGCGCAGATAGACCCCTTTTTCGTATAGGCTTCTATAGTTTATGGAAGGTCAAAGGTAGGCCGTCGGTAGGAAAAGTCATAGGCACATTGTTGTAGTGGTATTGGGTGTTTTTTGGGTTCTTTGTCACTCTGAAGTTTTTGAGTAAATGGAAGAGGAACATTTTCCCCTGAACTTCAGCGAAGTGCATTCCTAGGCACTTGTGAGCACCGCCGCCGAAAGGGATATACTGGAACAAATCTTTTTTGTCTTCGGCGCGTTCCGGAGAGAATCGCTCGGGGTCGAATGTATGTGGGTTACTCCAATACTCGGGCATATAGTGGGTAAAGACCGATGACGCCATGACAATAGTGTTGGCCGGTATGCGGTGGCCTTCAAACTCGAAATCTTGCAGTGCGTAGCGTGGCATCATAGAAAGAGCGGGGTACATGCGTAGCGCTTCTTTAAAGGTCCACCCGGTTTTGACCATAGCCGCGACATCCTCAAACGCTATCTCGGCCTTATCAATATCGTGCATCTCTTGTCTGAGTTCTTCCTGCCACTCTTGATTAGAGGCCAGTGCAAACAACACGGCACTTAATGCACTGGTGGTGGTGTCGTGGGCTGCAAACAGTAGAAATATAATGTGATCGCGTATTTCTTCATCGCTAAATAGTTTGCCCTCGTCGTCCCGCAAATGGCAGAACTGAGAGAAAAGATCGCGGCTTTCGCGTTCTCTGCGCTCTGGAATATATTTCATGATGTGATCTGAAAGAAGCTTGCTTGCTTTCACGCCCTTGGCATAAGGAGAGAACCAAATTTCTTTGCGTCGAAAAGGGTCTGCAGTGGCGGCGACAATGTTGGTGAAAGCAGTATTGAGTTGCCTCGATTCGGGTCCGGGTTCGAGCCCTAGAAATACGCTGGAGCCGGTGTCGAGTAACAGTTCCTTAATGTGATCCATGGTATTGATTGGCTTGTCTGTGGGCCATTTCAAAAGACCTTGCGCTAGCAATGGGTTCATCAATTCGATGTGTCCCTCTATTGCGGGGCGTTTAAAAGCCAGCTGCAAAATTTTTCTATGCGATTTGTGGTTCGCAAAATCGCGTTCCAGAATATTATTGTCAAACAGCGTATCGAAAACAGTATCCCAGGCCAGGAAGTTGGAAAATATTTTGTCGGTGTTTTGAAATACCAGCCGATTAGCATCGGGGCCTAGAAGATAAACCGATTCCAGCATTCTAATGCGCATCTTAAAAACGTTACCGTATTGAGCGTGCTGTCGATTAAGCCAGCCGTGTATGTCCTTCAAAAACCAATAGGTATGCCCTATCACTGGCATGCCTCTTCCTCCGGGAATATGCGATAAATCAGCTTTGGGTGCATTTTCCTGATAGTGACGCAGCGCAGGTTTATCGAAGCTGGATAAGGCATTATAGATTTCGGATTTTTGAGTACTTTTGGCCGTTAGCGGTGCGTTCATGGCTTAGTTCCTTCTGAGAGTGGATTAAGTATTCATTGCTTCGGCGAGGAAGCACAGATTAGAATGGGTAAAAAAAGGGGGAATAACGGACACGGTATGCCTGCTGACAATACTACAAGTCATCTTATCCCCGGCTTTTTCATTCCCCATATGGAAGAGTTTGTGAGCGCCCGCGGCGGCGATGCCGAGCTACTTTATGCCGCTGCAGGCATTGATCGCGCTTCTTTTTTACCGCGCGAACACACTGTCACGGAGGATCAACTCTACGCGATTGTTACATCGGCAAAAAAGCTGAGTAATGAGCCGGCGTTTGGCCTGGAAATTGGCCATCGCTTTAATCTGGGAAGTTTCGGTTTACTCAGTAGTGCGCTGATGAGTTGCGCGACATTGAGAGATGTTGTGCAAATGCTGGAACGCTACTCGGTATTGGTTTTACCTTTACTGCGTTTTAGCAGCTTTGAAAGTGAGACCGAACTGGTGTTGGAGATGACGGCGCTTGCCAGTTATCCCGATTTAAACCAGACCATCATCGAGGCCCTGCTTTCGTGTTCAACCAAGATGTTTCCATTGCTGGTAGGTCGTCACATTGGAGCCAATAGAATTTGCTGTCAGTTTGAAGCGCCGCCTTATGCGAATCGTTTTCCCGCTGCCATGGCGCAGAAATTTAGTTTTGGTGCACAAAAAAATCTCATTTGCCTGAAGCGAGAATATGCAGATCTTAAGCTGGTAACGGCTAATTCCACCGATGCATCATCGATGATGGCGGAGTGTGAGAAAGCGCTAATAAGAAGCCAGCAAACCAAAAGCCTAACCGACAAAGTAGTTGATCTGGTTCGTTATTATCTTGACACCAACCCGACCAGTCATCAGATTGCCCAGCAATTAAATATGACGGAGCGTACCCTTCGTCGAAAACTATCGGAGGAGGGCGCTAGCTACCGTAAACTGCTTGCGGGTATTCGAGAAGATGTTGCCAAATACTACCTGAGCCAAACCAATCTACAAATAGGGCAAATAGCCCTCAAGCTCGGGTACGGCGAAACCTCTAATTTCAGGAGTGCCTTTAAAACCTGGACAGGCATGCCTCCCCGCCACTGGCGGCAGAATCATCACCATCACACTAGTGAGTGACACTCACTGGCGACTCAAGTTAATGACTCAAGTTAATGACTACAGCTAATGGTAATCGCGCGATTCGACGGCCAGTGATTCCAGTTCACTTGTGTAGTCGAGCAGGGCCCCTGCCACGATGTGAATAACATTGTCTTTGGTCTCCAGCGTGCCTTTTACCAATAGCAACTTGCCTGCCATTAACGCCTGACGAAAATGTTGTTGGGTTTGTTTCCACACCACAATGTTGCTGTTGCCGGTTTCATCCTCCAACGTTAAAAACAGTACGCCAGATGCGCTGCCTGGTCGCTGTCTGCAAGTGACCAGGCCGGCAATACGCACGAAGCGATTGTTGCCTACCTGCGACAAGTCTGTATGCCGCTTACAGCGATTAAAGGGATAGCGGTCGCGCAATAAGGCCATGGGATGGGCGCGTAAAGTGAGCCCGGTGGCGCGGTAATCTGCCAATACCTCCTCGGCTATGGCAGGTGCCGTGATCATCACGTCGTCGTCGAGGTAATCTGGCCCGCGCAGGTGTTCATCTTGCAGTAGAGGCTTGGGTGCTTCCAGTGCCATAATTTGCCATTGAGATTGATAGCGATGTCCGCTCAGTGATGCCAGTGCATCGGCGGCGGCCAGTGCCTCCATGTCGCGTTTATCGAGGCTGGCACGGCGGCGCAAATCGCCGATTTGGCGATAGGGGTTGTGGCGCTGCTCCACGATACGCCGTCCTCCTTTTTTACTCAGTCCTTTTACTAAGCGTAAACCGAGTCGAATAGGAGGCTGGTTATGCTCCGTGGCTGACAGTAGTTGATGATCCCAGTTACTTTGGTTAACGTCGATAGGAAACACCGAGATGTTGTGGCGCTGGGCATCCTGAATTAATTGTGAGGGAGAGTAAAAACCCATGGGCAGGCTATTGAGCAGTCCTGTGTAAAATGCCGCCGGGTGATGGCGTTTTAACCAAGCAGAAAAGTAGGCCAGCAGAGCAAAACTGGCCGAGTGAGATTCGGGAAAACCGTATCCGCCAAACCCTTTTATTTGCTCAAATAAGCGTTTGGCAAAATCCAGATCATAGCCGCGTTGCAACATGCCCTCTATTAACTTAGTTTCGAAGCTCAGTAATGTGCTGTTTTTACCCCAATTGGTAATGGCGCGGCGCAATTGATCGGCCTCACCGCCGCTGAAGCCAGCGGCAACCATAGCGAGCTTAATCACCTGTTCCTGGAAGATCGGTACGCCCAGAGTGCGCTCCAGCACCTCTTGAATGGCATCGCTGGGATAAGTGACTTTTTCGAGTCCCTGCCTGCGCCGCAAATAGGGATGCACCATGTCGCCCTGAATGGGGCCGGGTCGAACAATGGCCACCTGAATCACCAGGTCGTAAAAGCAGCGCGGTTTTAAACGCGGCAACATAGACATTTGCGCCCGCGATTCAATCTGAAAAACACCCACGGTGTCAGCTGCTTGCAGCATCTGAAAAGTGGCGGCATCGTCTTTGGGTATGTCGCTAACGGATTGAATGCTCGGGCAGTAGCGATGGACAAGTTGCAACGTTTTGCGGATAGCCGACAACATGCCCAGCGCTAATATATCTACCTTGAGCAAACCCAGAGATTCGATATCTTCCTTGTCCCACTGGATTACGGTGCGGTCGGCCATGCTGGCGTTTTCGACAGGCACTAGTGTAGAGATGGGACTGCGGGTGATCACAAAGCCGCCCACATGCTGTGACAGGTGACGCGGGAAACCGAGAATTTGCTGTACCAATTGGTAAAATAGTTCGGCCTGGCGACTGTGGCTGGCAATGCCCTGTTCCTCGAAACGTTGGTTGAGGTCTTCAGTGCGATCCCACCAGGCCAGCGATTTAGCCAGATCCTCAACAAAGGTGGCATCCAGCCCCAAAGCTTTACCCACATCTCGTACCGCGCTGCGTGAGCGATAGGTGATTACCGTTGCCGCGAGTGCTGCGCGCTTGCGGCTGTATTTTTGGTAGATGTACTGAATGACTTCCTCGCGTCGCTCGTGTTCAAAATCGACATCGATATCGGGCGGCTCCTCCCTCTCCCTGGAGATAAATCGTTCGAATAGTAATGATATTTGCTCGGGTGACACTTCGGTAATAAACAGGCAATAACACACCACCGAATTGGCCGCTGAACCGCGTCCCTGACAGAGAATTTTTCGCTCTCGGGCAAAGCGCACAATGTCGTATACCGTCAGGAAGTAGTATTCATAGTCGAGCTCTTCTATTAGCTGTAATTCTTTCTCGATACGCTCGGCAATAGCGCTGGGCACAGATTTGGGCCAGCGCACAGCGCTGCCAGTTGTGACCAGTTCGCGCAAATAGGCCGTGGCCGTATGCCCGGTTGGCACCACTTCTTGCGGGTATTCATAGCGCAGTTCGTCTAAAGAAAATTGGCAGAGGCTGGCTATATGGTTGCTTTCGCGCAACAGCGACTCGGGGTAAAGCCGCTGTAAACTGATTAAATTACGTAGGTGTTGTTGGCTATTGCCAAGGCGCCTTGTACCCAGCTGGCTTATGCTGGTGTTGTGGCGCAGAGCGGTGAATACATCGTGTAGCGGTTTGCGGCTGGCAGTGTGCATTTGAACATTGCCACAGGCCACCATGGGGATGTCGAGCTCACAAGCCATGCCATAGAGCGCCATATAGCGTTCTTTTTCGTTGTTACCCAGTAGGTGACAAACGCCCATCCACAAACGACCTTTACACAGGCGTTGGAGTTGCAGACCATAGGCTTGCGATATTTCATCGCTCTGTTGAGGTAGCCAAATGAGCAAGCAGCGCTTGAGGTGGAATATGACGTCGCGCATGGTGACTTGGTATTGCCCCTTTGGGCTGCGACGCCTCGCCATACTAATGAGCCCTGATAACTCGCTGTAGGCCGCCCGGGAGGGCACCAGGGCGAGTAGCTTTACACCTTCCTCCAAATTCAACTCGCACCCTATGATAAGTGTTAGCCCGACCCGTTTTGCCGCGACATGAGCCTTAACAATGCCGGCAAAGGAGCATTCGTCGGTGATGGCGAGGGCGGAATAGCCAAGCTCGGCCGCCCGCTCCACTAATTCATGGGGGTGCGAGGCGCTGCGCAGGAAACTGAAGCTGCTCAGGCAATGGAGTTCACTGTAGGACATAGCAGGAAACTATACTGTATATATATACAGTAGTAAATTTCCCCAGGGCAGTCTTGCGCGTCACCGAGATGGAATAGACGCCTTGAGAGGCCCCATTTTTGGGCTTTACCCACCAAAGTGAAGAAATTTCAAAAAAAGGACTAAAGTTTTCAGCAAGAGTGTCGATATGCAAAGTAAGAGAGAGATAACACCCTCAGTGCCAAAGGGAGAAAGGGTATGAGCGACCAACCATTCGTCGGGAATTTGAAGGACGATACCATTCGACAGGCAGCTAGAATGAGATGTTCTGTCACCGAAGTGTCCAGAGGGTCTGCTGTTTCTGTCCCTAAACTCTATCAATGCGAGAATGTTGTGAAACCCAATACAACGCTAGATATTGCTCGAGAACTGCATAACGCTAAAAGTGAAGTGTTGGAGCTGCGTGCGAAGCTGGGTCAGTTAGAGCAGGAACGGGATATCCTGAGGGAAGGCGCTTGGTTCTATGCCAGCCTGCCCACTGCTAATCCCGTTCATAAACATATTTAGTAACAATTTGGCGAGAGATAACACGCCGCTGCTTGCAGTTCTCTACTGCGAGTAGGTTCGGCTAGCTGGCTACTAGAATACGTTGGGGATGTCTCGCTCGATCTGAGCCCCAGATTGACATGATTGGCATCAGTGATGGCCTATTAAATGCTACAACAAGAATCAGCCCGGATATGGCAAATCGCCTATCTGACGCGCTTGGCCGTACCCCTGAAAACTGGCTGGCAATACAGCGCAAATACGACCAGTGGTTAGCGCGTACCAGGCTAAAGTTGGTTGGTGCAGCCAAAACCACGTTGGATGCAACGTAGTTAACAAGTAAGCCAGCAAGTAAAGCCTGATTTAGCTCTCATATCCCCCCTCCAGCACTTATAGACCTGCCGCTTACGGCATTTCTGTTGACTACAAGCCTGCGTTTCAATTTATATGGTGATGGACATTGGGTCGGCCATGAAGATGCTCGGTAGTATCGTGCAGACATCGATGAAAAGTGCGCAGGCATCACCTAGCAGTATAGAGAAATTTATTAGCCTTGAGGATACGGGCGATAACGAGACTATTGCGGGAATAGAGGGCGATGTCTACGAACTCAAATTTGAGGATCAAGATAGCACCGTGCAGACAGAGAGCCTCGTGCTAAGCGTACACGCGACCTGGCGAATGCTCTACACGTTATGGGCACGCAGATGTCTAAAGCATTTGGCGGTGATGTAACGCTGGTGGATGACACTTTTTACGAGGAAGTGGGTAAAGGTTCTGGCGGTTTTCTTCGCATGGGAGAAAATTTTAGAATAGGTAGCTTTAATACGAAAACACCTTCTGGAAATCGCTTCGAGCTTCGAGCTTCGAGCTTCGAGCTGAGCCGATCGAAATGCCAGACTTGGGAAGTATGTTTGGAGGCGGAGCAAGCCAGAGCGATTCCTAGACAGGCGGCGAAGAAAAAAAGGGCGTTAGCTTAGGCGGACTCTTTGGCAAAAAAACTGACGGCCAGAAAGAACGTACTGAGGACAAGGTTGATGACGCTATAGACGACGCAACAGACGATGCAGTGGATAGTGCGGTTGACAGCGTACTCGGTTGAATCTTCGGTCGATAATGACGGCGGGTAACCCGATTCCCGGCCAGGTAGCGCTGCCGGGATTTTGCTTCACATATTTTTCAAGAAAAACTCAGCGCTAGGTATCCGGCTCATAGATTTCTCCATCTTTATGCGCGGCACAGTGTCCATCCTCAGTCTTAACCCATACCAGATCATCGTCGGGATAGTAGGCCGTGTCGGCTTCATCTCGTGACCCTATGACCATAAAGTGGGCTATGGTGTCGCTGCGGTTGACCAGGTGGTGAGCATTTTCAACTCCGGCCTTAAAGCCAATACACATTCCCGTAGTTAAGGTGCTCTCGCCCTCGTTAGTGCGCAATACCAATTCACCTTCCAGCACATAGACAAACTCGTCTTCCAGGTCGTGCCAATGGCGCAGCGCCGATTCGGCATTGGGCGCCAGAGTTTCGAGGTTAACGCCAAACTGGGTTAGGCCGAACTGTTCACCCAAAGGGCGCCAAGATGCATCGCCCATACGTGACTTGTAAGGCTCCGGGTAGTTGGAGCCCGATTGGGAGGGGACTGTGTTGGCCTGCGTGGGTTTCATGGGCGTGACTCCAAGTGTGCGTATATGAATTATTTGTGACAATTGGGTGTCAACGATAGCGCGAAGTACCCAGACATGGCTAATATAATCAAACAGTTAGCCCAGCTCTGTTGCGTTTTTGTTACAGCGCGTTCTGTTCTGGGCTTTAATACAGAGCAACAGTCGCCGTACAGAGCGACGCAGGAGAATAAAATGAGAACATTAATTTCAGTAGCGGCGTGCTTTGGACTCGCCATAGCAGCGGCTGGCGTACAGGCCGGTTCCGATCAAGATTGCATTGTTGAAGGTACTGTAAAGAACAAAGATGCGGTAGAGAATGGCACCAGTGTTTATATCGCGTTTCATTCGGCTACCGATGCCGCAGGGCCCGACAGCTGCAGTCTTGAAAAGCGACGTAAAGTGGCTTTCAAAGAACCTAAAAATGCGATGATTGAAAATGTACCCGCCGGGTCGGTGGTGAAGTATCACTACACGGAAGACAGCGCTGGCGAATCACAATGGCAATTGGTTAACGTTAGCTATTGAGCGATGCACGCATCGCTAGACGAAATGGTGTCTAGCGCGTTTTTGTAGCATGGGATGCTACGTCGGTTGCGTAGCACCTTCTCGGGGATTAATCATTATTTCTCTGGATGAGAAGCGATAACCTGTGCCGCGCACCGTTTGGATAAGATGGCTGTAATCGAGGCTTGGAGTTTGTAGCGCTACGCGCAAGCGACGTATGTGCACATCCACAGTGCGCTCCTCCACATACACACTCACACCCCAAACGCTGTCCAGCAATTCGGCGCGGGTATAAGCGCGCTCTGGGTGCAACATAAAGAAACGCAGTAACTTGTATTCGGTGGGGCCGGTGTCGACCACAAAGTCACCCAATAAAATCCTGTGGCTCTCCTGATCCAGGATCAGCTCGGCCATTTGCAGGCGTTGTGCATTTTCGCCTACCGCGCTGCGCCGCAGCAGTGATTTTAAACGTGCCACCAGCTCTCTAGGCACAAAGGGTTTGGTAATGTAATCGTCGGCACCCACTTCCAGGCCCTGTACGATATTGTCTTGTGCTGTTTTTGCCGTGAGCATAATCACCGGCAACTCACTGGTGTGTTCTTCTCGCTTAAGGCGACGCAGCAGTTCGATACCGCTGCCCCCAGGCAACATCCAGTCTAGCAATACCGCATCGGGCTTTTGTTCCAGAATTTGGTTGTGCGCATCGTGTATGTTGTCGGCTTCGAGAACGGTGTAGCCGGCGACATCCAAAATCATGTGTATCATTTCGCGGGTAGCAGGTTCGTCATCCACTACAAGTACTGTGTTCTCCTTCATTTCGCTACAACTCACATTGAATCATTTGAGTCTATTAAATAGTGACAATGTGACAATAGAGTTACAGTTTACAAAATACTTTCGCAGAATGACCGAAAACGGAGATCATCGGGTGTTTTTGGCCAGCCAGACTAGTGTCTGCTTGGGGCTAGGTACTAATGTTAATGAGCTCTGTTCTAACGTCACCCTGCTCATTCGTGCGGTAGCGATATTTTACCGAGCTCCCGTCGGGAGCGTCCTTCAATCGTGGATCGTCAGGGAGCTTAAATTCCAGTTTTCTGTCTCTACGAACCCTGCACTTAGAGCTCTCCTCATACTTTTTAACGGAGTGGAATTTTACCTGAGTATCTGTGGCATCTTTTGAATCTGACTTTTGTACCGTGCCTTCTAATAGGCAGTCTCGATCTGTCTCTGCCATAGAGGCGGCTGAAAAGAACAGCCCTAGTGCTGCAATCATCGACGTGGCCAGCAGTTGTTTTGTTATCGGCATTTTTTCATTCCTTTGTTATGAATGAGAACAATAGTATCTGCTTCTTTGCAGGTAATTCATATAACTGTAACAAAAATGTCATATAGCAGTAGGGGCGCTAATTGGCCCTACTTTATATGCTGTACAGCTTTGCGGCGGAGCCAGGAATACGCCTGAAACATCTTTGTAACTTGGCTGTCACACATTGTTGATAACGTCATGACATCGTTCAATATGTGGCCTTAGGGCCCGCCATTTATTAAAGGTTGCCATGAGAAATTACGTGTTTTTGTTGTTATTACTGTGCTGTTCCCGTTCTGCGCTTGCTCTATCTCTGGCTCCGGAAGAATTTCAGGCATCGCGCACTATGACCTGTGTATTGGCCGAGGAGTCTCTCGGGTATTTGTCAGAACAAGAATACGGCACGCGCATGCATACGGTGCTCGATGAATTTAATGAGGCCGAGCGTGAAAACATATTGGCTAAGGCACTGGGCTACTACGAGGGTTTGATCTTTGAAATAGACACAGCCGACGAAGTGGCTATTAACGGACGCCTGGCATATTTTGTTGCGAGTACGTCCTGCCCTTCAGATATGTTATCTGTCACTCACGCTCTATAAAAGCTCCGCTAGCCACTGAGAAAGCCCAACCTCCGATCCCGTAAGCCACTGTCACAATACTTAATATTTCTGAAACATAAGCATCACCGTCCTGTCATTTATCTCCGTTAGCATGCTCCACCAATAGAGCGTGATAACGGTTTTCAGCCCCTGCTAAAAACCCAATATCCCCGCTCAAAAAATATTCACTCATCAGAGCAAGGCTTAAACAGCGTATGAAGCGATCTATATTTCAGCTTGGACTTGTGGCGTGTGTGCTTTCACCTCAGGCACTCTCAGGCGACCTCTATCTGCGAACATTTTATGGCCAGGCTCCGCTAGAGAACGTCACGGTTACACTTGACGACGTCACTCTGGGTGAGACCGACAACTACGGCAGCATTAGTTCGCCATTGGCTGGCGGTGATTACCGTTTGGCGCTCAGCAGCGACAAGATTGCGGTCCCCGTTAGCTTTTCATCGACCGCCGATCAGGACGTAGAGATTAGTGTCACCTTTAGTGATTCTGAGGGCACTAAGCCGGTTGTTCGCATTAGTCACTTCGGGCCAGATGATACTTCGCTCACGGGGTATCTTACCGGCAATGTGAGTGACGCAAGCAATCAGCCCTTGAGTAATGCCGTGGTCTCGGTCGATGGGTCTGATGTAGTGGGGCGAACTGATGCCAACGGCATCTATCAGCTGGAAGTGCCGCGCGGCATTTACGATTTATCCGTGACCTTGGATGGCTACCAGGCCATTGAGGTGAACAACGTGCGGGTCATGGCTAATCTGGGTGTGGTAGCGGCCTTTACCCTGCGCAATCAAGAGCCGGGTATTCAATTGCCTTCGACTCAACTTGAGGAAGTGTTTGTACTGGGTGTGTTTAATCCGGTTGAAGACTCGGCCAGTGTAGAGCGATACGCAACCTCGATTGTTAACGCCATAGATATTGAGCAGCTTGAACGCTTTGGCGATGGCGACGTTGCCGGTGCCCTCAATCGAGTGGCCGGAGTGGCGGTGACAGACAGTAAATACGCCACGGTGCGAGGTTTGGATGGGCGCTATATCTCTAGCACGTTAAACGGTTTACTGATGCCCAGTACCGATCCTCAGCGAAGGGATGTGCAGCTCGACTTGTTTCCCACCGCGATTCTTGGCGGCGTTGAGATTCAAAAGTCGTATACCCCAGACCAGCTAGCAACGACCACCGGTGGCTCCATCAAGATTTCAACCAAAGGTCTACCCGATGATCGGGTTTTTGAAATCTCGGGATCGCTAGCGGCAAATACCGACTTTACCGGCAGCGACATTATCAAGTACCGCGGCAGTGATGACGATTGGCTGGGGTTTGACAGTGGCTTGCGCGACCTGCCGCGCGATGTGGTTAACGCAACCAATGGCGGCCGCTCGCTCACTGTTTGTGACCCCACTATTGATCCTGTGCGCTGTACCTCCGACACAGACGCAGCGCGTTTGGGTGTGCAGTTTCAAGACGACTACAACATCACCACCAAAGAAGCATTGCCCGATGGCTCACTAACACTGGTATACGGCGACAGATTATCTATAGGCAACAATGAGTGGGGCTATTACGCAGCTGCCACCTACGA
>JBLHSI010000013.1:0-28883 GCA_047626655.1 Halioglobus sp.
GATTCCAAATCGGGGGGCTCGGTCACCAAATATAACTCACCCAACCAATAGTGGGCATTGGGAGCATATTTGCCAGCGGGAAAATCCTGCAAAAATTGCTTGAACGCGGCGGTCGCTTCGCTAAATTGTTGACCGCGAACCAGCGCGTAAGCGCTGCGATAAACATCACTTTCACCGACTTGCTCGGTCGCACTGCCCGCAGGTGATGTAACCGTTGGAACAACGCCTGCAGCGGGCACATTAGCTAGCGGTGCGACACGTGCAGCACCGTCGCTGGCAAGACGCCGGTCTATATCAACGTAGCGGTCCAGACTTTGCTTCTTCAATTGACGCAACTCGTGAGCTTGCTCCTCGACCTTGCCGTTGAGCATTCTTACTTCCTGCTGCAACTCCTGCAATTGATAGAACAAATTGCCCAGGTTCTGGTTTTGCCCCTGACTAACCGCCGGCGCAGTCTGCGCGGCGCCAACGATAGGTGCGAGTGTACTACTCACACCATAACTGGTGGCCGGATAGCTGGTGGCAGGACCGGCGCTATAGGGGTCGCGAGGCTGTGTTGTCTCACCGGCATTGGTAGCCGCGCGCTCCGCCTCCAAATCAACATAATCCTGAGCCTGAGCATTGCCCCCTGCAACAAGTGCAAGCACAAAGGAAAACGGACCGGCCAATCTGGCCAGCCCGCTTACTTGCAAACGTGTCTCTATTACCATTTTTTAGCTAACTCAAAAGGCTACTTGAGTTCCACACGGCGGTTCTGAGTCCAATTAGACTCACCTGAACCATACGCAATAGGCTGCTCTTCACCGTAGCTCACACTTTCTACTCGCTGGCTGGAAATTCCAGAGCCCGCCATATAATCGCGTACTGCATTGGCACGGCGCTCACCCAGAGCAAGGTTGTACTCGCGGGTACCGCGCTCGTCGGTATGCCCTTCCAGGCGGACCGAACGATCATTAGCACCCAACAGGGCAATATGAGCATCCAATGCCATACGGGCAGGAGCGGTGAGTGTGGCACTGTCGTATTCAAAGTAAAAAACATTGCCCACTGATGTCACTGCGTCTTGCAGTTCTTGTATGTCAGCATTAGCGGCTGCAGCAGCTGCTCGCTCAGCCGCAAGGCGTGCATCTTCAGCCATCTGCTGAGCAGAATCGGTGCTAGTGTCTTCCATTTCTTTGGTGTCATTACTTGAACAGGCCACAAGAAAAACAGCGGTAAATAGCAAAGTCAGTACTTTGCCGGCAATGGGTAGTTGTTTCATAGTTTCATTCCTTAATACGTGTCTAATTCTATTGTTACCGCGGTTAGCGGCTCATATACGGTGACCATGACGGCTCTCGCACATCCCCATCCCGTGCGGGCAACCGAAACTTCACATCGCCATCGACAGAGACTGCTGCAAGAATGCCTCTTCCACGATACTTCGTGGCGTACAATACCATAGAGCCATTGGGCGCGATACTGGGACTTTCGTCCAATTGTGTAGATGTCAGCACTTGAGTGCGGTTGGTCACCAAATCGAGTATGGCAATATGAAATTGACCATTTTTTTGGTGCACCATCACTACATTGCGACCATCCTGAGCCACCCTGGCGCGAGCATTGTACGACCCTTCGTAGGTGAGCCTATCGGTTTGACCGGAGGCCAGTGTATAGCGGTAAATTTGCGGTCGTCCGCCACGATCCGAAGTAAACAGCAGTGACTTGCCGTCCGGCATCCATGCCGGCTCGGTGTCGATGGCATAGTGTCGAGTAATGCGGGTTAACTGCTTGCTAGCCAAATCCATTAAATAAATATCGGGGCTGCCGTCTTTCGACAACACCATCGCCATGGTCTTGCCATCGGGTGACCACGACGGCGAGCTGTTAAGGCCGCGAAAATTGGTCAGTTGCTCGCGCACACCGGTCTGCAGGTTTTGCCTGAATATGGCCGGCCGGCTGGTCTCAAAAGACACGTAGGCGATTTCCTGCCCGCTGGGAGACCAGGTAGGAGCCAATACCGGCTCTCTTGATTCAAGCAATACGATAGGCCTGGCGCCATCTGAGTCGGCGAGGGTCAATCGGTAGTAATCCTTGCCGCCGATCACTCGACTTACCGCCACATACAATAAGCGTGTGGCAAAGGCGCCGGGAATACCGGTCAGCTGCTGATATACCTTGTCGCTCACTCTGTGGCCCAACATCCTCGCCTCATTGAGCGGGCCTAATTCAACACCGGAATACACGGCGGCTTGACTTCGCACATCGAATAATTCGTACTCTATGCGCATTGTGTCGGTGACAGAGACTCTACCGATGAGAAGGTAATCTGCATCAATGGCACGCCAATCGCGATAGAACACTTCTTTTTCAGTAGTTGGCAAGCCCAACATATCGCGCCGATCTACCGGCGCAAATTGACCACTACGACCAAGATCGCTCTGCACAACAGCGGCAATATCCTCGGGAGCACCGCCCTGCCCCTGCCAGGCAAAAGGTACGACCGCAATAGAGGTAGGATTGTCCGTCCCGGCAGTAATTTCAATCACCAGCTCCGCATGAGCGAGCGTGGCACCAGCCAACAGGACTACATTCAATACACTTCTTACTAGCCATTTCATTAGTAACGTAAATCCTCTGGTCTGAATAACAGGCGAAAACGCCTAAACGTTTTTTCGAATTCTCGCGGTGGCAAGTTCTGTAATAGAGGGAATTCTCCGGCTTTTTCCACCGCATTAACGGCAGAACGGTCAAAGGCGGCACTACCGCTACTATCGAGCACAGTGACACTCACCACTTCGCCGGTGGGTATCAGCTGTATCGCCAGCAGCACTTCCATGCCATTTCTGGCACTCGGTGGTCTACTCCAATAATTGACCACTGTTTGCTGAATATGAGCAGCATAGCTGGCCGCCATTTCGTCGGCGGTCTGCGCGGCCTGCTCTCTTTCTTCATCAACCATGGCCTCGGCGAGTTCCTGACGTGCCAGCGCCGCTAGTTCGGCCGGCGTAAGCTTGAGAGCTGGTTTGGGCAGCGTTTTTTCAACTGGTTTCGGTGTTGGTTTCACTTGTGGCGTAGGTTTCGGCTTGGGTCTTGGCTTGGGTTTCGCCTGAACTTTTGGCCTGGGCTTGGGCTTGTTCACTTTTTTAGGGCGCAAATCTGCCGCGTCGACCAAACGTGCATTAATGACTTTGGGGATAACTTTAGTAGCAACAATAGTGTCGGCGCTATCGCTCAGCCAATTGGCTGTCAGTATGTACAATATTGCACCGTGCAGCGCCACTGTTGCCAACAGGGGCCACCCTACAATTGTGGGTGTAACAGGCCTGGCGTAAACAGAATCGCTCATAGCAAACTAGGGATTCTCGGTGACTAAACCAACACTGGGGGCACCTGCTTCCTGCAGGGTCGCCATCAGTGTCACTACTTCACCATAAGCCACTGCTTTATCGCCCCAAACCAATACAGGTTTTTCCGGACTGCGCCTCATGATGACCGATACGCGCTGCTTGATGGACGCCAAAGACAGCGACTGCTCTTCACCTGAACCCAAATTCAGAAATAACTCACCATTGCTCTTTAGCGACACAATAAGCGGCTCGCTGTCTTGATTTTCGACCGGGTCGGCATTGGCCTCAGGCAGATCTACTTGAACTCCCTGCATTAACATAGGCGCTGTCACCATAAAAATGATGAGCAGGACAAACGTGACGTCGATGTAGGGAACAACGTTGATTTCCGACATGGGGCGACGTTTTTTTCGCGTTCTGGCCACCCTGGATTAACCCTTATCCTTAGAACGCAGCGCATAGGCCTGGCGAGACAAAATGCCGGAAAACTCGTCGACGAAAGTGTCATAACGGTTCGCATACACATCGACCTTAGAGGCAAAACGGTTATAGGCTAGCACAGCAGGAATCGCCGCGAACAAGCCCATGGCCGTGGCGATGAGCGCCTCTGATATGCCCGGAGCAACGGTAGCTAAAGTGGCTTGGGTCGCATTGGCCAACCCCCTGAATGAATTCATAATGCCCCAAACGGTGCCGAACAATCCGATGTAAGGGCTAGTGGAGCCGACCGAGGCCAAAAATGCCAAGTGCCGCTCTAACCGCTCTTCCTCGCGCATTGTGGCCACTCGCATGGCGCGGCGAGAACCTTCCAAAATAGCTTCCGAGTCCATCTCGGACTGCTGTGCGAGCCGAGAAAACTCCTTAAAGCCTGCGCGAAAGATGCTTTCCATGCCCAACGTTGGCGAGCCATCAGCGGCTCTTTCGTTGCCTTCACGGTAGAGCTGAGCCAAATCAATACCGGACCAAAAACGCTCCTCAAAGACGTACATCTCATTAGCGGCAGTGCGAAAATAGATGATTCGCTGAACAATCATGTACCAGGACAGCATCGATGCGAGCACCAGTGTGGCCATCACTAATTGCACGGTGATAGATGCCTGCATTACCAGGTCGATCAGACTCAATTGTTGCTCCAACGCTAACTCCCTCTCGATCTTAGTTCCAGCACATCGCGCATGGCCGACGGTAGTCGACGCGGCTTTTTACTGGTTTTATCGACGCAGGCGATCTTAATATCACCTTCGACTAATACTTCTCCACCCCGTTTTACGCTCTGTCGCATAGTAACGGTGGCGCCCCTAACGTCGCTGACGGCAGCGGTAACCTGAAGCTCATCGTCTAATATCGCCGAGCTTAAATAGGTCACGGCCACATCACGCACAACAAACAACAAGTCTTCGTTAAAAACAGAGCTCTTACCAAATCCCATGTCGCGCATATATTCGGTGCGACCGCGCTCCATAAACTTAAGGTAATTAACGTAATAGACAATACCGCCGGCATCGGTGTCTTCTATATAGACTCGCACCGGCATGGAAAATTCCCCAGAGTGCAAAACAGACGCCACTATTGTCCTTCCCCACCTAAATCAACGCGGCTAGCATCAACAGCTGGCGCTGCAGTGCCGGCAGGTTGGGGTAGACCAAAATGCAAATAGGCCTGACGCGTGACCATACGACCGCGGGGGGTTCTGAGCATATAGCCCTGCTGAATCAAATAGGGCTCCAGGACATCTTCTATGGTTCCTCGCTCTTCGGATATGGAAGCGGCGAGGCTATCGACACCCACCGGTCCACCGTCAAATTTTTCAATCATCGCCAGCAGTAGGCGACGATCTAAATGATCAAAGCCCTGCTGATCAACGCTCAGCATATCCAGTGCACGGTCGGCGACCTCCGCACTGATATGGCCATCGGCTTTAACCTCGGCATAGTCCCTAACTCTGCGCAATAGCCGGTTGGCAATACGCGGTGTGCCGCGCGAGCGCCGGGCTATTTCAATGGCTCCCTTATCATCTAGGCCAATGTCGAGAATTCGAGCAGAGCGCGCCACAATATGCGCGAGGTCGGGTACCTCATAAAACTCCAAGCGTTGCACAATGCCAAATCGGTCGCGCAGCGGCGACGTCAGTAGCCCGGCTCTGGTTGTCGCTCCCACCAAAGTAAAAGGCGGCAAATCCAATTTGATGGAACGGGCAGCCGGGCCCTCACCAATCATAATATCGAGCTGGTAGTCTTCCATTGCCGGATACAATATTTCTTCGACGACAGGACTGAGGCGGTGAATTTCGTCAATAAACAGTACATCTCCCGGCTCAAGATTAGTCATAAGCGCCGCTATATCACCCGCTTTCTCCAACACGGGGCCGGAAGTGGTGCGCAGAGCCACGCCCATCTCATGGGCGATGATACTGGCAAGTGTTGTTTTTCCAAGCCCGGGAGGACCAAAAATAAGTGTGTGATCCAAGGGTTCCTGTCGCCCTTTCGCCGCCTGTAAAAAAATCGACATTTGATCACAAACAACAGGTTGACCCACATATTCAGCCAGCGATCGAGGCCGAATGGCACGGTCGAGCTTATCTTCACCCGCAACGGTGGCCTCGGGGGCTATCAGCCGATCAGTCTCTATCATTGGCGCCTCTCTGCGGCGTGGCTATATACGAACACTATCTGCGAATCATAGATTTTAGAGCCAAACGAATCAGCTCTTCGCTATCCGTTATGGTGTCATCATTAACTGCGGCCACCATTCGACTGGCCTCCTGCGGCTTATATCCCAACGCAATGAGTGCGCTCTCGGCATCGCCTACTATATTACCCAGAGCCAACCCTGGTCCGGCGCCTTTCGCAGACTGCCCGCCGTCATCGGCTTGCGCTAACCAATCCTTAAGCTTGTCGCGCATTTCTATTAATAAGCGTTCGGCGGTTTTCTTGCCCACACCCGGTAAGGCCATTAGTGAAGAAATGTCATCGCGCTGCACGCACCGAACAAAACTGTTGGAATCCATGCCTGAAAGAATCGCTAAGCCTAACTTAGGCCCAACGCCATTCACTTTAATCAATTGCCGAAAAAGCGTTCGATCCCGATCATCAATAAAACCGTACAGCAGTTGGGCGTCCTCGCGGACCACAAAATGTGTGACCAGACAGACCTCACTACCCAGCTCGGGCAGTTGAAACAACGTTGTCATGGGCACCTGTATTTCATAGCCCACCCCCGACACATCAATCAATATATCGGGAGCCTGCTTGTGCACTAATGTGCCGCAAATTCTACCTATCATTCACTAAATTCCTGTTAGCGTATGCGACCGCGTCGCACAGATTTCGCGCCCGCAAGGCGAATCATACTTTGTTGGGTGTGTGCATGACACAGGGCCGCGGCAAGTGCATCGGCGGCATCTTCGGCAGGTTCTGCTGCCAGTTTCAACATCACTTTTACCATGTGCTGCACCTGCGCTTTGTCGGCCGCACCGGTGCCCACCACCGATTGCTTAATCTGACGGGCGGAATACTCCGCCACACTCATGCCCTGTGTCACACAGGCTACTATAGCGGCGCCCCTGGCATGCCCCAACTTAAGCGCAGAGCCGGCGTTTTTGGCCATAAAAACCTGCTCAATGGCCAGCTCTTGTGGGCAGTGTAGCTCAACCAACTCGGTGACATTATCAAAAATAATTTTTAATCGCTCGGGCAATTCTGACGCTGGCAGACGAATAACGCCACTGGTCACATACTCGCTGCGACCAGCCACATAATTAATGATACCAAAGCCGGTTTTACGCGAACCGGGATCTATTCCCAGAATTAGCGGCATGGGTTTTCCAAGCGAGAAACAGAGGTCTTATTATGTACAAATTGACAGCATTGTCAGCAGGCTGGGGCGAGATAGTCGGCCTAATCGCGCAAAATTGCACGAAACAAAGCAGGCAAACCGATCTACGCCGCGAAAGTCCTACAAAGCGGCCAGTACTTCGTCTGGGATATCGACATTAGTATATACATTTTGCACATCATCCAAGTCTTCCAATACATCAACCAAAGCCATGATTTTATCCGCGCCATCGGCATCCACTGGCACTGTTGTAGACGCTATCATGGTCACATCGGCTTCTTCCGGTTCTAATCCAGCGCCTTCCAAAGCGGCTTTCACTGCGCCCACTTCTTCCCAGGCCGTGGTCACATCCAAAGAGCCGTCGTCATGGGCTTCCATATCTTCCGCGCCCGCCTCCAGCGCAGCATCCATGACCGTATCTTCATCAAGTCCGGGGGCGAAGGTAATTTGTCCTTTGCGCGTGAACAGGTAGGCCACTGAGCCATCTGTGCCCAGATTACCCCCGGCTTTGCTGAAAGCGTGGCGCACTTCTGCCACCGTGCGATTGCGGTTGTTGGTCATAACCTCGATCAATACAGCGATGCCACCAGGCGCATAACCCTCGTAGGTGAGCTCTTCCATGTCATCGGCTTCGTTAGTGCCAGCGCCTCGCGCTACAGCCCTTTCAATGGTGTCGCGGGTCATGTTCGAACCCAGCGCCTTATCGATGGCGGTGCGCAATCGGGGGTTGTCGTCTGGCCCGGGACCACCCTGCTTGGTCGCTATAACGAGCTCTCGAATTAGCTTGGTAAATACCTTACCGCGCTTGGCATCTTGAGCCGCTTTTCGGTGTTTGATATTAGCCCATTTACTGTGACCCGCCATACCTAGCTCCCTCTATGATTCCACTTTTGTTGGCTCAGCACTCTGACGCAAACGAATATTCAACTCACGCAGTTGCTCGCTGCTCACATCTCCCGGCGCGTCTGTCATCACACAAGCAGCACTTTGCGTTTTGGGAAAGGCTATCACGTCACGAATAGATTGTGCGCCCGTCATGAGCATGACTAGACGATCTAGACCAAAGGCCAAACCACCGTGAGGGGGCGCACCGTATTGCAGGGCTTTTAACAGGAACCCAAATTTCTCTTCTGCCTCATCGTCATCAATCCCCAGTATGCGGAAAACTGTCTGCTGTAACTGAGAATCGTGAATACGAATACTGCCGCCGCCCAACTCAGTGCCATTGAGGACCATATCATAAGCTCGCGACAAGGCTTCACCAGGATTGGCCGACAACTCTTCGGCGCTACAAGAAGGCGCCGTAAACGGGTGATGCAAAGCCGTCCAGCCACCTTTGGCGTCTTCTTCAAACATTGGAAAGTCCACCACCCACAGCGGCGCCCAGCCCGGCGCGACTAAGCCCTGATCCTGGGCAACCTTGATACGTAAAGCACCCAGAGATTCATTTACGACCTTGGCGCTGTCTGCCCCGAAAAAGATAATGTCACCATTAGCCACTTCCAGTCGCTGCATCAGCTGAGCGACGATTTCGTCCGGCATGAACTTCAAAATGGGCGACTGCAAGCCCTCTACACCGGCATCGATATCATTGACCTTCACCCAAGCCAAACCACGCGCACCATAAATAGACACGTACTTGGTATAGTCATCAATCACTTTGCGGCTAATGCTGGCACCGCCAGGCACCTTAAGAGCTGCGACCCGACCATTGACGTCATCGGCAGGCCCTTTAAAGACCTTAAAATCAACCTGCTGCATGAGATCATCAACGCTCACCAGCTCCAAGTCGATACGCAAATCAGGCTTATCGGAACCGTAACGCTCCATCGCCTCGGCGTATGCGATATGTGCAAACGTCGGCAACTCGACGTCCAGGACCGACTGAAACAACTGCCGAATCATGCGCTCGGTAATCGACATGATTTCAGCTTCGTCTAAAAACGTCGCTTCAATGTCTATTTGAGTAAATTCTGGCTGGCGATCAGCGCGTAAATCCTCATCGCGAAAACATCGTGCTATTTGATAGTAACGATCGAACCCCGACACCATGAGCAGCTGCTTAAATAACTGTGGCGACTGCGGCAATGCGAAAAACTGCCCCGCATGTGTGCGACTAGGAACTAAATAATCTCGTGCGCCTTCTGGCGTAGCACGAGTGAGAATGGGCGTCTCAATGTCCAAAAAGCCCTCACCATCAAGGTAACTGCGCACCGCATTGGTAATTTGCGAGCGCAAAATCAGCTTTTTCTGCATTTCGGGCCGGCGCAGGTCCATATAGCGGTAATGTAAGCGAACATCTTCGCCTACGGCGGTGTGCTCATCCAACTGGAACGGGGGTGTCTCTGCTTTATTGAGTATTTCGAGATCTTTACCCAGCACTTCGATTTCGCCGGTCGCCATGCCGGGGTTAATCGCATCCTGCCCACGTGCTCTTACCCTGCCTGTGATCTTTAGTACGTATTCACTGCGCACCCGATCGGCCCGTTCAAAATGCTCCTGCGTATCCGGGTCAAAGACGACCTGCACAATGCCTTCTCGATCGCGAATATCCAAAAATATAACGCCACCGTGATCGCGTCGGCGATCTACCCAACCGCAAATTGTGACGGTTTCATCAATGTTTGGTGTTGCCAGAGCGCCACAATAATGACTGCGCATAGTATATGTTCCGTTTTATGAAGGTGTGGGCCCTATTGGGCGGAATTTAGGCTGATTTACTTTTGCCACTCGTCTCTGGACTGCTCGCGGGCGCCTTCTCAGAAGAGGAGGAGGAGGGCTTGTCCGCTGAATCGCCGGCAATGTTTTTCTTGGCACCTGTTTTGAAGTCGGTCTCGTACCAGCCACTGCCTTTTAGGCGAAACGCCGCCGCAGAGATCTTTTTCTTGAGCGATGGCTTGCCACAACTAGGGCAGTCAACCGCAGGGGCATCGGCGATTTTTTGCAGGACCTCGACTACTTCATTGCAGTCCTGACACTGATATTCATAAATAGGCATGGCTGGGCACACTAACAGAGAAAAATTAAGGCGCGAATTTTACCCCATGCGAGCAGGTAGGCCAAGCTCAAGCGGTGAAGAATTGCGGGGGGCAGAAAATTCTACCACGGCACGGATATGCGGTAGCGAGGTCGTCTCGCACCGAGTAAACGGTACGAGACGTGAAACTATCGGTATTCGACGCTTAAGAAGCAGCGAATTCCTTCAGTTTCTTTAAGGGACGTACCTTCACAGCAATGCTGGCAGGCTTGGCCTTAAATACAGTGGCCTCACCAGTGAACGGGTTGATGCCCTTGCGCGCCTTCTTAGCCGGCTTTTTCACGGTAGTCACTTTCATCAGTCCGGGCAGAGTAAATTCACCCACAGCACGCTTCTTGATGCTGCGTTCCATCAGTGATTCTATCTCAGCCATAACTGAACCGACCTGCTTCTTGGTCAAACCGGTGCTGTCAGAGATGCTCGCCACGATTTGGCTTTTGGTGAGCTTCGCCTTCAGAGCACTGGCTTTTTTGGCTGGAGCAGCTACTTTCTTAGCTGGCGCCTTTTTAGCAGGTGCTTTTTTCTTAGCCGGGGCCTTCTTCGCTACAACCTTTTTAGCGACAACCTTTTTAGCGACAACCTTCTTGGCAGCCGCTTTTTTAGCCGGTGCTTTTTTGGCCGCTACTTTCTTAGCTGGAGCTTTTTTGGCTGCTACTTTCTTAGCTGGAGCCTTCTTTTTAGCTGCTTTTTTGGTAGCCATTTTATTTTAAACCTTATTTAAGTGACTCGGAACGCAATTTCAACCCGGACCGCAAGTATCCCTCCAAACAGCGAAAGACTGCGCTATCACAAGCATCGAAGGAATATATAAATCATGAAACGCTACAATACAAGTGTTTTTCAGTCAATATTTCAAAAATGCCTATTTTTTTAGGTATATTTGTCATTCTCGGTGCAATATTGCCTCCTGACGTCGAACAAAAGCCAAATAGTCGATTGCAGTTGAAATACCGTATAGTACTGTTTTAAATGGCTACAACGCTGTACCGAGATTGCGATCACACGTAAAATACTCGACTTGCCGATACCCGACCTGGAATTGTTCATGCGAACTAGTAATTTTCTCATAGCCACCCAAAAAGAAACCCCCGCCGATGCCGAAGTCATCAGTCATCGACTCATGTTGCGCGCTGGCCTAATACGAAAACTAGCCTCGGGACTCTACACTTGGCTCCCACTAGGACTGCGAGTACTGCGGAATGTCGAAGCGGTTGTGCGCAATGAAATGAACGAAGCCGGAGCGCAAGAAATAAGTATGCCCGTGGTTCAACCCGCCGAACTCTGGCAGGAATCGGGTCGATGGGAACAATATGGAGCGGAATTGTTGCGCATTAAGGACCGTCACGGGCGCGATTTTTGCCTGGGCCCTACTCACGAGGAAGTTATCACCGACTTTATTCGGGATGAGATTAACAGCTATAAGCAATTGCCTCTCAACCTCTACCAGATACAAACCAAAGTGAGGGACGAGATAAGACCGCGATTTGGCATCATGCGCTCAAGAGAGTTTTTGATGAAAGACGCCTATTCGTTCCATGCGAATCAGGCCTCGTTAGATGATACTTATCAAATCATGCATCGCGCCTATTCCAATATTTTCACACAGCTTGGTCTTGAATACCGTCCGGTGATTGCCGACAGCGGCAGCATTGGCGGCAATACTTCTCATGAATTTCATGTGCTGGCCGACTCCGGTGAAGATGATATCGCTTTTTCAGACGGCAGCGACTATGCCGCGAACGTAGAATTGGCGGAGGCCATCGCACCCACCTCGGAGCGGGCAGAAGCCGGCGCGCCTATGTCGGAAGTGGCCACCCCTTCAGTGAAAACGACGGAGCAACTTTCTCAACATTTAAATGTGGCCGCCGATAGCACCGTCAAAACGCTGTTCGTACGAGGTGCGAGTGTTGATGATCAAGCAGCGGGACTCGTCGCACTGGTGCTGCGAGGAGACCACAAACTCAACGAGACCAAAGCCGAAAAGCTACAGGGAATCGCAAGCCCACTAGAAATGGCAGAGGAAGCTGATGTACGCGCTTTGTGCGGCGCCACTTTTGGCTCTCTGGGTCCAGTTGGACTTAGCATACCTGTCATAGTCGACCGCAGCGCCGCTCATCTGGCTAATTTCGTGTGTGGAGCGAATCGAGATGGCTATCATTTGCAAAATGTGAATTGGGAACGCGATTGCGCCCTGACCCAAGTAGACGATTTACGCGTAGTTGTTGAGGGCGACATCAGCCCTGACGGCAAAGGTCAGTTACAGATTAAACGCGGTATCGAGGTAGGCCATATATTTCAACTGGGCACTAAGTACAGTGAGGCAATGGGCGCAACAGTGCTTAACGAAAATGGCAAAGACGTGACGGTAACGATGGGCTGTTACGGTATAGGTGTCACTCGAATTGTTGCCGCGGCTATTGAACAAAATCACGATGATAAGGGCATTATTTGGCCCGCCAGTATGGCGCCATTCCAACTGGCATTGATTCCGCTGAACATGCACCGCTCAGAAGCGGTTGCCAAAACCGCCGAAGCACTTTATAGCAGTCTGAAAGCTGCTGGCATCGATGTCCTGCTGGACGATCGAAACGAGCGACCCGGTGTGAAATTTGCCGACATGGAACTCATGGGTATCCCCCATCGACTCGTCATTGCCGACCGCGCTCTGGAAAAAGGCGAGATAGAGTATAAGGGTCGAACAGACGACGACTTTCAGCTACTGCCACAGCAGGGAATTGTAGAGCGTATGCTAGCAAAAATTCGACCAGCAGTGTAAGACCAGCTATCCACCTCCATATGAAACACCCGCACGGGTTAGCGACGGCGGGCGCGGCAAGATGCCGAATTATCAGTTTTTGGGTGCTATTGGCCGTCGTTCATGTCGACGCCAACGGTCAGGCTATGGATGCCATTGAGCACGACGCGCTGCGTGGTTTTTTGGAATCGACCATCGCTGACGCGCAGAGCTTTGAAGATCGTTACGATGCCGAGGTCTGGTTGGTCGACATGTCGAACAGGCTCGCACGGTTTATAAAAGACCCCCAGCAGCGCCTGGAACTATTACGCAACATACATTCTGCCGCCGCACGGGCGGACGTATCGCCACAACTGGTATTGGCCATTATCGAAGTGGAAAGTCATTTTGATCGATTTGCGGTATCCAGCGCCGGCGCGCAAGGCATGATGCAAGTCATGCCATTCTGGAAAGACGAAATCGGCAGACCAGGTGATAATCTCACGCTCACTAAAACCAATCTGGAATATGGATGCCGAATTCTTCAGTTTTATCTGCAACGCGAAAACCAGGCACTGCATAGAGCCACAGCTCGCTACAATGGCAGCGTGGGCAGTCGACGCTACAGCGACAAAGTCTATAAAGCCTGGTCAGACCACTGGCGCACAGAGCCTCTTGATTGGAGCGAATAGCTCGAGCGTATAGGCAGCATTAACGGTATGAGCCCGGCGATTGCCCTGTCCATTTCTTAAAAGATCGATGAAACGCGCTGGGGTCACTGAACCCCACCCGCTCAGCCACTTCGCTAACGGTCATTCTATCCACACTCAGCAGAGAGATAGCCACATCTCTGCGGCTGGTGTCCTTAATCCGCTGATAAGAGGTCCCTTCTTTTTCCAGGCGGCGCCTCAATGTTCTGGCCGACATGCCCAGTAAATCGGTTAATTCATCGAAGCTCGGCATCTCCTGACGAAAGTCTTCGCCAATGATTTTCTGAATTCTATGGGTGATACTCATAATACTTGCAAAGGGCTCTATCACTAGATGATAGGGAGCCAGGTTAAGAAATTCGTTTAATTGCTGCTCACCCCGAATAAGCGCTGCATCCAAATGCCGGGAACTAAAGGTGACACTATTGAAGGGTTGATCGTACAACACAGGACACGGAAAGAAATGACGAATACCAGCCATAAAGTTGGGTTGCGGCCCGGCACAACTGGCCCGACTAATATCGATGTGCTGCCCGATAAGCCAGCCACAGAAACGCGTCCATATTGCCAAACTGCACAGCACACTATGCTGAATTTCGGCATCGTCGCCACTCGCTATGTAACTCAAAGTAGCTTCTTTGCACTTTGCGTCGACGATCAGTTCATTGTGAACGTCAATGCTATGGGGCACTCGACAACAGGCATTAAATTCGATAGCCCGGCGAATAGCCACCGATAGCTTCGCACTGCTGAGCATGCTAAGCGCAATTAAACGGGTGGTGCCTACCGGA
Source organism: Halioglobus sp. (assembly GCA_047626655.1). GTDB lineage: Bacteria > Pseudomonadota > Gammaproteobacteria > Pseudomonadales > Halieaceae > JBALVT01. Next base: position 14,436 of record JBLHSI010000013.1, read on the forward strand.
GTCTGAGTGCCCGGCATAGCGCCACCCGACTCATCACCAATTTCTCGAATCAGCTCAATGCACAGGCGGCTATATTGCTCACGCGAAACGAATACTGTCTGAGCGTCACTCAAAAGGGGATCGAAAGGAAACCTGGCGGCACGCAATATGGCATTCACATCCCTATTGTACGCACGCGCCTGGCTCAACAAAGCGCGAGTGAACTCTATGGGAACGGCCTCGTTGTAGGCTTCGACGTTGGCTTGTAGTGAGGGCAATGTGCAGGCCTTTGATAAACAGAACATCAGTATAGCGCGGCTTGCCCGGGATGCAGAATATCTGCTCGATCTCTCTCAGAGTTGACAATAGTTAGCGCCCTGCCCAATATGGGGCAAGAGTACAACACGCTAGTTAAATTCAGGACTGCATGAGCGAAAAAAATCGACTGAGTTTGTGGAATCGGGATATCTCTCGGGCGATAGCCGCGCTGGGAACCGATAAGTTTTTCCCTGCCGTAGTGGCGGCGATCAGGGGTCAAGTGAAAATTGACTATCCACAGTTTTGGCTGTACCACCGAGATTTACCGCCGCAAGTGCTGTATCACGACATACCCGCGTCTGCCGCAGCCGCACAAATCGACAGTTATTTGGATGGCCCTTATAACGAAGACCCGTTTTATCAAGTGTCGATGGACAGGCCTCGATCAAAGATCTACCGCCTCGCTCGTATCACTTCCGGCAAACTACAGCAGTCTAACTACTACACCAATTATTACTCAGACACAGGCACTGTGGATGAAGTTGTCTACCTGGCGAAGCTAAGAGCGGGCAATGTGATCAATTTGAGCATGATGCGCCTACCAACTAGCGGCGAGTTCACAGACGATGACTACGAAAGATTGTATTTATTAGCCGAGCCAGTGTCTGAATTACTTAAATCTCACACAGAGCATGGCGAATTCGCCACTGCCTACCTCATCCAACCCGGTATTGATCACCAAATTGACCTCGCCTTTCAGACCTTCGGCCAGTCGCTATTGTCTCCACGGGAGAAGAGTGTGCTCGAATTAATGCTGCGAGGCTACAGCACCAGCATTTCAGCAGAGCGACTGGAAATTGCGCTCGAGACTGTTCGCCGTCACCGAAAAAGTATCTATCGCAAGCTCGATGTAAGCTCTCAAACCGACTTATTTTCGCTATTTATCAACTCAATGTCATGTTTGGGAGAGGCCGCCGGGGCCGATCCCCTGTCAATATATATGGGACCACAGTAGATGCGTGACACGTCTTACCCCAGTTGGGGTATTGAGGAAACAGGCGATAATCTGGATAGTGCGCTTTTACATATAATGGTAGGTCTATAACAATGTCGGTCGAAGCCGATTGGTTCCTTCGGGCGCACCCTGAAATCACTACCATTGAGGCCTTGCTCCCCGATTGCAACGGCATCATGCGCGGCAAGTGGCTTCCTCGTCACAAGCTGCAAAAAATCTTCGACGGTGAACTTAAACTCCCTAAAACAGCTCTGAGCCTGGATATCTGGGGTCGAGACGTAGAAGAGTTGGTGTTTGCCTCCGGCGATGCCGATGGTATTTGTAGACCGGTTGAGGGCTCGCTTCTTCCCACCCCTTGGTCAGCCAATGGTCAACATGGCCAGGTAATGCTGTCTATGTTTGATGCCGACGGCTCTCCCTATATGGGCGATCCACGGCATGTATTGAAGCAAGTAGTCGCTCGATTTCAAGAGACGGGTTGGAAGCCTGTTGTTGCCGCGGAGCTGGAATTCAGCTTGGTCACCTGGGACGCAAATACACCTCGACACACCTGCCCCTCACCGGCAGGCAGCTCACCCGTAGGAGGCAACACCTACGGACTAGACGTACTTAACAATCACTTTCAGATGATAGAAGACCTTCGTGTCGCCTCCGAGATGCAGGATCTGCCATTCGATGGCGTGGTTAAGGAATCTGCCCCGTCCCAGTACGAAATCAACATGCATCACGTCGACAACCCCGTGCTTGCCGCCAAACAAATCATCCAAATGAAGCGTCTTATTAAAGGCGTCGCTGCCAAACACGGCTTAATCGCCAGTTTTATGGCCAAGCCGTTTGAGAACGAGGCCGGCAATGGCATGCACGTTCACTGCAGCGTACTGGATGAAACTGGCAATAATATTTTCAACGACGACACCGAGAAGGGCAGTGACCTATTGCGCAACGCCATTGCAGGCTGCCTGCGGTATATGCCCGACTCCGTCGCAATTCTGGCACCAACATTCAATGCCTACAGACGCTTTCAACCGGGCTGCCATGCGCCCACATTCCCCAGCTGGGGATACGAAAACCGAACCGTTGCGGTTCGCGTACCGGCGGGTAACAATTCCGCAAGACGCCTCGAACACCGCGTGGCCGGTGCCGATGCCAACCCCTATTTATTGTTCGCTGTGCTATTATCAGGCATGTTAGAGGGCATTAAACAGAGCCTTGACCCCGGCGAACCGATTCACGGCGATGGTTATTCACAGGAGACTGAGCCACTTCCTGCTTATCAACAAGACGCCGTACAGTTGTTTAAGGAATCCGACTTTATTCGGTCTAACCTGGGTAGCGAGATACAGAGAATTTACTCTCTCACCAAGGAGCAAGAGATTGCGGAGTTTCGTCGACGTATTACAACATTGGAGTACCAGTCTTACCTCGAACAGTTGTAAGTGGCTGGCTATTTTGTCCAGCCAAAGCACCGCCCTCCTCGTCCTCCTGCTAGCAGCTCCGCCACTCGCCGCCGCCATAGACAATGACGCACAACTTTGTACCCAATCGCTAAACACATCTCAGGTGAACGCCATAGTGGGCTTGGCCTCGCCGATGGAAGTACTCATTTGGAACATCGAAAAAACGGAAAACGCAGGCTGGCGTGCTGATCTGCGAAAATGGGGTAAGAACACACAGCTGGTGTTAATACAGGAGGCTTCCAAGCAAGCCGGTATAGGCGCTGAGTTATCCCAGTTCCTTCACGGCTCATTTGCCAACGGCTACCACACGGGGAAAACGCAAACGGGTGTGCTTTCGCTCAGTTCGGTATCACCGGAACTCCATTGCACTCTGACCGCCTGGGAGCCCTGGTTAGGCACCCCCAAGGCCACCAATATCACGTTGTACCCCATTACCGGCCGACCCCACGGCCTGCTGGTGATTAACATTCACGCGGTTAACTTCACCATGGGCCTTGAAGGTTTTGAAGAACAAATACAGGCAATAGCACCCCTTTTACGCGGGCATCAGGGCCCTGTAATTGTGGCGGGAGACTTCAACACCTGGAGCAGTATTCGCGCCTCTTTTGTTGACAACTTCATGCGTGATCACCGGCTTGAGCACGTCAACTTCCAACCCGACCTGCGTACTCAATTCTGGGACAATCCGTTAGATCACGTATACGCGAAGGGCATGGATATTGCTTCTGCGCACTCGGTAGAAGTCACAACCTCTGATCACAACCCACTGCTGGTGACCCTAAACTTCACTAATCCAAATGAGCACTCCAGCCTCAGCGAGAACTCAGTAACCTCGCTCGACGTCGACGACAGAGAGTAACGGCTCGCCCCTCACATAGCGGCGCAGATTTTCCTCTACGAGCAGCCACAGGCGCTGCAAGCTGCGGTCTGAGCGAGCGGCGGTATGCGGCGTAATTATCACACGGGGTGTGGTCCATAGAGGGTGGTCGGCAGGCAGAGGCTCGGGGTCGGTGACATCCAGCCCGGCACCCGCGAGCTCTCCCGCGGTAAGCGCTGCCAATAAATCATCCGTTACCGTGCTGCCGCCCCTACCTACGCTGATAAAGTACGCTTGAGGTTTCATACTTTTAAAAAATTCTCGATTGAATATTGCGGTCGTCTTGGGGGTCAGTGGTACGGTATTGATAACAACATCAGCTTGCTCGGCCAAGGTGATGGTTTCATCGGCCAAACCAACATAATCAACATAGTCGGGACCTTCTCGTCGACTGCCTCGCGTGGCAATCACTCGCATGCCCAGCGCGTGAGCCCGCTGCGCCACTTGCGTGCCAATGCCGCCAAGGCCAACCACCAGTACGGTACGCCCCTGCAGTTCGAGAAAGGTATTGCTGGGATTGCCTACGTTGTACTTCCAGTTTCCTTTCGACTGCTCGGCGAAATGTAAGTCCAGACCACGCATCAGCGTTAACATCAGAGCAGTGGCATGCTCTGCCAGCGCCGGAGACCCAATACGCTGACCATTAGTAATCAACACCTTTCCGGCGCTTAATTGAGGCAAGCTAATGCAGTTTTCAACACCTGCCGAATACACCTGAAGCCATTGTAATTGCTTGGCCTGGGCCATTAGCACTTCGCTGCAAAAGCCCAACAGCACATCGGCATCTGCCACTTCGGCAAGGGCTTGTTTGGGTGTTTGTACGCCGACGATATTAATGTCGGGGAAGGCGGCTTGTAGCTGGCTCAATTGAGCGGGTATTAAGTATCTGACCACCACTTTTTGGGGTACTTGCCATCCCGGTATGTCACGCGAGGCAATAGAGGCTTCACGAAGACCTAACTGGGCGATCATTGCGACTGCCTCCGGTGACGAATCTGTGACAGTATCTGCCGCTTGAACGGCCACATTCACCGTCGAAAACACCACTGATGCCAACAGGCTAATTACAATTTTTTTCACTTTTTTCTCCAGTGTTAAAGGGTTCAACTCCCCGCTAAGCCTACTTTGATTCCGCCGTATGACCTTGGGCGAGAAAGGTGTGCCCTCGGGTAAAAATGGCGGCGGTCACAGGCGACTGCCGACCCATAGGGTGACTTTAGGCTTCAAAGAATTTAGACTTCGCAACTATACTCCTTATAAGGCTCACGAATACTGATGTCTACCATGTGCGAGAAACCTCCGCTGATCAAGCTGAACGTAGTCCTATTTGTAGGTTTACCTGTAGCTGCCATTATTCTCGTTCCACTTTGGGGGATTTTTAGTGGCTACGATAGCTTTCAGTGGCTATGGGCTTTGGCCTTTTTGTATTTGAACGGTATGTCTATTACCGGCGGCTATCACCGACTGTGGTCACACAAGACCTATACTGCCCATCCGATACTCAGAGTGTTTTTTGCACTATGGGGTGCAGGTGCACTGCAAAACAGTATCTTGGTGTGGGCGTCAGATCATCGCCGTCATCATCGCCATGTAGACGACGACGAAAAAGACCCCTACAGCGCGGGCCTGGGACTGTGGTTTAGCCATATGGGATGGATACTGAGAAATTACGAGTCTTCTCACTCAAACAATTTTGACAACGCCAAAGACCTACAACGCGACCCGATAGTCATGTGGCAACACAAACACTATGGCGTGATCACCCTGTTTATGAATGTGGGTTTACCTCTCATGCTGGGCTTCTGGCACGGGGATATTATAGGCACTTTTTTATTGGTAGGCTTACTGCGTTTAGTGGTCAATCATCACGTCACGTTCTTCATCAATTCGCTCGCGCACTACTGGGGCAGCCGACCCTATACCGACGCAAACAGCGCCAAGGACAATGGTTTTCTGGCTTTTTTGACCTACGGTGAAGGCTATCATAACTTCCACCATCTGTTTCAGACCGACTACCGCAATGGCATCAGGTGGTGGCAATGGGACCCCACTAAATGGATGATAAGATTGTGCTCTGTGACTGGACTGGCCAGTAATTTGGTTAAAACACCAGACTTCAAAATCCAGCGAGCTATTTTGGACACCCAGTTTGAGCGAGCCAGACAAAAACTGGCAGCGACCGTCGACACAGCCCCCCTGCTCGAGAAGCTGGAACGCGAGTATCAACTGTTCACGCACTCAGTGAATCAGTGGAAATCACTGCAAACCGGTCGTTACGAGAAAAAAGTTGCCGATCTGGAAGGTGCACTGGAGCGAAAAAAACATAAACTACAAAATAAGTGGGAAAAAGCTGCTTTGCGAACCAGGCTGGGAGAGCTGGAATATTCACTCAAAATGCAACGCAAGCGATTGAGTTTACTCATGCTGCAAATGCAACTTCAAACTGCGTGAACGACAGCGCTCATTAATCTGACTTTTTGGTACTCGGCATGACTACAAATGTATATGACTTTGTTTGCAAAACAACTGCTGGCAAAGACAAACCTCTCAGTGACTATCAGGGCAAAGTGTTGCTGGTCGTCAATACGGCGTCAAAGTGCGGGTTTACTCCGCAGTTCGAGGGGCTGGAGACTTTGTATGACAACTACAAAGACAAGGGACTAGAAATACTGGGATTTCCCTGCAACCAGTTTGCCAGTCAAGATCCCGGCAGCAATGAGGAAATCACTGAGTTTTGCCAGCTCAACTACGGTGTCAGTTTTCCTATGTTTGGCAAAATTGAAGTCAACGGCAGCGCCACAGATCCACTCTATCAACACCTCAAAAGTGAGGCTAAGGGTGCGCTGGGCACTGAGCGAGTTAAGTGGAATTTCACCAAATTCCTGGTGGACTCTTCAGGCAAAGTTCTCAAGCGTTATTCGTCTGCGACCAAGCCGGCCGCCATCGAAAAAGATATTAAGACACTATTGGCTTGATGGGTTTAGCGATCCATCACTAAGCCTGAACGAGATTATCTGCCCTAAGTTGCGGCTCCGTCCAAGGTCTCGCTGCTCAGCGCACGAGGAGGCACTTTAAATGTCGCAACGCTTGCGAACCGGCGTCGCTGCTATCCCGCTCGGCATACTTATGCTGGCTGTGGCGGTATCTGCCAACAAGTGGTCAATCGAGCAGCTCATTGTTCCCGACAAGCAACTCGAGGGCCCGGCAGGACTATTGATCATACTGCTGGGCCAGTTCGCCTGCTTTTGCATTGCTTTGTGGTTGCTATGGCGTCGACCAAACCTGAAATCTCAAATAGGGACGGTGATGATCGGGGTATTGTTCTTTGTTACTGCCGCGATCGGCACGTACGGGACCGCACTCGCATTCGCAGCTAAACCATGGAAAGCCGCAGGGCTCACCATGGTAGAACGCCTGCGACTATTGCAGGACCACAGCTGGATGTATCCCAATCAGGTCGGCATTGAAAAATACCGATGGCTTCTTAAGCTACCACTGCTCTCTAATTCCATCTCATTGCGCTTCAGGGACGCCGTCGCATTACTGGAGGAGGGCCGCACCTCCATCGCCATCGCTATGTTCGAACAGCTCAAACAGGACACCGCGATAGACCCAGATGACGCGGCTCTGCACACCGTCGTGCGCGACTGGCTCGCCATTGCGTATCTGCGCCAAGGAGAAGAGGCCAACTGTATCGCCCAGCATTCGGCGGATGTGTGTATCTTCCCTTTACGCCAATCAGCTGTGCACCTGGACCCCTCGGGCTCCACCTTGGCGATCACTGAGCTGCAGGAAACTCTGCGCGCACACCCCGACGACCTGAACTCTCGTTGGTTACTCAACATTGCCTATATGACGCTGGGTAAATATCCCGAAGAAGTACCAGAGCAATGGCTTATACCCGCTGCCGCATTTAAATCTGATTTTGATGTGGGACGGTTCGAAGATGTCGCGCCCCAATTGGGGATCGCCGTGCGCAACATGGCCGGCGGCGGTATTATCGACGACTTCGATGGCGATGGGTTGTTAGACCTTGTGACCTCATCCACGGGCCATCACGAGAACATTCACTACTTCCACAACCAGGGAGACGGAAGTTTTACAGATCGCACGCACAAGGCAGGCCTAACAGGCCTCACCGGCGGAATCAATATAGTGCAGGCCGATTATAACAACGATGGCTTTCTCGACATCTTGGTCGCCCGCGGAGCCTGGCGTGGATTCATGCCTGGCAATGGCGACGCACCCAACTCGCTGCTGCGCAACAATGGCAACGGCACGTTCACCGATGTTACCGAACCGGCCGGACTACTGTCATTTCACCCCACCCAAGTAGCGGTGTGGGTCGACTACGATAACGACGGTTGGATCGATCTGTTTCTCGGCAACGAAAGCCAAGGTGAAGACCACCACCCCCTGGAACTCTACCGCAATAATAAGGGCAGCTTCGAAGAAGTATCTGCCGAGCTTGGAATCAACGCGGCAGGACTGGTCAAGGGAGCGACGTGGGGAGACTACAACAACGATGGATTCGCCGACCTTTACCTTTCCAGACAGGGTCAGTTTAACGTCCTTTATCGCAATCAATGCGGCAATGCTTCGGTATGTTCATTTGAGGATGTTACGCAAAATGCAGGTGTGGCAGGTCCCAAATACAGCTTTCCAACCTGGTTTTTCGACTACGACAACGATGGCTGGCAGGATCTATTTGTGGCTGGATTTGGCGCGCCTGAGGACCCAAACAGCGAACTTTTAGTGCTGGCGCCTTCGCACCGCTACCTCGATGATGTTGCCGCAGAATATCTCGAGATGCCGGACATAAGAGCAACGGGCCCCAGGCTCTATCACAACAACCGTGACGGTACATTTGATGATGTAACCAAGAGAACGGCGCTAACGCAGACTTCATTTACCATGGCAGCTAACTTTGGCGACTTGGACAACGATGGCTATCTCGATCTCTATCTGGGTACTGGCGATCCCAACTACCGATCCTTAATGCCCAATCGAATGTTCCGTTCTAATGCAGGGCAAAGCTTTCAGGATGTGACAACCTCGGGCGGATTCGGACACCTGCAAAAGGGACACGCAATAGCCTTCGGCGACATAGACAACGACGGTGACCAGGACATTCACGCACAAATGGGCGGCTGGTATCGCGGTGATGCCTATCAGAATGTATTGTTTCGCAACCCCGGTCATGGCAATCATTGGATTACGTTGCGACTGCGTGGCGTAAGCTCTAATGCTGCAGCAATTGGGGCTCGTATTGTCGTTACTACACAGGGGCCGCAAGGAAGCCGGGACATTCATGTCACGGTCGGCAGCGGGGGCAGTTTTGGGGCATCCAGTCTGCAGCAAGAAATAGGGTTAGGCGCAGCAAGCGCCATCGAACGTATAGAAATATTTTGGCCAGTGACGGGCTTAAAGCAGATTTTTGAAGAAGTGCCAATGGATCGAGTTATATCTATTTCCGAGAGTAGTGATCAGTTGCAGGTATTTCAGGGGCCACGGTTCTCTCTTTGAGTGCTCTTTCTAGCGACTCCCTACAGATAAGTACACTCCGGTAGTATCTGTTACTGGGCTGGCCGCTCGAGGGTGAAACCGGTTCCTTTTTTCAGGATACGCGGCAAGCCCCTCCATGGGGGCTCACAGCGGCCATCCTTGGCCGCTGAAGATCCTGAAAAAAGGAACCGGTTTCACCCTCGAGCTAGTTCATCACGCTTGCTTAGAACTCTTGCGCGGATGTTTCTCTCTAGTGCTCTCTGGTTGCCCGGAACTCAAGGTTGGGCCAGCGCTCTTCCATGAGTGCGAGATTTACTCGGGTGGGGGCCAAATACGTTAGATGCCCACCGCCGTCGATCGACAAGTGATCTGACGCCTTCTTGCGGAATTCTTCCAGCTCTCGATGGTCATCACAAGTGATCCAGCGCGCGGTGTAGACATTGACCGGCTCATAATGTGCGTCCACTTTGTATTCGTCTTTGAGTCGATAAACCACTACGTCAAATTGCAGTTGCCCTACCGCACCCACGATTAAATCGGGGGAGTTCAGCGGTGAAAAGACTTGCGTGGAGCCTTCTTCCGAGAGCTGCTGTAAACCCTTCTGCAGTTGTTTCGATTTCATCGGGTCAGACAGGCGGATACGGCGGAACAATTCCGGCGCGAAATGCGGAATGCCGGTGAACTGTAATTCTTCACCGGTAGTAAAGGTGTCGCCTATTTGGATGGTGCCGTGGTTGTGCAGCCCTATAATATCGCCGGAAACGGCCTCCTCCACCAGCGAGCGCTCTCCAGCTTTAAAGGTGACGGCATCGGCGATTTTAACGTCTTTGGCCAGCCGCACGTGCTTCATTTTCATACCCTTGCCGTAACGGCCCGAACAAATTCGCATAAAGGCTATTCGATCACGATGTTTGGGGTCCATATTGGCCTGAATTTTGAACACAAAGCCGCTGAATTTATCCTCTACAGACCCCACCAGCCTGGATGTGGTCTCACGGTCCAATGGCGGCGGTGCCCACTTGACGAAGTCATTCAACATCTCTCGCACACCGAAATTGCCCAACGCGGTGCCAAAAAATACTGGGCTCAGTTTGCCCGCCAGAAATTCGTCTTTATCAAATTGGTGACTAGCGCCACGCACCAGCTCGACCTCTTCCACATAGCTATCGTATTCATCGCCCAGTAGCTCGCGAGCCTCCATGCTGTCCAAGCCGTTAATGCGCTTATCATCGGGTAGCACACTGCCCTGCCCCGGTGTAAATTTATGGATGACATCGGTGTAGAGGTTATAGACACCCTTGAACTCTTGCCCCATATCTATCGGCCAATTAATCGGAGCGCCGCGAATACCCAATACCGCCTCTATCTCATCCAGCAGGTCGATGGGGTCGCGGATATCGCGGTCCATTTTGTTTACAAAGCCAATAATCGGCGTGTCACGCAGGCGGCAGACGTTCATCAGTTTGATGGTTCTGTCTTCCACCCCCTTAGCCCCATCGATAATCATCAAGGCAGAGTCGACCGCAGTGAGCGTGCGATAGGTATCTTCAGAGAAGTCTTCGTGCCCTGGCGTATCCAGCAGGTTGACGGTGCAGTCGTGATAGGGAAACTGCATAACCGAGGAGGTGACAGATATACCCCGCTCTTGCTCCAGGCTCATCCAGTCTGAGGTGGCGTGCGGGCCCTTTTTGCCTTTCACACTTCCCGCTACCTGAATCGCACTACCCAGTAACAACAGTTTTTCAGTGATCGTGGTCTTGCCAGCATCCGGGTGAGAGATGATTGCAAAGGTGCGTCTCTTGTTGATTTCATTGATAAAATTGCTGTCACCCATACCCTATAAGTCCTAATTTGTACTTGTTTGTTAAATTGCCCCCTCACCCGTTTTTGGGGGAAAGGCGGCTAAAACGCGCGCTATTCTAACGAATAACCGCTGCGCCATACATTATTTTGCCAAAACACTTTCCAGCTTGTTCAATTGCTGCTGGTAGTTTTCTGGGTTTTCCTTTTTAAACTTCTCTAAGTTTAAGAGCTTCCATTTCACCGATGGAAAGTTTTGATAATCGTAAATCGACCAATCTGGCTCTAAGTGATTAAGGCTTAGTAAAAATACTTTATCGTCTTCATTTAAATCGGACTGTATCGTTTCAATTAATTGAAGCCTTGTGGTTTCATATTCATCGTAACTAAATTCAATCGCACTCATACCTTCAAACTGGTTTTCAAACGCCATTCGTTGATCAAGTAAATTAGGACTGAGCATTTCATGGGGCGGGCGATTACTGCCAACCAACCCAAAGATAAAGCCACGCTTGATGTCGTCGGTAAAACCTTCGTTTTCAAGCAACAGCTTTACATCAAACAAATCTCTTGGGTGCTGCCTATCCATCGCCGCACAAAGCTTACCGCCATATAGCTGTCCCAACGGCACAATAGGCACGGCACAAAAAGCGTCAAACTGTTCTTGTGCAGCTTCGCAAAGCAGGGCTTTCGTAGCCTCACCTATCAAGCCACGCCCCACCATATTCACCTCAATCTTGATCATCACACCACGCTCATCAAGCTGGAGCTTACAGACATTCTCCTTATGCTGAATGCGTATCGATGGGCGCAAGCCTTCGATACGTTCTTTAATACGCATAAGGGCTGCGTTAATGCCCTCCAGTGTTTCATTGCGCTCGGCTATCTCAACGTAGGTTAAGTCAATATCAACGGATAGCCTTGGCATATCCCTTACAAAAAGATTGATTGCTGTGCCGCCATGCATGGCAAAACATGTCTCTTTGGCGACCTCTGGCAACACATCCAAAAGCAGCTTCACCTGTTTGGTGTAGGCGTCATTCATGCCGCTGCCTCCCCATTCATTGAAGCGAGAGCCTTGGGAACGGTTATCTGGTATTTCGACACGTAAGCCCCATCACTTACGATGGCACGTTTACCTGACCCCAAATCAACTTTATCCAGTTTGATATAGCTGAGCCATTCATGCCCCGCTTTATCTGCCAAATACAAAAACAGGCGTTTCACCTTCACAGAAGTGCACTCTTCTAATAGTTTTTGTACTGTCGCTGGCCGCAAATTATTCAAGCCTTCCATAAGTTCAAACACTTCCATAAGCGGCTGAGACTTTGGCGCTAAATATAAGCATTCCATCACCGCACGCGCGGGGGTGGATATCTTCACTTTAAAACCTTTATGGTCGATATCGACCAAACCAAGCTCAGTCGGCAAAAAGCTCGTTAACTTACTTTCTACACTTAAACCCCAATCCCGCTTTTTAAACCAAAGCGGCAAGCTCTCATCCTTACCACCAAAAAGCTGTGCCCTCTTATTAGAAAGCTCTAAATAGTGGGCTTTTCCCTGCAATGACAGCGCGGTTTTAGCCGCTGGGTGCACAAAGAGACCTAGCTGGGACTGCAACGCATAGATACCGCCTAAATAGTCCACTTGATCACCGTGGCGTATCAGGGCACCCGTGCCGATAGAATCAAACCACTGGCTTTTCTTGTACTGTTTTTGCAAATCAAGGCTATAGCCCTGTTCCGTTAACCATGCCGAAGAAAGCACTATGCCCGAAGGCTGAGTGCTAAGCAGAGTGTTTAATTTTGACTCTCTTTCGGTATTCATACTTCCAATATATCTATTTTTTTAAACCATATCAACCAAAAGGTTTATATTATCCATTATTTAGGTATCTTAAATACCTAAATATACAATTTTTTAAACAAAAAAAGTGTCGCTGGTGTCAACATTGCTTTAGCCCTTGTGACACACTTGGCGCAAGGGCTACTTTTTGGGGCTCAGTTTGGCTCGACAAGAGACAACCGCTTGACCCCACTGTCATGCACTGTGAACCTGAGGACAAAACGGATGGCTACACGATTAACGCCCTATTTCCGGTAACCGTGAGCGCAATTCATTTTTTGCTATGTTCTCCAAGGTTGACCTCGGAAGATCACTAACAACATGAACGGCCTGACCAAAAGTGACTTATTCGACAGAGACATTTTGAAGATCAGAACCGCGCAATTTTTGGACAAAATGAAGCACCGAAGTGACGCCTCCAAGCAGACCACCTGACGGTACTTCGGCATGAAATATCGGATCGGTATCAAGCAGCTTGAACCATCTTGCGATATTGGGATGAAAGCGATTCAACGGATAACTCGCGTCAATCAAACGGCGACAATATATATACCAAGCGATGTCGACCAAACTGACTTTCCCACCCAATAAGTAGGCTTGTCCTACCAACAAGCTGTCAAATTCATCAAGCTGCTTTTTGAACGCATCATATGCGGCTCTGGTCTGCCCGTCCGTAACGCCGCCATATTCTAAGATATCACGCCAAAATTTAAGCTCGATAGCACGGTGAGGGTCAATATCTCCGCCGACCGTTCCAGTTCCGAATGACTCATATTTTTTCAATTCGGCTTCCGGTCGTTTGCTTATAAACGAAGGAAAAACAAACCTCATCGTCAATGCCCGTATATCTAGATGAAGGTCATCCTCGGCTTGAAGCATTGCACGCACCTGATTTGCTTTGTCGTTAGGGATGAGTACTGGTTCAGGAAACTGGTCCTCGAGATATTCCAATATGTCATTGCTCTCGATGATCACCTTTCCATCGTGTACCAAAGTCGGAACGAGGCCTCGTGGATTGATGCCCATGTAGTGGGGCGTTAGATGTTCCTTGCGGGCAAGATTTAAATGATGAGAATGCCACTTGATATCTTTCAAACGCAAAAATATGCGCAGTTTTTGCGAGCAAGATGATCCCTGAAAGTGGAATAGGTGAACCCCTTGCCATTCCAGAACTTCTTTTGTGTGGATATCCTCTTCAAGCAGCATGACCATTTTCGTTTCCCGTCAACCCGAATGGAGGAGTTGACGAACCTCCAGATTTTTCTCCGTTATATCCGCTAAATCCAGCTTTGCTTTTTCGATAATAAAGTGGGCATGGTCGGTTATCGCTTTCTTCCAGCTTGGGCGGCTCTGTAAGGTTTTGTAATAAGCCTGTATCTCCGCAATATCGTAATTTTTTGCGAAATAAGCAAGCCAGCCTGTCTCCTCCAGACGCAATAGAAGGCAGCTGATACTGACATCAGCTAGGCTATAGAAGTCACCCAATATCCACGGCCCATCAGATTGTTGTAGTGCTACGTTCAAAAAATCGAGATGTCGTGCCATATGATCACGGCTAGCCAATACTATCGCCAGCACTCGTCTGTGAGACATCATTCTCCGAAAGCCAAATAGTTTTGATGCGAAAAAAAAGGCAGGGCGTTTCTTATCCGAGTGAAACAGAAACCCGACCAATATATTTTGGATCGGGATATAAGCAATTGCAGTTACAA
>JBLHSI010000014.1:0-27146 GCA_047626655.1 Halioglobus sp.
GTATATAGCGCTCTTCACGCAGAGGGCAGCCAGAAGATTGAGCATCTTCGAGCTCCGCTTGTACGCTAATCATGCTTTCGTTTCCACGATCGCGATTGTTGACCTGCACATTGGTCCGTGCCGGCATCGTGTATTCAATATCAGGATCGATAAGCGTCAACCACTGCTGGTACTCCCGCCCGTCGAGCAGTCGGGCCTCGCGGTAGTAAAATCGCTCCAGCGAACGCTGCTGCTCCGGGGTCGTCTGCGGAAAAGACTCAGTGGGCGCGATTGTCATGATGCATTCTCCGCAGCCTGTAATTCATCGCGCCAACGCTGGAAAAAACTACGCGCGTAAAACTCATTGGCAGTGACACTAACTAACCCGGGAAAGTCGGGGTGAGGCTTCTCCTCCCCCAACCCCAAACCATAGTAATAAGGCCTGTCATCGGCAAAATCAATATTGCTACCTACGAACTGTTGCGACCAAACTTCAGAATCTTCTTGCTCGAGAATGCCGGCGGGGCCAAAAAAAGAACTGTAGTTTGTTCGCAGTATTTTCTTTATCGCTTCTGGCGCCTGGGCGGGCACTACCGCCCACGACCAGTACTCAACGGCTCCCGGCCCCCTTGGATGGGATACCTTAAAGGAGGTATTCGACCATAAGAATGACAGATTGGGATACACCCCATAGGTTAGACCCTTCATGCGCGCCCGAATATCTCCTACTCTGGTTTTAGCCCCCGCTTGAATCTCGCGCAAATAATCTTGAACTTCATCGCCGCCAAACATGCCACCCAAGCCTTCCATACCCCATGCAACGTCGTCTACCGGAGCGTCTTCGGGCATCATGCGGAAGGTTGCCCCATGGCCCGGCGTGGTCACGGCGCTATAACCCGTTTTCTCGATGGCCTGCTGGGCTTCACGCGGGATGATCGTGCTGTGTAGCATAGCGCCGTGGTTAACATCTCCCAATTGGTTCTCTACCGGAAGTTTCCAGTTTGCATTTATTTTCCAGCGGTGAGGCGCGCCCATAAACTCAATACCCCCCGGGAAACGATCAAGAAACGCATCCAGGTAAAACCGCATGTCACCTAAATAATCGGGCAGGGACATAATATCCTCGTTAAAGCTGCCAAATATCATTCCACGCCAACTCTCTATCTTAGGAACAGGCTTTAATCCTAACTGGCGTTTATCTGGCTTGGAGGCCACTTCACTCTCTTGCGGAATCGTGACTAAATCGCCCTCAACCGTATAAGACCAGCCGTGATAGGGGCACACGAAGCGTTTGGCATTGCCGTGGTCGGAGCGACACACCGGCAGACCGCGGTGAGTGCAGCTATTTATGCTCGCATAAATCTTAGCGTCTCGTCCCCGAGACACAATAATGGGCGTTTCGCACATGTATGCCTGTACGAAATCACCAGCATGCCGAATTTGCGATTCATGCCCCAGAAATAACCAGGACTTGGCAAAAATTGCGCGCTTCTCCAGCTCGTAAACCGCACGATCAGACCAGCATCGGCGGCTAATCAGAGATGCATCGGCGTTCACTAACTCACGTATCGACAAAGACATGGCTTCCCCATCATTATTATCAATCATCTATTTAGTGCCATTATAGGCACTCATTTTTCGAGCCGAATCTAGTATATCGCGATGTTGAATGTCACAACGGAGTATTTTCTCGCCCCGCGCGCACTAGGTCGTATGGCTGTGGCTGACCTGCAGGTACTATTAATGAGTTGAATCAGAACACCGCGGAAGGGCCATATCCGGGTCCATTGGACTACTTTTCGCCCGTTTGCTCCAGCCACAACAGTGTATCTATATAGGCCACAAATCGGTTCAAGTAATGGGGCGAGAGATCACGCATGGACGCCAGCGACTGCACTATGAGCTTTTGAGAGTTGAGCGGCCCTGCCCCCTCTGGTATTTCCCGAATAGCCTGAGTCACCAATTTGTCAGCATTGCGCCGCACCAGTGACTCTCGAAAATAATGAATTGAGCTGAGTTCGTCGGCATCAATATGCGTATCGGTTTTAAGCACATTCGCGCCTGCCTTCGACACGGCATTGACCAATTTTTTCTCGGCCTGACGAAGTGTGTCATCAAACGAAAATGACTGTTCACGTGCCTCGACTACAGGCTTTGAATGAGCAACATATCCGGCAAGGTCGGCCAGCGATTGCGTTGCTGTAGCGCGCTGCAACTTGGCCAGCGCCCGACTCAACCCTGGAAAATCGCAGTCGTCGAAGTACTGCTGTAGTTGCTCTGCTACATGTGGAAATCCGGTCAAACCTTCTGACAGTGCCAATGCTGCGGTTTTTTGTGCTTGGGTAAATCTAACGTGGTATTGCTCCAGCGCAACAAGTGCGCGCTGGCGCACGAGGTGGCTGACCGTGTCGCGCTGCTCAAGGGCCCGTCGCGCCATGGCCTCGATATAACGAAACTGAGCCGGGTCGTAGCGGTGTGCGCCACGGTCACGCAATTGTATTAACTGCTCCTCCAGCCAGACTGACGCTGACTCTTCATCTAATAATTCACTCACAACTGCACCCCACTAGCGCCCTGCACTTTTGGGAACAGGCGCCATCTCTACCCGACGATTTTGCGAGCGACTGGCACCATCCACATTGGCCACTACCGGTTGTTGCGCGCCAAAGGCAGCGGCAAAAACCATCGAAGGCGGCATGCCCTCGTCGATTAATGTGCGCGTTACCGTTAAAGCGCGCTCGGCAGACAACTCCCAGTTGTCGCGAAAATGGCTGTTGCCTTTCTGTATGGGTAAGTCGTCTGTAAAGCCACTCACCATTAGCATCTCATCACGCTCGCCCAAATAGACCTCCAACGGTTTAACCAATGTTTTTAGCAGCTGCCTGCCCTCGTTCTGCAACTGGTCAGAGTTAAGGCCAAACAATACACTGCCGCTAATACCAATACGGCCATTAAGCAGCGTAACTCGGCCTGTGGCGAGCGGGTCGGCCAGCGCCTCTTCCAGCGCCATACGTCGCTGCTCTTCGGACTGACGTTTTTGAATTTCGATTTCAAGCGACTGAGCGAGTTCTAACTGAATGCCCAGTGTCCACACGAGTATGAGAACAAACACACCCACAAGCCCGGCCATCAAATCGCCAAAGATGGGCCAAACTGGTGTCTCGTTCGAATAATCTTCTTCGAGCTGATCCATTAACTCGCCTCGCCGGTAATGGCGACATCTGCAGCGCTAAGTTTACGTATTTCGTCAAATATTTCTCTTTGGGATGCCATGCTCTGATCGATAATTTGTCGGGCCTGTGCAACGTAGTAGTTCATCTGCTCGTCACTACGGTCATTCGCATTGCTCAGCGACTGTTCGATACCACCAAGACTCTCCATCAACTTACCGTTAGATTCGGTAAACAGGCTCACTGCCACAGTGAACGCTTCACCCAGGCTCGCCATTTCGGTTGCGCTACCGGAAAAGTTGTCTGCGGCACCAGACATCTCTTCAACTTGTGATGCCACTTGCTGGTCAAACCTATCCCCTATTTTTTGTAGTAATCCGGTAGAAGAAGACACCATATTTTCCAGTGCCTCGCGCTGACCTTGTGAGGTCTGTTCAAGTGAGCCGGATAAAGAGTTGAGCTGCTGCATAATGCGTTGACGCTCTTCCAGCAACTGATTGTCTCTCTCGATGTTGTTAGATACTTCATCACGCAGCTTGCCGATTACCTCGGCGGCGGCCTTGGGCGTTTCTGAAGCCGTTTCAATAAGACGGACCATCGGCCCTTCCATTTCTTTGCCCAGTGCAGCGAGGTGTTTGGCTACTGCGGCCTCCAACGCGCCCAGTCGCTCTACTGCGGCTGTACCTCGCTGCTCTTCTGCATCTCGAAGAGAATCCAGACCCGCTTTCAAGTTGGCATTCAACTGCGCTATTTGCTCGCCAGCCCCCTCCCATTGCGCCGTTACTGCACCCGACATCGACTCAAAAGTAGTCGTCGCAGATTGCAGCGATGCTTGCTGTACTTGAGTGCTTTTAACTAGCTCGCCGGTAAACACTCTTGCAACCTCATTCAGCTCAACCACAGCAAGTTGCTGCGACTCACTAAGCGACGACGCCCACAACTCTAGCCGGGCGGCATCCGCCAATTGCTGCTGCTTCGTCAAATCGGTGGATGACTCACCGAAAGACTCCAGCAATGAGGTTGCAGTGCCTTCGAATTGCTCTGTAACACGATTCAATGATTCTCCTACGCTCTGCACGAGTTTCTCATTTGACACAGCGTGCGCACCGAGCCCGCTCTGCCAGGCGACAGATACCGTTTGAGAAGTACTACCGAATTGTGTCGCGAGTGAGGAGGCAGTGTCTTCGAATTGCTCTGTAACACGATTCAGCGAGTCTCCTACACTCTGCACGAGTTTCTCATTTGAGACCGCGTGCGCACCGAGCCCGCTCTGCCAGGCGGCAGATACCGCTTCAGAAGTACTGCCGAATTTTGTCGCGAGTGAGGAGGCAGTGTCTTCGAATTTCTCTGTAACACGATTCAGCGAGTCTCCTACACTCTGCACGAGTTTCTCATTTGAGACCGCGTGCGCTCCGAGCCCGCTCTGCCAGGCGGCAGATACCGCTTCAGAAGTACTGCCGAATTTTGTCGCGAGTGAGGAGGCAGTGTCTTCGAATTTCTCTGTAACACGATTCAGCGAGTCTCCTACACTCTGCACAAGTTTCTCATTTGAGGCCGCGTGCGCACCAAGCCCGCTCTGCCAAGCGGCAGAGACCGCTTCAGACGTACTGCTAAATGTTGCCGCGAGAGATTCCAGTTGACGCTGCGCTGTTTGCGTTAGTACCTGGTGGGAAGCTTGCGCCTCTCGACTCATCTCGGCCATTGCCTGCTCTACAACGGGCCTAATACTCTCGCCTGCCAACCGTCCGCTATCGGCCAAGCTGGTTTTCAAGGAGGCGTCTACTGAGGCGGCCAGTGCCGTGTAACTGTGCTGAGCCGATTCGTGAAATTGCTTTTGGCTGGCAATTAGGGTGTGGCTCAACTGCTCACTAGCCAAGCTCAACTGCTGCGCCACGGTAGTAAGTTTCTCCGCAACATCGGGCAGTGCTTGAGTTTGTATCTGTAGTGCTTTATAAGTTTCTTGTCGGTTGTGGGCCAAAGAAAAACTGCGAAACACAGTCGATATCTTTCCATCGAGTACGCGAGTCGCCAACATACGGTCACGGCGAGTCAAAGTGGAAATAAGGCCCAACATAGCCGACGCCGCGATACCGGCTACCGAGGTACCAAAGGCCACACTTAGGCCATTAATCGGCGCAGCCAGACCTGCCCGAATCGCCTGAAGCTCAGTCGTGCCCTCTAGGGCTATAACAGCACCCGACAAGGTCTCAACCATTCCAACGAAGGTGCCCAAAAGGCCCAGCATCACAAGCAGTCCCACTAAATATGGCGTGATAACAGGTGCGGGCAAGCCCACTCGCTCGCCTTCGATGCGCTGCGCAACCGCATTGCGTAGCGAGAGATGTAGCTTCTCCTGCCACTGCATTAGCTGCATATCATCGGCCATCACCTCAGGGAGCTCCGCCAACCCCTCGGAGAGGGTCGAAGTAGCGGCTCTAAATTGAACCAATTCCATAAAACCGATGACATAAACGCCGGCAATAACCAGAGTGACAGCCAGCGCGAGGTTATTAGTACCCACAAAGGTTGATGCCATCCAAATAACGGCGCTGGCCCCCAATAAAAAGGCGGCGATAAAAAATAGTCTATTCATGATGGGTATTTTCAATCTCTGAGTGGAGTGCTTCAATTAAACCCTGAGTCGGCAAAAGCCGGGCTTCAACTTCCGCGAGTAGTACGCTTTGCATATCCTGACAAAACAGTTCAAGTAATTCTAACCAGCTACCGCTATTACCCTGCGGGTTATCGCAGGCCACAGTATATTCGTTAAGTAAGTGCGCATAGCGCCGTGCGAGAAGCCCGGGAATGGCCGCGAAAAACTTGCGGCTGTGTGGAGCCAGTGTATCGCCCAGCGCCTCATCCAGCACCACCAGCTGGGCCAGTTCAGCAGAACCACCCCGCACCGTTTCACGCACCTGCTCGCGCAAACGTTGAATTCTGCCGCCCATTTCGCGTTGATGTGCCGCATAAAAACGGCCGTAGGGCTCATAGCCACTCGCTGCGTCTGCAGCAGGCTCGGGCCCTGGCTGCGGCAGTTTAATGCGGCGTAGGCCCGTATCATCTTCAAAGCTCTTGATTATCGACGCTATTATCGCATTGCGAACCTGCAAAAATTCTGCCGTTATAGCTTCTTCAGATGTCGTCGAGGCCGTAAACAAACTGGCACTACCTTGTCCGTGCACACGAGAGATATTGACCGAGTCGGATAAATCAATCAGCTGGCCCAAGCGCTGAGCAAAGTGCTGGTGGGAGACCTCAGCGTCTGAGATAGCCAACTCTCCCAACACCCGAAGCAGTCGCGACCCATTCAGGGAGGCCTTTGCAGAGTACTGAGTCACTAGAGCTTTGGTCTGTGCGGGTGGTTGGGAAAGAGCAAGGCGAGTCCGGTTCGTATTTGATTCAATGGGTCGCTGAGTAGGAACAGCTGGCGAGTATTCTACCAGTATGAATCGGTGAAAAGTCCAATTTCTCAAACTAATTGATATTTGGGGAAATGTTACCTGCCGCCTCGCAGGGCTGCCATCTCTGTCAGGATAGACGGCAGGCCCAACACAAAAAAGAATAGGATCGGACGATATCTACTGCCTACATGCTTTGCCGACAGTAATATCCCAACCCGACCGCATTAGAGCGCAGCCCCCCAATTGAGGATAATTTGCTCTAACAGCAGCATATCGCCCAGGTCGAGTTCGTCATCGGCGTTCATATCACCCAGGTTAAGCTCTAGCGCGCTTGGCGCTAATTCGCCTGTAAGCAGGCGTTTCAGTATTAGCAGGTCACCCACCGTAATACTATTATCGAGATTTCACCTGGGGGCTAAGTCTCCAAGATTGGAGGCGGCTGGATCCAAGCCATAACCCAGTTCACCATCGACGAAACCATCGCCATTAGCGTCAATGTCTGCGACATAGGCCAACACAGTAACCACGCCTCCGACCCCATCAACGAGTCCGTCGACGTCTTCCAGCTCCAGCGCGCCGAGCTCATTGGCAGCACCTGAGGGACGCGGCGTACCACGCTGATCGATGGCAGGAGAGTTAGCCGTCACCAGCGCCGTATCAATCGCGGGAGAACTAGGCAGAGGGGCCATGGTCTCAGTGGGGCCACCGTTGTTTGCCAGACCATTAAGCGCGCGGTCTGCCGGCTCAGTAGGTTTGCAACGGTGAAGGTGACGACGGCGCCACTAAAGGAATAAATTTCTGCCGCTGTTGCCGCATTATTATTGGCCGCAATAACCGTATTTTCGATAGCGATCGTTCCGGCATCATTATAAATACTACCTGAGTCGATGTCGCTGGAGGTGTTATTGGAGATTGTCGTGTCAATAAGAACCACATCGCCATTAACATCGCCGATTGCTCCAGCAGGGCCCGCACTAATGTTCCCGGTCAGCGTTGAGTTTATGAAGGTTGTTTGTGATGTGCTAGCGGTACCATTGAAGGTTACGCCCCGCCTAAAACCGCCGAACTATTATTCAAAGTACTGCCGGCAATCGTGAGCGTTCCTCCGTTATTCATAATAGCGCCCCCTAGACCGGGCGCGTTATTGTCGGTCAATGTCATATCAACCAGATTCAAATTACCGTTATTGTGAATGCCACCTCCGTGAGGATCACCATTCTCAGTTTGGCCACCCGTAATCGTGAGCCCCTCGATGGACACACCAACCCTTGAAGCGACTTTTATTACCCGTGTGGTATCGCCGCCATCGAGTATTAAGCCGTTCTCCAAAGTGGAAGCGCCAGTGGTCACGTTCTGGGTCAAGTCCAACTGGCTGGTCAACAGGATCGCCTGGGTTACGTCGCGAGCTTATGGTATTTAGAACGGCTTATCCGTGTTTGGTGTATTTCTACGTATCGCTCTTCTCATTAACCTGTATATTGGTCATCTCTATGTCCCAAATATTGTGTTAGACGATATTGATGGCACCCCAAGGTATTCAGTTAAATTCAATGAAAGTAGTCCAGTCAAATAGTGCGTTGAGCCGTGTATTTTTAACCATTGTGCTGCTTGTCGTGCCCCTCTTAAGCGCTCAGGAAGGCTTTGACACGACCGCTGCCAGAACCGAATTCTTGGAATTGGAATTACACATTGCAGCAGCAACGTTACCCCGATCTGAGATTGATAACCGAGTTTTGAAAATTAGCGCGGTCAGGAGTCGTTCCCTGGCCTGCATTGCGGAGGGTGACGAGCACCTTACAAAACTTAAAAGGGAGCGAGTCGGCTTCGGTTTCGAAAATCTGGAGCAACCTGAGCTTGCCGATACAACTCGGCAAGAATTACAAGCCTTGGACACCGAAGTCAGGGGTCACCAAGCAACGGTAGTTGACTGTCAGCTATTGGCAAAGCGCGCACAAGAGTTGTTGGAATCGCTAACAACTTACAAAGGAGCACTGCTGTATGTGCGACTGCAGGAGAATTCTAGATCGGCCGCAACCATAGTCGCAAGCTTACTGAATGATCGAAGCGATCTTGCGCATTCCGCTATGACTGCTGTTCGTGACATGGCGGCTAAAGTCATGAACAAGTTGGCCACTTCCTACCTCTGGGCTGGCATCGGCCTTGTTTTGCTATTCGCTGGATGTTATTTGAGTTTTTTGCAGGATGCCCGTCGAGAAGTGCTGCGCAGCACAGATGGGACGAGCAGCTTCAATCGCCTCAGTTTGTCGATTCAAGAATCGTTACTCCACTACGCGTATCTAATGTTACCGCTAACTGGAATTTCCGTTCGCTGGTTGGTGCTCCCGGGTGACGACTCCCCACAGTCTAAACTTTTGCACGCGGTGTGTTATCTGTTTACAGCATATGTGTGGGGTTCTGCGATGCTTCGGGCAATGTTACGCCCAGCGAATCAACAGTGGCTTTTTGTCCCGATTAAGCCACAGAATCGCGAATCACTTGCCCGCCGCCTACAAATCCTGCTGTTTGTCATTTCACTAGCAGTCTCAATCCAGTTAGCATTGTTGCATTTTTCTCTGCCCGAATCGATCGCAGGCATGCTGCGATTGTGCGCAGTTGTCGCACTGACTTTCAATCTTATTTGGTTGATTTGGTTAGTGGATGGCTTGGATCGCCTTGAAGGCCGTGGTCGCTGGCTAAGAACCTTTCTCGTAACCATTCTATCAACTGCTCTGTTAGCGGAACTACTGGGCTACCTGTACTTCTCTGAATTTTTGCTCCGGGGATTTATCGGAACCTTGTTCTCAGTCTTCATTTTGTGGTTGCTCAGCGAATTCACCAGCGAGATTTTCGATGGTCTCGATACGGGGAAACGAAGTTGGCATAGGCGCGTACGGCAGCGCCTATCCATAAAGGATGGTGAGCACATGCCTGGCTTGGTTTGGTTTCGGCTCATAGCCGTCGTGAGCGTGTGGCTTCTAGCCGCGATGGCATTTTTAGCGGCTTGGGAGCTGTCGCAGGTGAGTCTGAGTTACGCGAAAAATATATTTGAGGAAGGGTTTTCCATTGGAAATCTGCGCGTAGTACCTGCCAAGATGTTGCTCGGACTTGTGCTGTTTGCAACTATTGTACTGCTGTCAAACACCCTCAAGTCAAGAATGAAAAAACAGTCATCGCTCCTCGCGCGATTGGAACCAAGCGCAAGAGAAACAGCTCTTACGCTAATGGGCTATACCGGATTTATCATAGCGCTGCTAATCGGCCTGTCGTTAGCGGGGTTTAGTTTTCAGAATTTGGCGATTGTCGCCGGAGCTTTATCAGTGGGCATAGGCTTTGGCCTGCAAAACATAGTCAATAATTTCGTCTCCGGAATCATCTTGCTGTTTGAGCGTCCCATAAGACGGGGAGATTGGGTGGTTGTTGGCGGGACAGAAGGCTTTGTTAAAAATATACGAGTACGCTCAACGGAAATAGAGACCTTCGATCGATCGGATGTGATTGTCCCAAATTCGGAGTTCATTTCCTCTCAAGTCACGAACTGGACATTGAACGATCCCAATGGACGCTTAAAAGCCCCGATTGGTGTTGCCTACGGAAGCGACGTTGAATCGGTGCGAGATATTTTACTTGGGATTGCCAACGAGCACCCAGCGACGGTGAAGGCTGGAAATTTTCGCCAGTTGCCAGAACCCAGTGTACTGTTTATGGGGTTTGGCGATAGCGCTTTGGACTTCGAGTTGCGCTTTTTTATTCAGGATATACGTAACTGGCCCATTGTACTTAGCGACATTAACTTCGCGATCGATCGTGAATTTCGTAAAGCCCGTGTCGAGATACCTTTTCCCCAGCGCAGTGTTCATCTTATACCCCCTACTGACTCTCCTGACGAGGCCGAGCAATGAGCGAGATCGATGAAAATAAAGCGCTTTTATTCGCCCTTGAACTCGATGGCAAGGGCGGCGCACGTGAGCTTGATGAGCGTGAATTAGTAAAGAGAGCCGCGCCTTGCTGGCTACATTTTAATGCCGCTCTCTGCGAATCTCCAGAATACCTCGCACAGTTTGCGGAAGGGCTAGACACAGAGTCTGCAGCCAACCTCCTGGAGGTAGAGGCGCGTCCGAGGTGCCTGGAAATCGAAGATTGTGTCCTGCTCAATCTAAGAGGTGTCAATTTCAATCAAGATGAAAATCATGAAGATATGGTGGCTATCCGACTGTGGATTGAATCCGATACGCTAATCTCTTCGCGCTACCGAGTATTAGAATCGGTACAGGAGGTTCGCCGGCGGCTTCTGAAGGGAAATGGGCCCACGTCTATTTCAGAGCTAGTTACTCTGCTTTGCAGCCGTATGCTAGAGCGTATGGATCCTGTATTGAGCTCACTTGATGATGACACGGACCAAATCGAGGAGAGAATTATAGAAAAGGTGGATACCGAACTCCGCAAAGATATTGCTCACGTTAGAAAACGTGCGATTCTTTTTCGACGCTATATTGCACCACAGCGTGAAGCGATTGGATTGCTACGCCGTTCCGAAGTTAGCTGGCTGGGTGTATCGGACACACGGAGTCTCCAAGAAAGCTATGATCGCGTAACGCGCTACGTCGAAGACCTCGATGCGATTCGAGAACGAGCGCAAATTGTCAAAGACGAATTGGGAAACGCGTTGAGTGATCGACTCAATCGCAATTTGTATACCTTGTCCGTCGTCACCGCAATATTCCTGCCGTTGGGGTTCTTAACAGGGTTATTCGGGATCAACATTGGGGGAATGCCCGGTGTTGAAGACGAACAAGCCTTTTTCGTTTTCGCCGGAGCCCTTGCTATTATTGTCAGCATACAGATCGTTATTTTTAAGTATTTAAAGTGGTTTTAGGGCTATAGATCCTTACAATAGTATGACGGTGGCCAAAAGAAGCATCAAGCCCATGCCAAGAATATCCGTGAGGGTGGCGAGTAAAGCCTCTGATGAGGCCGGTGATGGCACCGCAACAGCTATGGATGGCGCAGTAACCTTGCTATGGCGCCACAATACCTTCTGATGGGATAATCATCGAACGGACCAATCTACCGCTGGTGTATGACAAAAGCACCGATTGCCTGAGTCATACTAAAAAATACAGCAGGTCAGAGCTCTTTGGATCCAGTTCTCTAGCATTGCCTAATTCTTCGCCTAAGTCGCAACTGGGTTCTACGGTGACTCAGTTTTTAGATTCAGTCATGCCTTCTGCATTTTACAAGTGGAGACAAAATTTAGGGCTCAGCACCCTCTGAAATATTACAATTATCGTGCCAAATCTGTATCAAGTTCCTGCACTTCGGGACGCCTTCTACGACGTGTTCTTGCCGGAATCATCCCGCGCATAGATTCCAGCTTTCCAAAGCAGAGCAACTTGTCATCAGCTTCCAATAACCTTGAGGATTTGGGATTAGGTATGACCTTAGCGCCTCGGTAAAGAGTTAGTACATTAATATCGCTTTCAGCAAGCCCCGTGTCCAAAATACTTTGGTTTACAAATTTCGACCCTTCAGGCAAATAGATCTCACTCACGCCGTAGCCCTTGCTTACAGTTAGCCGCTGCCTCACATCCACTTCAGGGAAATCTACCTGCGCCGCAATATAGTCTATCACCGCCCCCGCCACGTCCAAGCCAGTGGCTGTCTCGATACCCTCAAGCCCCGGAGAAGAGTTTATCTCCATAACCTGTGGCCCATCTTTACCTTCCAGCATGTCGACGCCGGCAACTTGTAAACCCAATATTTGGGTACAGCGCACAGCAGTATTTATGTATTCCTCACTCAATTCCACAGGCTCTGCAACCCCACCGCGATGGACATTACTGCGGAACTCCTGACCTTGCGCGACCCGCCGCATCGCCGCCACGACACGATCGCCAACTACAAAAGCTCTAATGTCCTTGCCTTTGCTCTCGGCTACGAACTTTTGAATCAGAATCTGCTGCTTCTGACTTTGCAACAACTCAATGATGCCTGCTGCCGCATTGACCGTTTCTGCTAACAGAACACCAATACCCTGAGTACCTTCGATCAGTTTGATAATTACCGGGGCTCCCCCTACGCGATGGATGGCTGGTAAGACATCCTTCTTGTCACGTACAAAAGTCGTGCGGGGTATCCCCACGTGGTGTCGACTGAGGATTTGTAGGCTGCGCAATTTATCACGTGAATTGATAATACCGTGGGCCGTATTTGCACAAAACACATCCATTTCCTGAAACTGACGCACTACGGCTGTTCCGTAATAGGTAATTGAAGCACCAATTCTCGGCAGCACAGCATCGTAGTGGCTAAGTGGTTTTTGCCGATAGTAAAGATCTGGAGAACCGCGATCCAGGTCAATGGCAAATTTAAGGGTGTTTAGTACTTTGACTTCATGTTCCCGTTGCTCAGCCGCTTCTTTCAGGCGTCGAGTACTGTATGCATCGGGTGCGCAGGACAGAATTCCAAGTTTCATATTCTAATTCCCTTTCTTTTGTCTATAAGATTAGGTTACCTGCGGAAAGCAGGCAGCATCGACTAGATGTGAAGGTCACCATATATTTACTATAGCCGTTTTAGGGCAGAGCTGAATTGCAACCAAGTTATCTTCACTCTTCTTCTGAAAGCTGGTCTAACTTGCCACGCTTCTTTTTCACACGTCTACCCGTCAAGTACGACTTTCCTGAATCAACTAGAAACTTCTCGCGCAACAAAGTACGCCCTAACAGCACTCGAAATCTCATATCGTCGCGATTGGTCAAGGTCATTTCAGTGTTTGCAACGTTTCCCCCTATTCTCAATTCGGTTCGTATCACGTAGCGAAGTTCTTCGTGTCCACCGGAGTCTCGAACGACACGCTGATCAACCACTGAAGCTTCACACTCAACTATCGTATCGGAGTCGCCCTGATTGGGGTGGATGCTAAATCGTACCCATTGCTCCGAATCGATCACGAACGGTTCTACATGAAATGCATGCAATGCACTTGTTCTGGCTCCAGTATCAACTTTCGCTTTGATGTGCGAAATACCCAAAGCAGGAAGCTCTATCCACTCTCTCCAACCCAGCGAAACTGGTTGATTCGTGGCCCTAAATTTGTCGTCGCCCATCTCTACATTAGTGTCCTTATGGTCCCGCCAATCGGGGGTATGAAAGTTTGTGTTGGCGACTTGTCAATGCCAACAATATCGTCGGGGGGCGGACCCCGCTCTCTGACTCTCGTCGTCTCGTGTGATTGCTATGCCCGATTGTTGGCATATTGAGAATTATCATGAATAGATTCTGGGATTTTTTCCCGATTGGCTACCCCATAGCTTCGCAGTTTGTCGGGCATTGGAATTTAAGTTGGCGATACCTTCGGGGACAATATGTTGTAGATTCAGCGAATTCCTCTATTCAGGGAAAACTGGAAAAAACGAAAGCGGATGAGGAAGAATGAAGACAGCCATTTAGCAAAACGCTCCAAGGACAGTAAAAGTCTATTTCATTATGTTTATAGTAGCTCAAAATTATCCAGCCCCAAAGAATCCCTAATACGATTTGATTCTTCGCGACGCTCGATTTCGCGCCGAAGCTGAAGCTTCCGATTTCCCTCGGCGAGCTTGTTGACGAAAGTGAATAATTTATCTTCCGACTCGTCGTAATCGATACTTTCGTCAGTCATCTGCAACCCCCTGACGCGCTAGTGGAACGTAAAACTGTCATTGTTCTCTCGCTGTGACTTTTTGTGCAGAAAGCCTAATTTCCGTGCTGAACTCAGCTTTCGAACTCGGCTCTTCCCGTGTGTATTTTCGTTAGCGGCGTCACCTTCGCTGTGGCCATCCGGGAAGTCCATGCCATGTGGATAATCTTTTATAAATCTCCTACGATCCATTTCTTAATCCTCAATAACTGCGGATAAACCTAACACCTAGGTCAGTGATATGAAATGTATGTCATTCGTATGGACCGTGAAAGAAAATTATTTTTTCCCTGATGGAAAAATTTTTTATTCCTGAGTCTTAGGCTGTAGGCGAGTATTTGTGTACGCCTGCGACAGGCTATCGCGCAGAAACTCCGATACGGAATTTACCAGCGTGCGCTTCTTGCTTTCCTCAATATACATGACAAATACGGTCAGGCTTATCGATTCCGTATCAGGGACTGTATACAATCGTTTCGATTTCGAAGAGTAGCTGTCCAGGTGTTTGGGGAAATATCCTGTACCGCCTTGCTGCAGAAGAAAATCCAGCCCTATTTTCCCTGTACTTGATATCAGAGAGGGCTTTAAAGCATTTCCATGGAGTTGGGAATGTGTCATGCCGAAACCGACGCTCCAATCTACCAGGATATAATTCGATTCTGAAAGAGACATAGCCGTAGTTGCCTGATCTGTCGATAGCATGACCATTTCTATCGCTGCGAGGGGCTCGCAGCCGATTCCTTCGAGAGCAATGGGGTCGAATACAAGCGCCAGATCCAATTGTCGCGATTGCAATTGAGAAATAAGATAATCGCTGTCATGGCATTCTGCTCTCAACGAGAATTCCGGATAAGAAAGATTTAGGGTGCCCAACTGTCCTTCTAGCACGTAATCCCAGAGGTTGGGCGTACCCCCAATTGAAAGCTGTTGCACTCCTCTGGGCATTGAGGCGGGCTCCTGGATTGCCCGAGTCAACGCATCAAGTACTTCCCTGGATCTGGGTTTTAGCTTTTCGCCGGCCGGAGTAAGACGCATGTTGTTTCGGTCTCGCGTCAATAGCGGTGAGCCAATTATCCCTTCGAGCTGCCGGATTCTGGCGCTAACTGCTGCCGGAGTAAGATATAGATTTTCTGCTGCTTTGCCAAAATGTCGGGTTTTTTCAACCTCCAGAAATGTTTTTAGTAATTCCGTATCCATATCAGCACTCGCTCATTAATTATTTCAAGGCACCCGAGTCTGTTGAGCTGTTGTGCTCAGCTGATCTTGGGTCGAATTCGAAGCTGGTAGGTGCCACCTCAGGTGCAGCCACTGTAAATGGAATCTGCTCATCCACCGACACCACTCGCGGCGTACGGGCCAGTAGGAGAAATACTATAGCGAATAATCCGCACATAACTGCAAATGTCAGAAACAACGCAGGAGGGCCAAAGATTGCCATTAGTTGGCTCAGAGGCAATGGTGCCACTGCGGCCCCGATGGCATTGAGCATTAGCACTGACGTGCCCATCACTACGAACTCCTCGCCAAGTGCGACATCTGCCGCTGTAGCCAGTGAAATAGCATAGATCGGCATAACCATTGCTCCGAACAGAAATACCGTTGCGAGGTGCCATGTTTCACCTGCACTCATCGATACAGCAACGGCGCTGAGGGAACCGCCTATACATAACAATATCAGTACGCGGCGTCGATCGATACGATCGGAAAGCCAGCCGATGGGATATTGCAGTAAAGCGCCACCGACAATGGCTACGCTCATAAACCATGTGACGTCGACCTGGGACTCACTATAGTAGCTGGAAAATACGGCACCCATGGACCAGAAACTCCCGGTGACCAAGCCAGACAAGACGGCTCCCGCAAACGCTGACTGTGAGCGCCGGTAAAGTAGACGGAAATCGGCAGAATTCGACTCGACAGGTACGGGTGCCATTTTACTAGTCAGCCCGATGGGCACTATGGCAAGAGTCAGGAATAGCACTGCCAGGATAAAAGGGGTTGACGATTCGATAGCCCCAACATTGATAAGTATTTGACCGATGGCCATGGCGGCCAGGGTGATAAAGGTGTAGATACTCAGGACACGCCCCCGATTGGAAGGTGTTGTGCGACTATTTATCCAACTCTCTATAACCGTGTACAAACCACTCATGGCAATACCGGTTATCAGCCTCAACGCCAGCCACGGAGCCCAGTGGTCAAGCAGTTCAAGGCACAGAAGTGCGCTGGCTGTCGCAGCGGTTAGTACGGCAAAGCAGCGGATGTGTCCGACCTTGGCGATCATCCTGGAACTGAAGAGACAGCCGAGCACAAACCCCAGGAAGTAGCTCGAGGCACTTAGGCCGATCAGTGTCTCTGGCATACCATTGCTCGTGGCGCGCAAGGGTAGCAGTGTCAGTTGCATGCCATGCCCCACCAAAAGCAGTGCTGTTGACAGCAGAAGAGAGGTCACGGAAAGTAGTGCATTCATCGCAGTATTGTGCCAGTTGTCCAAGATTCCTTAAAGAATCATGGGCGAGGTGAAAAACCGCGTAACTGTAGTCCTACATCGGTGGGATGCCAAGGTAATTTTCAATATATATAGGCGAGTGATGTTGGGACTTCTAGGTATCGGAATCTAGCGCCTCATTGACAAATTCTTATTGCCTTGACGGTAAAAATAATTTGCTTTATTGCGCCTCGTGCCACCGTTAAATTGACGCGTGGGTCCAATCGCATAGTTAATTTGAAATATTTTATTCCGAAAGAATTTTGATCTATTTTCTCACGCGGGGGATTAATATGAAGATCACATTTCTAGCGTCTTTGGTTGGTATAGTCTCAATACTTGGATTTGCAACATTCGGAAATGCTCAGTCAGAGAGCGAACTGATCGCTACAGAGGAAGTTAGACGGCTATGTACACAATGGGCAGAGGAAGATGGTCTCGCGGACGATGAGGTTCAGCAATATATCGACGACTGCATTCAGGAAGAGATGGAGTCTATAGGCCTTACGCCCCTCGGAGGCGGTGAGAGCGACTCCTAATCGAGTGCCAACATGTAGATCTTCCTAGCCTATCGTTTCACCTTCGTTGCAGCCTCAAGCAGGCGACCTGCGGAGTAAGCTTTGGGCTTTTCGACACAGTAGCAATTTCCTTAATTCCCCCGATTGACTTTTATGCTACATGGATAGATAGACTTGGGATCGCTGATCGAAGTCACATTTTTATTCACCTTAGATTTGTAAAAGTTGCGCGGCGGCATCAAACCTTAATGCCGCTATAGATGGTCCATCTATTTGAGTTATCGCACTTGCCAATAGCTATATTCGTCCCCATATATTCTCGTGATTCGGGCAGATCTACTTTCCCGAAGCAAATTATGAGTAGTCCAATTTTGGAGTAGGAACACATGAAAATTCGTCCGCTACATGATCGTGTCGTAGCACGTCGAAAGGAAGCAGAAGAAACTAGCGCAGGAGGCATTGTCCTGACTGGCAGAGCGAATGAAAAACCACACGAAGGAGAAGTTATCGCCGCCGGGGAAGGAACGCGACATCTACGGGGTCGTTGAACCGTGACCCATTTTTTTGACAATTGATCTGTTACAAAAACGTACTTATTTGATTTAAAAATTTATTTTGAGGATACAGTCATGTCGACCAAAGACATAAGATTTGGCTTTGACGCACGAGAACGCATGCTTAAGGGTGTGAATATTCTTGCAGATGCAGTAAAGGTTACATTGGGCCCAAAAGGACGGAATGTCGTGCTGGATCGTCCATACGGTTCGCCGTTGATCACCAAAGACGGCATTTCAGTGGCAAAAGAAATCGAACTTAAGGATCATCTGGAAAACATGGGCGCGCAGATGGTGAAATCTGTTGCCAGCAGAGCCTCTGATGATGCCGGTGACGGCACTACAACAGCCACCGTATTGGCACAGGCGATTGTTAACGAGGGTCTAAAAGCGGTTACAGCTGGAATGAATCCGATGGACTTAAAGCGTGGCATTGATAAAGCGGTGATAGCTGCGGTTGAAGAAATCGCCCGGTTGTCGACGCCCTGTGCAGACATTAATTCGATTACTCAAGTGGGTACGATCTCCGCCAATAGCGACAAAGAAATCGGCAAGATTATTTCCGATGCCATGGAAAAGGTCGGTCGCGAAGGCGTTATCACTATTGAGGAAGGTACGGGTCTGGAAACTGAACTCGAAACTGTAGAAGGAATGCAGTTTGATCGCGGTTACCTATCGCCGTACTTTATCAATGATACGGAAAAAATGGAGGCTGACCTCGAGTCGCCGCTGATTTTGATCGTTGATAAGAAAGTGGGCAATATTCGTGACTTGGTGCCACTACTTGAAGCGGTAGCAAAGGAAGGAAAACCCCTACTCATTATTGCCGAAGATGTTGAAGGTGAAGCGCTGGCAACTTTGGTCGTTAACCAGCTACGTGGCATCTTGAAGGTGGCCGCCTGTAAAGCACCGGGGTTTGGTGATCGCCGTAAAGCTATGTTGGAAGATATTGCTATCTTGACTGGCGCGACAGTTGTTTCTGATGAAGTAGGTCTGGCACTAGAGGCAACGGAATTGGAACACCTGGGCACTGCAAAGCGAGTCACTTTGTCAAAAGACACTACTACCATTATCGACGGTATAGGAACAAAAGAGGCTATTGCAAACAGGGTCCAGGCGCTGCGCAGACAAATTGAAGATACAACGTCCGACTATGATCGTGAAAAACTTCAAGAACGCGTTGCCAAACTGGCAGGCGGCGTCGCGATTATCAAAGTGGGTGCAGCCACAGAGCTGGAAATGAAGGAAAGGAAAGATCGCGTTGACGATGCACTATGTGCAACACGCGCGGCGGTTGAAGAAGGCATTGTGCCTGGAGGCGGAGTCACGCTAGTTCGTGTTGCTCAAGCGCTAAAGGATCTGGCCGGTGAGAATGCAGACCAAACTTTGGGTATCAAATTGGCACTCAGAGCGATGCATGCACCAATGCGACACATCGTTAATAATGCGGGCGAAGAAAGCTCGGTGGTTATCGAGAAGGTTCGCGACGGCAAGGGCAGCTATGGTTTTGATGCCAGTACCAACACTTACGGCGACATGATTAAAATGGGTATTATTGACCCGGCAAAGGTCACCCGTGTTGCATTGCAGGCTGCGGGATCCATTGCTGGTTTGATGTTAACAACTGAAGTGACGATCAGTGACATGCCTGCGGAGTAAAAGAGTGGCGCAAATGCCATAGCATTATTGTATGGCTAGTTTGGAAGAGGCACCTCACTAGTTGGGGTGCCTTTTTCTTCGGCTTTTACACGTCTACATACAGCTATTTTGTCAGAGCTTCTGTATTCAACATAGCACTACTAACCTAGAATCATCAACCGGGGGACTATAGACGAGCAAGAAATTTGGGTACACAATCCGCCGGAATCCAATCACCAGTTGGAACCGAGACAGACGAGCCACTCTCCCTGCCCTCGCTGAATAGCCTAACTACGAGCTCAGCGTGGATTGTCCAATTCAATGGCATCCAGTTAGAACAGACGTTAGACATTTTTACTTTTTAACAAAGGAACTTATGTCTATGAATCTCATCAGCCCCCTAGCTAAAGCTAAAGCCATGTATAAGGTCGGCACCAAAAAGTTGCAGGCAACTCGATGCGATTACTACTATCGGATAGCGCACCGCGTTGGTGCATTGCCAATGCTTGGTCGCGATACCAGGGTGGCCCAGTATCACATTCAGTATTGCGGAAGACAGCCCAGAAATTGCGAGCCACATTATGACTAAGAACTCCATGTTAGAGCTCAATCGAATTATTCAATTGGCCGCCCAAGCAGACAGTGCCGAGGAACAGGTACAGCTGATTGTGGATGCCATCAGCGATGTCGTTGCAAGCGATGTGTGCAGCCTATATCGACAAAACCCCGAAAACCAAATGGCGCTTATCGCTAGTCATGGTTTGGCAAAAGATCATCCTTTCATCATCCCGGCCAATCAGGGATTAGTAGGGAGAGTTGCACAATCGCGCCATAGTCTTAACATTATTCATCCGGAGAAATTTCCCGACTACTACTATGTTGCGGGAACCGACGAGGAGCAGTTCCACAGCTTTTGCGGGGTACCGCTGATACATCGGAGTAATGTGATTGGCGTGCTAGTCGTGCAGAGCCGTCGAGCGGAGTCTCTGGCAACCGAGCAAGAGGCATTTTTAACTACCCTGGCCACCCATCTGGCCCTATTGTTGGCCTCTTTGCCCGTGCAACTGTCGGGGAAACCTCGGCTGAATGATCGTCGCCATGGAATCAGTGGTGCACCCGGTATAGCCATCGGAAAAGCTAGTATTCGCCAGAGCGAGGGGCTTGCATCGGTAATAGATGTGCCGTGCGAAAACATCGAGAATGAGCTGGCACAATGGCTAGCGCTAAAAGCGATCGTTATTGCAGAGTTAAAAGAAGAGCGAGTGGTCGTCGAACAAGCTCTGGGCGAAAGTCTTGCAAAGATTATCGACGCCTATCAAATGTTGTTGCAAGATCCCTCCTTCGACACACGGGTGACGGATGAAATCTACACCGGTAAATCTTTGCCCTGGGCGCTAAAGCAAACAGTCAGCTATTTTTCCGAACAATTTGTGGCCATGGACGATCCCTATCTTCGTGCCCGCCATGAAGACATTGATCAGCTGGGTGACAAGCTGTACCTGGCCTGGCGTGGCAGCGCCGCTCCAACTTCGGGGAGCGATAATAAGTCCGCCATTATTTTGGTGGGAAATCAGCTGGGTGTTTCCGATATTGTCAGCCTGCCTGCTGCACAGTTGGCGGGCATTGTTTGCTATGCAGGTGCGGCGCTGTCCCATATCTCCGTGTTTGCCAATGCGCTTGGTATTCCTGCGGTAATGGGTGTTGGGGAACTCCCAATCGGGCAAGGCGAAACGCTGATAATCGATGGTGATACTGGATTTTTAATTGCAGCACCCAGTGCCGCTATTATTTCTGAATACAAGGATATCATTCGCGGCCGCCAAGCTTTTGAGCGCCGGCTCCATGCAGGCCACAATCTCCCGGCAATGACAACAGATGGCGTAAGGGTACGGTTGTTGGCCAACTCTGGCCTGCAAGCAGACCTTATGCCGGGACTCAACAACGGCGCTGAAGGTATTGGCCTGTACCGCACCGAAATTCCTTTCATGGTGAGTCAAAGTTTGCCATCAGAAACTGAGCAAGTGGCGGTGTATCGAGAGGTCATCGATACCTATCAGGACAAGCCTGTGTATATCAGGACTCTGGACATCGGCGCCGACAAGCCCCTGCCGTATTTACCACCCGTTGAGGAGGAAAACCCAGCGTTGGGCTGGCGCGGCATCCGTTTTACTCTCGACAACCCACAACTGTTGATTACCCAGTTTCGGGCGATAATGAAGGCTGCCGCAGGACGTGAAAACGTGCACCTACTGCTTCCCATGATTAGCTCGACAAGTGAGCTCAATAACTGCATTGAATTACTGGACGAGTCACTCGGGGAATTGTTAGCCGAAGGCGAAGCGGTCCGCCGCCCTCCTCTGGGCATTATGGTGGAAGTACCTAGCAGTATTTCTCTGCTTCCCTTATGGCGAGAAAAGTTGGATTTTATTTCTATTGGTAGTAACGATCTGAGTCAATACTTGCTGGCAATCGATCGCAACAGTCCTTTGGTTGGCAAGCTTTATGATCCGCTACACCCCGCCGTTATCCATGAGCTACTGCGCATAGTCTGCAGTGCAAGAGATTGCGAAATACCGGTTAGCCTGTGCGGCGAATTGGCTTCGGACCCCGTTGCTGTATTGCTGATGTTGGGCATGGGTATCAGACAGTTAAGTATGAGTTCATCCAAATTGCCCTTAATCAAGTGGCTAGTGCGAGCCACCAGCATTAGCGATGCTGAAGTGTTTTTGGCGCAAGCGCTGACAATGGACAGCGCTGAAGGTATTCGAGGGTTGTCAGTAGCTCTGCTACAAAAAGCCGGTATCAACTATGACGGCTAATGATCCAGTACTGCTAGCAATACGGGTTCAGTCGATGTATTCAACTCGATAGAATATTCAGGATGGAGAGTGTAGACCTAGATATCCAAATGCTAAGTTAGGCTACCAGGCTTTTTAAGTACTGCTCATACGCTGTGACCCATTTTTTCATCTCCTTCATAAAGTCGTATTTCAGGTAGATTGCCTGCACTCCCGAACCTTTCCCGGACCTGTAATCGACATACGCCTCCGTGATATGAAGCCGGATTTGACCTGTCTCAGCGCACTGGTTACAAAAAGTCTTCTCAAGTCATGGACGGTCCAATCTTTCACTCCGGTTTCCTTATCGCATCTGGCCTTTGCTTTTGACCAAGAGTTAAATTGAAAGGGAGCCCTTTTTGCCCGTTTTTGTGTTCGTCGAGGTGACGTTTGTATTCAGTAATTGTTGTAGGCTTTACCCTACCCTACCCTAGCAGTCCTCCAAATAGGCTTGGATTGCCGCTAACACACTCCTGTGTGAGTTTTGATCTAGTTTACGAGCAAGTATTTTTTTGCCTCGCTTTGTGCATCGTTGAGGCTTAGATCGGGGTACCGCCCAAGCGTCTTGTTTCTGAGGTCTTTTCCCGTTAGGACTAAGAATGTTTTGGTGCGCTTTCCCACTAATAGACCGAAGCCTGGTAGCTTGGTATTCCAGATCTTTAGTTGACCTGAGCTTGGTGGGTTGAGTCGTTTAATGGCAACGTCTGTCAAAAGTATCCTCACTATTATCCTCTTAAATCCTCTCGGTAACAGCGGTTTACATGGGTAAGCATGAGGATAGAATGATTGTCTTTTATTTGAATATCAATAGCTTAGGACAGTCATAGTGAGCCATGGGCAGAGCGACTTCTAACTACTAAGGGGAAGGTCATTTTCACGTCCCACCTCCCCCGCCCTTTTTTGCTCACATAGCTTTTCCAGTAAGGTGATACTAACTCGTTTTCCAGTTAGACCATATTTAGACCAAGCCGAAAATACCGGCCAAAAACCACCCTCCAAAATGACCTTTCCCTAAAGTGGGATACTTTGAACCTGTCTTCTTTCTGGTATTTCTTTCTGGCACTTCTTTCTGGCAACACTAGTTCAAGCCAAATCTTGCTGGTACAATCGCGCCCCATGTCCCCTTGGCACAGCTGGATAGCGCGGCTCCCTCCTAAGGAGCAGGTCAGAGGTTCGAATCCTCTAGGGGACGCCAAATTGCAAATAGTGTCCTAACCAGTTTCTTCATTTCCCTTCGCCCAGCACGCCTTCAAAAACCACAGTATGTTTTCTCTGAACTCATCGATACCCGATGAGCAAGGGGAAAATATGAACACAACTTATTTAACCACTGCGGAACTCTCACAACGAATTAAGTATGACTCTCGGTGGTTCTGCCAAGTTAGGTATTTGAGTTCAAAGTAATTCAGTGAGTCGCCATCACGAAACTACCCTAATCCATTCTGCGAACGCACTTTCCCTGAGATCGCGATAATGGTGAGCGCTGACTTTATGCCTTCCTAAGTCAAACAGATTTGAGACCGCAGCATGAGCACCCAAACGTCTCTGAGCCTGGCCCGCCGATTTGAACCGTCTCATCCCCCGCCCCCTTACTCTGGTCGCCTCATGGGATTGCTCTGCTCGATTATGCTCATACTGCTCAGTGCTGTGGACCGTATCGGGAATCAGCTCACGTTCTGTTTGCGCCAGGTGCGGGGAGAGACACCGAAAAAGCGCCGAAATGATCGAGAAAAACTGCTCAAGTCGGCGTAACCCAGTATGTCTGAAATCTGTGTAATAGGTATCTGCAACAAACGCAGATAGCGGTGGGCCAGGTCCATGCGCGTCTGCTCCAGAAGATCTCGATAGTGATAACCCCTATTATCCAGCCTTCGCTGTAGTGTACGCCGCTGCAGTCCCAGCGCGTTGCTGACGGTGTCGATACGGGTGTCGCCCCTTCGCAGCGCATGAATGAGTTGTTCGCGAACATCAAGCAGAAAGTCGCGTTTTACCGTCTGGTTCTGCAAGCATAAATAGTCATATAAAATCTGGTGTTCGCGTGAATTAAATTGCTCTCGCTGTAAATCCAGTGCGCTTGAGTCAAATGTATAGCCGTTAAATTCATGCCCATAGTTAACGGGACAGCGATAGAGTGCCTGTGTGCTTATAGAGCCAGAGTCTTTGCAGTGCTCAAAATATGCTTCATTGGGACACCAGTCCTGTCCAAGCAGGCGGCGGATGAATCGCAATCCAATGCCAAGTGAAAGCTCCACCTGCTGACGATATTCAGGGGAGAACGGCATGATAATTTCCAGTGTAATCAAGCTAATTCGACCGTGCTCCTGAAAACCCACTCTCATGCCATTCATATGTAGATGGATAAAATCAATGAGGTCTTCCAGCGCGGCTCTAAATGTCGGTGCCTCATACATGGCGCGCCCGGGTAAACCGATGACAGTCATATCCTGGTAGTAACTCAGCAGGTTGCCAAAATCCTTGCGACCCGTTATTTCGGCACAGTAATTCAGTAGATCGAGAAACCGGTGATACTCAATATTTTGATTCTTATTATCCCCTTGCAGAATGTTGGGTGTCAGGCCGACATGAGAAAAGGCAGCCTTGGGGTCAATCCTCAGTTCGCTGAGGAGTGTATCTATCGAGCCAAACCCCTCTGCTCGTATCACGTAGTCTGGAGTTTTGCTGTTGGTACAAGCAGTATTCATGGACCAATTATGTCACCAAATGTTAAGTTTTTCACTGATTTGGATGCTACATTTGCTTCAAATAACCAAAGTCGCACCTACTCAAAATAACAAAGCCTTCGTTTTTACCAAGGACAGCAAGACTATGCATGATCTACAGTTTTATCTGGATGAGTTTGCCAAAGATGATCTGGTTTACGTTTTCCTGCCGATTTTCCTATTGGCGCTAGCGGTCGAAATAGTTGTTGATCGTAGAAAAAATTTACAGTTATTTGAGAGAAAAGATACGATTGCATCGCTGTGGATGACGTTTTTTGTGGTTTTCATTGATGTTCTGCCCAAGCTGGGCGCGCTGGTTATCTTTTATTATCTGCACAGTATTAGCCCACTGGCAGATATTGTGCAGCGCCAGTGGTGGGCGTGGCTACTTCTGTTCTTTCTGGACGACATTGCCTACTACTTTATGCATCGAGCGAACCACGAGGTTCGGCTATTCTGGGCTGGTCATGTCTCGCACCACTCCGCGATAAAAATGAATTTTGCCACGGCCTTGAGGCAGGGCGTGACGGAGCGTCTGCACAAATATGTTTTCTGGTTGCCGCTGCCCCTGCTGGGTTTTGATCCCTTAATGATCTTCACCATGATCTCAGTAAACCTGTTTTATCAATACTGGCTGCACACAGAGTTGATTGGTCGCCTGCCCAACTGGTTTGAGAAGGTGTTCAATACACCGTCGCACCACCGCGTGCACCATGCATCCAATATCAGGTATCTGGACTGCAACCATGGCGGCGTGTTGATTATCTGGGACAAACTGTTTGGCACGTTTTCGTCGGAAGTTGAGGGCGAAAAGGTGGTTTATGGCTTGACCCATAACATTACTTCCTACAACCCCGTCTATGTGGCAACCCATGAGTACTCCGCCATCTTCGCCGATGTGAGGCGAGCCACTATATTGAAGGACAAGCTCAAGTATATTTTCCTGGCCCCGGGGTGGAGCCACGACGGCGAGGACCAACGCGCTAAAGTGCTGAGAGCAAAGTTGCATTAACGGCGCCGAGGATTCTGCCAAGTTAAGTATTTGAGTTAAAGGAAATCCAGTGGGTCGCCATCACGCTACTGCCCTGCTCCATTCTGCAAACGCACTTATCCGGAGATTCCTGCAGTGCTCGACGCCAACCAGATGACGGCGGTATAGAGCACCAAATTTGAGACACCATAAGCGGATAACTTCGCGCGTGACGATAATGCCTCGCTCTGCCTGGAGGTCCTCGATGTCTCTGTGACTCAGATTGAAGCGGTAGTAAAGCCAGACAGCGTAGGAGATGATATCGGGCGGGAATCTGTGACGTTTATACGTATTCATGAGCCGATTCTAACAATTTCAGAGAGTTAAGTTGTCAGTACCATTAGAACCGCTGGTAATCCTTTGATCCTACAATTAAATTGAGCCAAGGATTTTGCTTATTCGCTTTCGGAACTTTTCGCCAAAGGGCGGTCTTGCACCAATGATGGGCAACACATCGATCATGGTTTGACTGTAAATCGCGCGCGTGTGGCTCATGTTTTTAAAACCTTCTGGACCATGATAGGCACCCATACCAGAAGCACCAATGCCGCCAAATGGCAGATCCTCTTGCACGTAGTGAAGAGTTATATCATTGATACAAACACCGCCACTTTGGACGTGACTCAGTAAGTACTCCTGCTCACTTTTATCTTTGCCGAAGTAGTACATGGCGAGGGGATTTCGGCGGGGCTCAATCTTATCCGGAACTTCAGTGATGTCAGCGTAGGTCATTATCGGGAGAACGGGACCAAAAATTTCCTCATGCATGACCTGCATGTCTTCGTTGACGTTCTGGAGAATGTGTAAAGGCATGCGGAGATTATCTTTGGACGCGCGAGTCTTGTCAGCACCTACTATCGTGAGCGTAGCACCCTTAGCAACTGCGTCATCAATGTAGTTCTGCAACCTGGCGAAGTGTCTTTCGTTAATAACACCGGTGTAATCCGTATTCTGGGTTATATTCGGATACATTGACTGTGCCTCGTGCGTTATCCGTGCAATGAGCTGCTCTTCTAGCTCCTTCGGGACGAGGACGTAGTCTGGCGATAGGCATAGTTGACCGCCATTTAGAAGCTTACCAAATGTCAGACGTGTTCCCGCAAGATCAAGCTTTGCACTGCGACCAATGACGA
>JBLHSI010000015.1:0-26458 GCA_047626655.1 Halioglobus sp.
TGCTTGCTCTGGTTACTCTCGGCCCCTTGCTGTGGCTATCGCAAGCTGCAGATTCCCCGTTTTGGGCCCAGTATGGGGCTGTTTGCATGGGGGCATTACTTCTGGCGCCGGCCTTTTCTCTAACAAGGTTGTACGCTGAGTCCCTCAAGAGTCTCGGTTCGCCTTTGACCGCTGTGACGCTGGAGAACCTGGTTTCTCCAGCGGCCTTACTGCTTGTATCCGGGCTCTGCTGGTTGCGCGGAGAATCTCTAACGAGCGCTACCCTCTTATTAACCGCGGCTATAGGTTTGGGGGTAACTCCGCTTGTTCTGCAGCTTCGCATAAATCGTCAATTGGCAACGCAGATTCCAGTCACAGCTACTAAAGCGTGGATTACGCCGCAGGACGATTACCCACGGAGTGAGCTACTTCATCTGTGGGGATGCAGTGTATTGAGCATAGTGTTCCTGCAGATGCCATTTTTACTGCTGCCTCTGTTTGCCAACGTTGCAGAAATTGGCGTGTTTGCGCTGGCGCATAAACTGATCAACGTAATCACGGCCCTACTGATTCTTTTGGCAGCCGTGTTTGGCCCAGCCTTTGCACGTTGTGCGGCGCGTGGCGACAACGCAGAGATATCTCGATTATTGCGGCGCACCCAGTTGTTGTCGATGGCGTTGTATCTGCCCCTTTCTTTCGCGGTGATCGCAGCTAGTGACCTATTTGGCAGTAACCTGGCTGAAGACTTTGACGGCTTGACTTTGTATTTACTGATTTTGGCGAGTGGCCAGCTGGTTAATGCCGCTACCGGCCTTGCAGGAGTAATGCTGAATATGACGGGAGCCGCTAAATGCGAGTTTTACATCTTACTTGGCTCAACGGCTTTGGGTCTGCTGGCCAGTCTCTGTCTTGGTGTGCTCTACGGCCCGCTTGGTATTGCTTGTGCATGGAGTGGGTCGGTGGCTTTGAAGAATCTGGGTTCTTACACTTTG
Source organism: Halioglobus sp. (assembly GCA_047626655.1). Taxonomy (GTDB): domain Bacteria; phylum Pseudomonadota; class Gammaproteobacteria; order Pseudomonadales; family Halieaceae; genus JBALVT01. The sequence goes on from JBLHSI010000015.1 coordinate 972, forward strand.
GCTCGTAAACATTTATCAAATATGGAAGGTGCTCGATGAAAAATCTGGACTTTCTCATTATTGGTGCGCAAAAATGCGCTACAACCACACTCTTTGAACACTTGCGCGGGCACCCTGATATCGCGATGCCGCTGGAAAAAGAAGTGCCATTCTTTTGCGATGATAATTGCTCTTTTGAAGATTGGTCTGAATTCTCTGCCCGCAATTTTGCCGATGCGAATACCCGGCAACTCTGGGGTAAGGCTACACCGCAATATATGTCGGATCCAAGCGCGGCCGAACGAATTCACTCGTTGATGCCCGACACTAAACTGGTGGCCATATTGCGTGACCCTGTTGAGCGCTGCTGGTCTCACTTTCGAATGGGCCAGCGGCGCGAAACCGAGAGCCGAGACTTTGCCGTAGTCATTGATGAGTTACTTACCAGCGAGTGTCAAAAGCAATCTCGTACTCTAGCGTTACCTGCGCACGAGGATGGCTATGAGTCCGAGGGAGATTTCTATGTCGCTTGGAGTGAGTACGGGCGCATCCTTAATGACTTCTCCAATAGGTTTGGTTCTCAGCAGCTGCTAGTGCTTTATACGGAGGAGTTGGAGTCTGATCCAGAGGGTACCTTGGATCGCTTGCTGTCATTTGTTGGTCTGCAGCCGGGCTATCGACCACCCAGCTTGGGTAAGCATCTTCATCGCGGCGGCAGTGGCAATCGGGTGTCGCCCGCTCTGCGTGGCTGGCTGCGTGAACGCAAGGTGATCTATTGGCTATGGCAAATGCTGCCCGATGCGCGACGAGGTCGCATGCGTTTCCAGTACGAGCAGTGGAACGTGCTAGACAGAGTGACGGCAGCACAACTCCCAGAAGATCTTATGCAACAGTTGGTTCAGCATTTTTCAGAAGACATAGCCAGCCTGCTGGCACTGCCTGTGCCTGTGCCTCCCTGGGCCAACCGTTATGTCGACTTTTCCGACAGACAAATCTGCTATCACTCAAAGTTGCATAATGCGAAAATTACACACTCGCATTATGCAACTTAAGCTGCGACCCCCGCCCCTCTTCAGAATATCCATACCTCCTATCTAACTGATATATATAGAATATATTTTTTCTCATGGTTGGCATCGCTCTTGCTACATAGGTAATAGACACATTGAAATGAGAGTAAGGTCGATGAGAGCAGGCAAGCAGTTATTATTCCTACGTCGTCATAAGCGCCATTCCAGAACTTATTACGAAGGGGTGCGTGGCCTATTATTAGGCCTAATGGCCATCCACATCGCTACCCCAGTTTGGGCTGTTAACGACGCCTACTTGCCTTTTGTTGAATCCCTGCAAGCTGCTCAAGAGCGCGCCTATGTGCAAGCCGCGCCTCGGGGGCAAGATGAGGATATTCGCGACCTGCCCCAGCCTTTGGAAGTTACTATATCAGCAGGTGTGGTCCGACAGGAGTCGCGGTTGGAGAAAATGGCTGAAGCCAAGTCGGGACCCTTGAGCCTTGAGGAGACGCAGCAGTCCCAGGTTTTACACTCAGACTTGATGCAATTTGGTTATGATATTTTTGATCGGGTACATCGCAACGTAGCGCCCGTAGCGGGTATTCCGGTTCCCACAAACTACCGCATAGGTCCGGGCGACAATATTATTGTGCAGTTGTTCGGCAAACGTAATGTGGAATACAAGCTAGTGGTCACCCGGGACGGTAATATTCTGGTGCCCGAATACGGCCCGGTTAAGGTGGCAGGCATCACTTTCGATGAAGCAGAACATCTTATCAGTGAAGGCTTCGAGCGCAGAGTTATTGGGGCCAGAGTTGTTGTAACGATGGGCCAACTGCGTAGTTTGCAAATTCGTTTGGCGGGCGATGTTGTTCAGCCAGGCGTGTTTATGATTGGCGGGCTTTCGACCATGATCGACGCCCTACTCGCAAGTGGGGGCGTTAGATCTACTGGCTCTTTGCGTCGAATCGAACTTATCCGAGGCGGTAAGCGGATTGCCCAGCTTGACCTTTATGACCTATTACTGCGTGGAAAAATTGCCGATGAGTTGTACCTCGCGCACAACGACACAATCTTCGTTCCCCCCATTGGACCGATTGTTTACGTTGGGGGTGATGTGCAACGTCCTGCGATTTATGAGCTGCGCGGCGAGCAGACTGTAGCAGATGTGATCGGCATGTCGGGCGGACTATTGCCTACCGCATCATTGAAAAATTCTCATATTGAACGTATTCAGAGCGTTGGAAACAGGACTCTACTGGACTTTTCAAGCGTCGAGGCGACCGATGATAAAGCGATTCTGGCGACCAAAGTCCGCACCGGGGATTTGCTGCGGGTGCTGCCTCTGGAAGATGAATTGACCGATGTTGTTCTGCTTTCTGGTCACGTGAAGCGTCCGGGCGGTTATCAGTATCGTTCTGGTATGCGCGTATCTGATGTTGTTTCTAGTGTCGATTTGTTATTGCCCGGTGCCGATGTAGACTTTTTGTTGATCAAGCGAGAGAGCCCCAAAACACTGCGCATCGAAATGCTCTATGTCAATCTGCTCGATGTGCTGTCATCACCTGGTGTTCCCGCAGATCTTCTCTTGCAGTCTAGAGATCAGCTGTTCGCATTTAATTTGGCTGATGATCGTGAGAATGCGGTGGCCAATATCGTCGTGAAGCTGGATGTTCAGGCCACTCAGTCTCGCCCCGCGCGCGTGGTGGAGGTGCGAGGTGCGACTCGCTTTAACGGCCGCTTGCCTTTACAAGATGGTGCGCGTCTGGTGGATATAGCGCACATGGCTGGCGGTCTGCTGCCAGGAGCCGAGCTCTACTATGGCATCTTAGCGCGCACACAGTATCCCGGGACTGAAATAAAGGTGATGTCTTTCAATTTGGCTGCAGCCATCGCCAAGCCCAACTCTATTGCTAATCTGGTGGTTGAGCCTGGAGATCGTTTGTACTTTTTTGATGAGGAGGGCAATCGCTCAGAGCTGATGTCAGACGAAATCAAACGCTTGCGTCAACAGGCGAGTTTCGGCGCTGATGAGCGCCTTGTGGTGGTGCAGGGAGAGGTGCTCAATTCGGGAACTTATCCGTTGGTCGAAGGCATGAGAGCGAGCGATTTGTTGTGTGCGGCGCGTGGACTGAGTCACAAGGCCTATGGTGTTAGTGCTGAGTTATCGCGAGTTGTGCACCATGCGCAGTCTGACAATACGATACAACATATTGCTTTAGACAGTGGCCGCCTGCTAAAGATCTGTGGCCAATATCGCTATCAATCATCGATTGTAAATGTGAGTGAAGCTCCAGTTGTCATCGACGATACTAGTGACCCCATTCTGCAGCCGCTGGATCAACTGACCTTTACCGAAAAATCTGGTTGGGTCGAGCAGGCGACTGTGACTTTAGCTGGAGAGGTCGGGCGCCCCGGTGTTTACGCGATTAATCGTGGTGAAACCCTCTGCGAGGTCTTACTGCGAGCAAATGGCCTGACACCAGATGCGTATAGTTTTGGTGCTCAGTTCTCGCGACGCAGCGTGCGTGCCATACAGCAGGAAACGCTAGACGAACTGCATGATCAGCTTGATGATCTGATGATTGAGCTTTCTCTATCGCAGGGCTACAACAAAGAGCAGAAGGCGCCGGCGGAATGGGGCGGTAAGCAAGATTATTTGAAGGCTATACGGCAGCTCGAAAAAGCGACGGCGAATGGCCGTATGGTGATCAATCTCAAGAAAGTTATTGTCTGCAAGAAAAGGGACAAGCTTGTTTTGGAAGATGGTGATGTGCTGACCGTGCCGTCGGTGCCTGACTACGTGCAAGTGGCGGGTCAGGTTTATGTCCCAACCTCTCATTTTTACGACGAAGATCGTGATATCGGTGACTATGTTGATATGAGTGGTGGGCACACCGTATTGGGTCGTCTCAAGGACACCTACGTTATTCAGGCAAATGGTGAAGTACTTAATTACCGGGGTAGTCGCACCTCGTCGCGCATTACCCGCAAGTTTGTCATGCCCGGTGCCAGAATTTATGTCCCGTTGGACGTGGACCGTATGAATACCACTGAGAGAGCGCAAAGCTGGGTAGATATTCTTGTGCGCTCGGCGATTCTCGCTGGATTGGTGCTTTGATATGGAGACCGTGATTACAAGCACCGAAACTCAAAGCGCTGGCTCGACCGCCGCAGACTCGATAGATTTTATGCCCTACCTAAAGGCAATTATTGATGCTCGCTGGTGGTTGCTGATAGCTATGATTATATGCGCTGCAATGACTATGGCGCTGGCCTATTCGCAGCCCTATATGTTTCTGTCTGGCGCAAAAGTCAGCATAGTGAGTATAGATGATCCGGGTGGAGTCTCGCCGGACGATCGACGGGCTTCAGAGGTTTTAACACTGGTTGAGCATGGCTTTGTGTTGGGTTCAACCCTGGACAATTATAACGCGGTAATGAAGGCGAGGCTTGTATCTCGAGACTTCACTATGCTGTTTCTAGATCAATTCAACGTATATAGGCACTTCTATCCCGAGCACTGGGACGATGAGAATAGTGACTGGTTGGCGGATTTTACGCCAGATCGCGGTGAGAGTTTCACACGATTTCGTGACGAGGTGCGAGTGGTTGAGCACGACGAAGAAACTGATATTTTGAGTGTTTCTATGCGGTGGCATGATCCAGTTGTCGCTCGTGATATGGCGAATGCCTATGTGGCGGCATTCAATGAGTTTATTCGTGAGAGAACTCTGAATGAAGTGGCTCGTAAGCAGGAATTCTTGCACGACGAATTGCGCCGTTCTGAAATACTGGAGTTACAAAAATCCATTTATAGACTTATAGAGGCACAAACAGCTATTGCAATGCTGGCGAACGCTCGTAAGGACTACGCCCTCGAGATTATCGATCCGGCAGCAATGCCTTACAAAAGTTTCAGTATGTCACGCAAGCGCAAGGTGGTTCTTGGCAGCGTAGCAGGGCTGCTGCTCTCAGTCTCGGCGCTTATGGCACTGACATTACTGCGCGGACTAATCGCTACCTACAACGCCTACCAGCATCCGCTTCCAGCGATGCCTGTGGCAAATGGCAGCCCGAAGGGCGCGAACATTGGAGAACTGTGATATGAATACTATTGCGATTAATGAATCTAGAGATTGTTTCAATTCGTTGGGCATACCGGTCGATAATTTGTCATTGGAAGACACCGTAGCGGCTGTCGTGCGTATGGCGAAAACACGCGATGGTAAGTCGCGTCTGGTTTCCACGCTAAACGTCGACTTTTTGGTGAATTCACTCGGATACGCATTCAATAGAGCGCGTCATCCAGAATTGCTTGACGTGCTGCGTAACTCCGATTTGGTGACGGCTGATGGTTTTCCCATTGTCTGGCTCAGTAGGATCATGGGTAAGCCCCTCAAGCAACGTGTGACAGGGTCAGATATGACACCGGCGCTTGCTAAGCTGGCAGCCAAAGAGAAGCTATCACTGTTTTTACTTGGCGGGGCTACAGGCGTTGCAGCAAAGGCAGCTTGTGCTCTGCAGGAGTCCAACCCGGGTCTTACCATTGCCGGTACTAGCGCGCCTTTTGTTCATATTGATGGTGAAAAGCTGAAAGATTTTGCGCAAGACGATGCGCGTGTCCTCCAGCAACTGAACGACTCAGGTGCAGATATCTTGCTTGTGGGTCTGGGTAACCCCAAGCAGGAACTCTGGTTTAATCGCAATCGACATAAGCTCCAAGTGCCTGTAGCGATTGGTGTTGGTGGCACCTTTGAGTTTATCACCGGTTCGGTTAAGCGTGCTCCCGAGTGGTCTCGGCGGTTAAACCTGGAGTGGTTGTATCGTATCACCCAGGACCCTGGTCGTTTGTGGCGACGGTATGCTACCGGTATGTTTAAGCTATCGGCAATGACCGCGCCGCTGCTCTACTACCGGATCAAGCAGGAGCTGTTGTTTCGTTTACCGAAACCTGCCGATATCATTGCGCCGCGATGGAAATCTATATGGTCGTCGCGAGACCAGTCTCTGTCATTGCTGCAGCTGCCTAGAGTGATAACCGAAGACTACCTGGAAATTGTACTGAAGACGCTGGAACAAACAAGTAGCGGCTTTGCTATGCGCCTGCTTGATTTCAGTGATGTAAAGCACGTGCATTTTACTGCGCATTATGCATTCTTTCGTCTTGCCCGTTTACTTCAAGAAGGTAAAGGTGATATCTCAATCTTGGGTATGCGCAAGTCTCTGCAGCGCGAGCTGGCTGCCAGTCGTATTCTAGATATGGTCAATGATAGTGACGGCGACACCCTCGGCATGCTTTCCGTCGGCGACGGCTTGGCGCCAACGCAGGGAACGGGTTGTCGGAGCTATGTCATGAGCGAGACCACTTTAATCTATCTTTCCGGTGTGGTTAGTGCAGCGAGTCTCGAGCAGTTGGGCTTTGCAGAAATTTTGCAGCATGCACTGCGAGGGCGAACCTGCATTGTCGACCTGCGCGGAGTGGCACTACTTGAGAGCAGTGCGATTGTTGCTTTGCAGCCAATTATCACTGCTCAGCATGAGCAGCGCGCGGGTGCGTTTTTGGTGAGCGGAGCCGATTCGAGTGCGCGGCAAATGTTTCGCATGACGCGACTGGATGCCGACGTACTGCTAATAGACGATGCGACGCTAGTGGCCAGTATCGCTGCTGAAGGCAAATACTGTGAATAGTATCGCACCGAGTGACGGGGTTGTGTATGTCGTAGTGCTTAACTGGAATGGCTGGAAAGACACCTTGCCTTGTCTTGAGTCACTGCTCGTTTCACAGGATGCGACGATACGAGTCGTAGTGTGTGACAACGCCTCGGTGGACGATAGTCTTGGTCAGATTGAGGCATGGGCGGCAGGCGATTTGCCTGCCAACATTCCGGCGCATCCACGCTTATCGCGTCTGTTGGGTAGACGACAGCAGCCTGTACCATTCGTTCGTATAGATAGAGCTTCGGCTGAAGTTGGAGATAACGCTGCAGATACGAAACTGGTGCTGGTTGAAAATGGCGCTAACTTGGGTTTTGCAGCGGGAAACAATGTGGGTTTACGGTTTGCTCTTGCGCAGCCAGACATGACCCATGTGTGGCTGTTGAATAATGATACCTTGGTGGAGCCAGATTGCCTGAAGATGATGCTTGTGCGCTTACAGTGCGAAGCGAAGCCTGCAGCTTGCGGTTCTATGATTCACTTCTTTGATCGCCCCGAATTACTTCAGGCCGTTGGCGGAAATCGTTTCAATCGCGTTACCGGTAGCGCGGGGTGTTCTGAAGGTCGTTTTAATCACGAGGACAGTCGGCTTGATTTGGCCAATATTGAGAACGAAATCGCGTATCTCAGTGGCTGCTCTTTGTTGTTGCCCAGAGAGTTTATGCAGTCGGTTGGACTGATGTGCGAGGACTATTTCTTATACTACGAGGAGGTCGATTGGTTTACTCGAGCTGCGGGTCGGTTCCCGCTGTGCATCGCTGCGGATGCTCATCTTTACCATAAAGAAGGTGCCTCGATTGGTTCGCGTAGTTCAAGAGGTGCCGCTTCGACGGTCGCCGAATTCCATATGTTTCGTAGTCGCCTTATTTTTATGCGCAAGCACAATGCAGTGTATTTTTGCGTATCTTATCTGCATAGCTGGTTGGCCGTCTGCATGAGGTTACTGCGTGGGGAGTTTGATAATGCCAGGACCATCGCGGCAGTCTTGCTCGGTAAGCGATCGTACGCGGTCTGATTATGCCTTCTATCAATGCCAATGCGCCGCGACCTATATCTGTTAATCCGTTTAGGTTTAGCCTTTCGCCGTTTTTCGTCCTATTGATTTTTTTAGCGATCTTCGCTGGTTGCCAGGGTGGTCGCTATTACTTCGAAAATCGACTGCAGGAACTGGGTATCACAAGTGCCCTTCTACTATTTTTAGCCGGTAGCTGGCGGGGTTTTTTCATTCTGGAGACTATGGAATGGCGGCGATGGGTTTACTTGCCGGTAATACTAGTGGGGGGGATAATGCTCATTAGTGCCGTGGTTTTTAGCGTGAATTATCAGGGCAGCGTGCTCTATAGTTTTTTCTCTGCGCGCGAATTCATGCTGGCATTTGTCGGCCCCGGCATCTACCTATTGTGTCGTACCGGATTGTCATTAAAGCTAGTTGAACGGGTCATCTGGGCGGTGCTCATGGCATTGATGCTCAATTATCTTTTCTTCTACTTCACAATGGATCTCAGTGCTGCCTTCTTTTCATCAGATCACACTGTAAGCAGTTTGGTGACCTACGATGAATGGCGCGGTTTTCGTCTGAAGCCGCCTCTGTTTGCAATAATGGTGGGTCTTCTCAGTTCGTTCATGTTGCTTTTGCAATCGCGGAGTTGGATGACACGGTGTGCTGCATTGGTGGTCCTGGGTTTGGCTGCTTATATCTGGAGCATTGTGCTGTTCCGCTCAGCGCTAGCCACTATGTTGCTCTCTATAGTGCTCTACCCGATATTTTTGAGCAGTCGCAACCGTCTGCATTTCCTATTTGTACTCGTTCCAGTTGCTCTTATTATTGTGCCGCCGTTACTGCAGCTTGTCCTGTCGAATTTTCTGCTGGCCGATGGCGGTAACATTAGAGCGAAGGCGTTTGGCTTGGCATTCGAACACATCCCTCGGCACTTCTTGTTGGGTGCAGGTGAAGACAGTGCCTACGGAAGATCCTATCAGGATCTAGTGGGGTCGTATTTTTATCCCTCGGATCTCGGTTTGGTTGGCACTTTCTATAAATATGGGCTGTTGGGAACACTGCTGTACCTATTCATGCATTTCAAAATATGGCGCTCTTTGTGGCGGGCTAATCTGAGTAGCAGGGCAGGTAATACTGCTCCGAGTTCCTTGTTGTGGGGCTTGCTGATCTTTTTTACTGCGCAGACCTTTAATCTAGCTTTAAACCCTGGGCTGGCATATGCCCAGGGCATCACTCTGGGATCCATGGCTCTTGCTCTGGCGTGTTTACATCTGCCGGAGTTGCCCAGAGCCAGCGCCTAAATTCGCATTTTGCAATTCAATATGCATTGCAAATTACAATGCGATCAATGAAGGTAGATAGCAATAGCCGGCGTTATCCCGATATTACTGTATTATGGAGTATATAAAGCTATTTATATCAGTGGGTTACATTTATTCCGAGATTGGGTTTCATTTTGGGAGTTCTGGCACAGGACTTGAAAGTAACACTGTAGATCACGCCTTTCGGCAACGATCCTAATATGGCCGGCCATCCTAACTGGCTGATGTGAGGGCACAATGAGTACACAGGCAAAAGTGTTGATGATTGAAGACAGTATTTCGCTGTCGGCAATTTACAAAGCGTATCTTGAAGATACCGATTACAAACTGGCGAGCGTGGAAACTCTCGCATCTGCACACGCCTCATTAGGCGCTTTCAAGCCAGACATCATTTTGTTGGATATAGAGTTGCCGGATGGCAATGGCATGGACTTTCTTACCGAACTTGCAAGCTTGGAAAATCCGCCAAAGGTCATCGTGATGACGGCCCACGGCACCTCAGACATGGCAGTAAAGGCCATTCAAGAGGGCGCCTTCGATTTTCTGACCAAGCCATTTGATGCAGCCCGGTTACAAGTGACACTGGCTAACGCGGCCGATCAATTGAAACTGGGTGTGCGTGCGAAGGAGTTAGAGCGACTGGAGCGCGACCATTACGCAGGCTTTATAGGCAAGTCTTTGGCGATGCAGTCGGTGTATAAAACGCTCGATTCACTGGCGGCCAGCAATGCCACAGGCTTTATTGTCGGTGAAAGTGGCACGGGTAAGGAAGTAGCGGCGGAGGCTATTCATAACCAGAGTGATAGGAGTGATGCTGAATTTATCGCGATCAACTGTGGCGCCATACCAAGCGAGCTCATGGAGAGTGAACTATTTGGCCATGTCAAAGGCTCGTTTACCGGTGCCAGCGCGAATAGGGAGGGCGCCGCCAGTGTGGCCAGTGGAGGAACGCTGTTTTTGGACGAAATTTGCGAGATGAGTTTAGAGCTGCAAAAAAAGTTGCTACGGTTTATCCAAACAGGGACTTTCCACAAGCTAGGCAGTAACACGCTGGAGACCGTTGATGCTCGGTTTGTCTGTGCGACCAATAGAAATCCAATAACGGAAGTGCGTGAAGGTCGATTTCGCGAGGACCTATTTTATCGGCTGCACGTAATTCCTGTGCATATGCCGCCGTTGCGAGAAAGAGAGGACGATGTACTGATACTCGCTAGGCACTTTTTGAAACAGTTTAGCGGAGAGGCTGGCAAGCCTTTCAAGGGTTTTTCCGCCGATGCCGCCACCGCGATCAAGCGTTATCCATGGCCCGGCAATGTTCGCCAGCTACAAAACGCTATGCAGCAAGTGGTTGTTCTCAATAACGGTTATGTTGTAGAGGCCGAAATGCTTCCCGAGTCAATTAGCTCGGGTGCGCTCCTCGCAGAGTCCGCGGTTATTTCACCGCTCATCGGAGAAGTAATACCACGCTTAGTCGCCGCGGAGCAGTCGCATATAGTGCTCCGGGAACAGGTGGAGCCACTCTGGGTGACAGAGAAGAAAGCGATAGAGCGTGCCGTCTCGGCTTGCGAAGGTAATATTAATAAAGCGTCTGGACTACTGGAGATAGCGCCATCGACGTTGTACCGGAAGCTTGAATCGTGGAAGCGTCTCCAAGCTTAATAATTCTTTTACAGGAAAACTGTTTATGTATGGCTTAATAAATTCTGCTCTTAAAGATATGATTCTGGATAAATTTGGTGAAAAACAATGGTTGGAAGTACTGGCTATATCCGAAGTGCCAGATGACTCTTTTTTGACCATGCGCATTTGCGAGGATGAACGAACGTTTGCGCTAGCGGGAGCTGCATCAACGGTGCTAGGAGCGCCGTTGGACGCCTGCCTTGAAATGTTTGGTGAATACTGGGTGCTGGAAACAGCCGCTAAAACTTATGGGGTGCTTATGGATTCGGCCGGGGATGACATGATTGAATTTATGGGTAACTTGAATGTACTACACGACCGCATTACCAGTACATTTTTGGATTATGTGCCGCCGGAGTTTTTCATTCACGCCAAGGGTGACGCTTATGAGATTCAATACGTGAGTCAGCGCAAAGGGTTGACGCCATTCGTGGTGGGCCTTCTGAAAGGACTGGCGATTCGATTTAATTCTAATTTGAAAATTTTAGAGCAGACAGATGTACCCGCTGCGCTGGGCACCCGCACCGTTTTCCTAGTGGAAGTGGTGCCTATATGAATGATAGGGATTATATTCCGCGCAGCGAATTACAGAAATTGTTCCCGATAGTGATTTGCCTGGATGAAGCCCTGAATATAGTTTATGCCAGCGAACGATTACATGATTACATGCCGAAACTAGCCGATGGGCCCAGACTGTCCGATGTGTTTAACGTGCGGCGGCCCCCCGGGCGCCTAGATACGTTCGACGATGCCGTGAAGGCCCTGGACGCCCTATGCTTAATGACGGCAAGAGATGGGAAATTTGCGGTTCGCGGGCAGATACTCCGTACGCGGTACGAAAACGAGGCGGTAATTTGCTTCTGCGGTGCGCCTTGGCTTTACTGGATGGCCAGGAAGTGTCCCGAGATAAAACTGGGGCTCCGCGACTTCGCGCCATCCGATGTGCAGCTCGATCAGGTATTTCTCATTTCGTCTCAGAAACAGATGGTTGATGATCTAGAGAAGCTCAATAGCGAGTTGGCAGAGGCGAAGCGGCATCTTGAAAAGTCTAACAAAGCTAACAATCGTTTCTTTGCTCAGATGAGCCACGAGATGCGCACGCCCCTCAATGGTGTTGTTAGCGCTTTAGCTTTGCTCGAAGCCAATCCCTTAGATGATGGACAACATAAGCTGGTGTCACTAGCGCGTGGCTCATCGAAAAATCTGATGGAGGTGATTAACTACGTACTTGACCTGTCCAAGATGGAACTTGCTTACGAGGAGCCTAAGGTGTCCTTTGTGCTCGCGGATCTGGTTCGAAGCACCCTCGAGGTAGTCGCTGCAAGAGCGAGCGAACAGTCACTGGCTTTGACGGTTCGACTGGCGGAGGCCCTTCCATATTCAGTATTGGGCAGCCCATCCCGGGTGCAGCAATGCCTACTAAACTTGATAATGAATGCGATCAAGTTCACCGCAACGGGCGAGATTTTGGTTAGTGTCGATAAAATGGCAAGACTGGGCAGCAACTGTACTTTGCGCTTTACCGTGACTGATACGGGTATCGGCATATCGAAGGATGATCAGGAGCAGATTTTTGATCCTTTTTGGACTACCGGTTCAGGTGTCGACACGAGGGCGGCGCAGGGTACAGGGCTCGGCCTGGATATTTTTCGCCGGAACGTTGCATACCTAGGAGGTCAATTAGGGTTGAAATCTGAGCTAGGCAAAGGCTCAAGCTTCTGGTTCGAGTTACCTGTTGCGATCGACGAAGACCTCGGCGAGAAACTTGAGCCTATAGCCGCCGATGGCATACAAGTGAACTTATCTGGTCACGTGCTGCTGGTGGACGACAATGAAACCAACCGACTGCTAGGCGGTATGATTCTCGAAACTATGGGGTTGAAAGTAACATCAGTGCCTGGCGGTGTTGCTGCACTGGAGGTCGTTCAGACGATTGCGCCTGATCTGGTCTTAATGGATATCCACATGCCGGATATCGACGGCATAGAAACTACCAGGCGAATAAGGCAGCTAAAGACGACCGACCAATTGCCAGTGGTAGCGCTCACAGCTCTTGCCTATCACGGAGAGAAGGAGGCCTGCCTGAATGCCGGTATGAATGGATATCTCACCAAGCCGATCGAGCCAGAGGTTCTGGCAGCAGAGTTGTCTCAATGGTTGGGCAATAATACTGCTGTAGTGCAGGGCTCCGATAAAAAAGACAAAACTAACCTGGTACGAGGGGTTTCAGTGTTAGATCGGGCTGTATTGCAGAAGATGACTCAGCAAATAGGTTCCCAAAATGTACAGATTGTGCTCGGCAAGGTTTTGACGGAGGCGGGCCAGCGCTGGGGCGAATTACAGGTAGCTGAGCAGGAGTGCGATAACTTAGGTCTGCATCGTCTTGCGCACAGCCTATCGGGTATTTATCGCAGCGTTGGCCTAATACCTGTAGCCGATCGGATGAGCGATATCGTATCAACGCTGCGCGCCGATGTGGCTCTTGAGTCCGGCTGGCTAGAGTCTCTGGCGCCACTCCAATCTGACAGCCTCTCTGCGTTGTCGGTTGAGAAAGCCAGTCTAGCGGATGCCGCCAAACAAAACCGTCTAGAGTAATAGAGTGGCACCGTAAGTCTTACTGCCCGCGCTGAAGGAAGCCGAACAGGCTGCGAGAACTTTGGTGCCGTTATCCTTGCCGGAGTTGAAGCCAGCTGGCGTGCGGTTGATCACTATGGTGCGTTTGTTGACATGTGCCTGCAGGTTAGGTGAGTTGGCACGGTTTCTGCTAAGACATATGGTCTAAGTTACTGTTCCAGACACTAGCAGGGCGCGATATTAAAGCCACATCCATGTCAAACAACCTGCCGCCGTGGCGCAAGGCCTTTCTTGCACGGTACCTGTTGTTGCAAACTTACCAGCCGCAGGCACAAAAAGGGTGCGCCGTCTGTGTGGCGTCTGTTTCTGTGCACTTTAATGGTGCGATCGGGAGCGGAGGATGAGTATGCCTTCACGCTCGACCTCAAACCTGCCCTCTAATCGTTGCTTCCTTGTATTTAGTGATCTAGACGGTTCTTTGCTGGATCACCGCACCTACAGCTACCAAGACGCGCTGCCGCAATTGCGTATGCTGCAACGTTTGGGCATTCCCGTGATCCCTGCAACCAGCAAGACGCGGGTTGAGATAGAGTTTTTGCGTGCCCAACTGGGTAACACCGGGCCCTTCATCGCCGAAAACGGGGCGGCGGTGTATATCCCCAAGGGTTACTTTGAATGTCAACCGGCCGATACGGTGGAGCGAGGTGGCTATTGGGTACACGAATTGGCAGCGTCTCGTGACAAGTGGCTGAATCTGCTGAGCGAGTTACTGGAACAGTTTCCTCAGGAATACGATTATTTTTACCAGGCAGGTACCGCTGGCATTATGCAGATGACTAATCTGACTCGCGCGCGCGCTATGGCGGCCAATCAGCGAGAATACAGCGAGCCGGTTAAGTGGCGGGGAGATGACGATCGCAAGGCAGAGTTTATTGCCTGCCTGCAGTCACGGGGTGCCTGTGTGCAGAGCGGTGGCAGGTTCCTGGCAATATCCGGAGAGTGCGACAAGGGCAAGGCGCTGGCTTGGCTCCGCCAAATCTACCAGAAATCGAAGACCGATCGCCTTTGGCACGATTTAGCCATCGGTGACAGCGACAATGACAGGACCATGTTGGAAGTCGCTGAAACAGCACTGCTGGTGCGTTCGCCGGTGCATGACTATCCGCAGCTATCACGTTCCGACGGCGTTCTTATCAGCAAGGATTTCGGACCCACGGGCTGGGGCGAAGGCGTAGCGCGTTGGTTACAGCATCATCAGATAGGTCATAAAACAGGATTGTAATGTAATTATGGGCGACTTTTATCAGAATGGCATCATCACGACACTGCATAACTTATCAGACAGGCCACTGCATGAATTGGAGAGCGAGTTGGTCAGTTTCTCCCATAAACGGCCAATGGGCCTGATTCTGCCCTCGCTGTTTTCGGAGTTGGAGGGCGCAGCTCTGCCGGCGATAGTGGATGAGCTCGCGCATGTGCCGTACTTGTCAGAAATTGTGATAGGGCTGGATCGAGCCAACGAGCAGCAGTACCGCCATGCACTGGCATTTTTTGGCCGCCTACCGCAGCATCACCGAGTGCTGTGGAACGACGGTCCACGATTACAGGCACTGGACAAACATTTACAATCATTAGATCTGGCGCCCAAAGAGCTGGGCAAGGGACGGAATGTTTGGTACTGCATGGGATATACCCTGGCATCCGGCAAGGCCGAGTCGGTGGCTTTACATGATTGCGATATCCTAACCTACGATCGCTCATTACTAGCGCGCCTTATCTACCCCGTTGCGCACCCGCGATTCAACTATGAATTCTGTAAGGGGTTCTATGCCCGGGTGGCCGACGGCAAGATAAATGGCCGCGTCAGCCGGTTATTGGTTACTCCGTTGTTGCGCGCGCTGAAGAAAACCTTGGGTGATATGGAATACCTCGAGTATATGGACAGCTTTCGCTACCCACTGGCGGGCGAATTCTCCTTTCGCCGAGACGTATTGAATGACATTCTCATTCCCAGTGACTGGGGTCTGGAAATTGGTGTGTTGTCTGAGATGTATCGCAATTATGCTAATAATCGCTTATGTCAGGCCGATATTGCTGATATTTACGACCATAAGCACCAGGACTTGTCACAGGAGAATGACGCGGGTGGTCTGTCCAAAATGTCTATCGATATTTCCAAGGCCCTGTTTCGCAAGCTCGCTACGCGCGGCGTAACATTTAACACACAAACTTTCCGCTCTCTAAAAGCGACCTACTATCGGATTGCTTTGGACTTTGTAGAAACGTATCACAACGATGCCGTAATGAACGGCCTTAGTCTGGACATACACAGTGAAGAAAAAGCGGTGGAGTTGTTCGCCGAAAATATTATGAAGGCAGGGGAGGCATTCCTGGACAGTCCCATGGAGCGTCCCTTTATCCCCAGCTGGAACCGCGTGATAAGCGCAGTACCAGATGTGCTGGAACAATTATGTCAAGCCGTTGAAGCCGATCACGCCGAATTCGCAGCGAATTAGGGGCTTCACGATGTCGCAGCACGGGAAAGAACAAGCACAGCTTCGGGATCGTGTTCAGCAACACGTTGACACCATCTATCAGGACAACCCGTTGGATGTAGACCTCAGCGGCCTCGCAGATGCACTACTGGAGCTCATGCGCCTAGACGGCGAGGCAAGCCTGTCGGCGCTCGTTGTGAATCACTGGGACGAGCGCGACGCGCTAGTCATTACCTACGGTGATAGTTTGCTGCACGCGGATGAAAAGCCCCTGCACACGTTGAAAAAGTTTCTCGATGAACACTGCGAAGATTTGCTGTCAGGTGTACATATCCTGCCATTTTATCCCTGGAGTTCCGATGATGGCTTTGCGGTGCTTGATTACTCCAGTGTTAACGAGTCGCTGGGTAGCTGGGAGGATATTAAATCGATTGCCAATGACTATGACTTAATGGCTGATTTGGTGATCAATCACTGCTCGAGTCGCAGTCTTTGGTTTGAAAATTTTAAGAAAGGCAGATCGCCGGGTACTGGTTTTTTCTTCACAGCTTCTAAGGAGGATGACCTTAGTGATGTGGTGCGACCACGCACATCGCCGCTGCTCAGAGAGGTGGAGACCAGTGAAGGTAAACAGTATGTGTGGTGTACCTTTAGTCACGATCAGGTCGATTTGGATTTCCGCAATCCGGAGGTTCTTAAGCAGTTTGTTTCGATCGTGCGGCAGTACCTTGATAACGGTGTCAAAACGTTTCGACTGGATGCAGTGGCTTTCCTGTGGAAAACTCTCGGTACCAACTGCCTCAACCTGGAGGAAACCCATGAGGTGGTGCGCCTGCTTCGCACGCTGGTTGAGAATTCACGCTCCGATGCAATACTGATCACCGAAACCAACATTCCCAATCGCGAAAATTTAAGCTATTTTGGCAACGCCAATGAAGCCCATTGTGTTTACAATTTCTCCTTGCCACCGCTGCTGGTCAATACGCTAATTACGGGTGATTGCGCTTATCTCAAGCAGTGGATGATGAGCATGCCGCCAGCACAAAACGGCACCGCATATTTCAACTTCGTTGCCTCTCATGATGGTATCGGGCTGCGCCCAGCTGAGGGGCTGCTATCGGATATCGAACTGCGCAAGCTGATTACAACGATGGAGGATTTTGGCGGGCATGTGTCCTATCGTGCGCTGGAAAGTGGAGCGAATAAGGCCTATGAAATTAATATCGCGCTATTTGACGCCCTGCAGGGTACTACCATGGGTCGCGATGATTGGGGGTTAGAGCGGTTTGTCTGTGCCCACGCCATTATGTTGGGATTGGAAGGTATTCCGGCGATTTACATTCACAGTTTGCTGGGCACCCGCAATGATTATGACAGGGTGGAAAACACCGGGCATTACCGCGCGATAAATCGGCACCAATGGAATAGTGACTCGCTGGCCAATGCGCTGGATCAACACGACTCAATTCACAGCATCGTTTTTCGGAAGCTGAAGAAATTGCTGGCCATCCGTCGTCGGCAGGTGGCATTTCACCCTAACGCTACCCAGTTCACTCTGCATCTGGGGGTGGGCTTGTTTGGCTACTGGCGCCAGAGTATAGATCGGCGCCAGAGCATTTTTTGTATCAGCAATATCACTCTGGAGCCACAGTCTTTGCAGCTATCGGCGATTAACCTGATTGAGACTGAAGACTGGACTGACCTTATTGGCGGCGAATTGTGCCAAAGCGGTGAGCAGGTATTGCTGTTGCAGCCCTACCAGACGGTCTGGATCACCAATGCTGGGATACCACAGTAGAGCGCTTGAATTATAGCGAACGTCTGGCCTGAGCAGCCATAACGGCACTCCAGCCCGCTAGTAGCGCAAGGCCCACCGCTTCACGAGGTTCCTCATGGGATGTAGCTTGCATTGTGAACGAGGTGAATGCTTCTTGGGGTGCGCCAAATAAGCTCGTCGCAATGCTCATGAACCAAATCCCGAAGAGAGCGAAGGCCACCGCATTTGGAAGAAAATCGCGCCGCCCGAGAGCCGAGGCGAGAGAGAGTATGGCCCCCGCGCCATAGCCCAGTATCCACAGTACCGGATCGGAGTCGTTCCACTGCAATGCAGCTCCCAGCGCAAAAAGTACGGCAAAGGCAAGAGATGCAATCTTCATAGTTTTACTCGTGATCGTCCATATTAGTGATCAGTATACGGGCAACCCAAGCGTATCGGCTACGCGCTTCCCTAATTGTTCTTCATTGGAAATTCCCTGTATCGAAGGCATACTGTGATTCGAGCAATCGACTAAATCAACACGGTGGTTTTTCAGAAATCCATGGCCAAGAAAGCCCCTAGCGCTGACCCAGCTACGTGTCCCTGCCAAAGTGGGGCAGATTATGCTCATTGCTGCAGCCGTTACCTGACTGCAGGGTGTGTGCCACAAACTGCTGAGCAATTAATGAGATCACGCTACACCGGGTTTGTAGTCTGCGATGAGTCTTATCTGCTGGCTACTTGGCATGCCGATACTCGCCCCAGCCAGGTTCGACTCAACGACCAACAGCGCTGGCTGGGTCTTAGTATACGTGCTACTCAGGCGGGTGGAGCTGATGATGCTTTCGGAACAGTAGAGTTTGTAGCTCGATTTAAGGTGGCTGGAAAGGGTGCTCGGCTGCACGAAATTAGTCGCTTTGAAAAAATCGAGGAACGCTGGTACTACCTAGACGGGAGTCACCTTTAGTTCATGCAGGCCACAACCTTGTTTCGCTTTTTTATTGATCCACAAGGCATAAGCCGGCGTATATGTAACACACCGTAAATACACCTTGCGTCCTCACCGGAAAAAGCTGTCTATGTCGATCATCTCTGCCAAAATCGTATATCGTTATCTCGATGTTCCAGCCAAAGCTTAACCCTAACCCGCAGGGCAAGGGTCTTGTCCCGGTATTGCGAGATTTAGAGAGTCTGCAAGAGGTCGTTGTTGTCCGTAAATCGGCCGCAGACTTCCTCAGGGACTACTGTGTCTCCTCGATGATCCTAGGCGCTAAGTTTCGTTTCAAGCCAGTGGTGGGCAACAATTACTTTCTCTATGTTACGGGGAGGGAATTCTCTCTATCATTGATAGCGCCTCATGAGTGGGGGCAACACTACCCCGGAGAGTTTATGGCGCGCTGTGTGCTGCGTCCGGATATGACTTGGCAAATGGATACGGCTGAGCTGGATGAAAACTCCCCTGCGTTAGAAACCGCGCGAGACTTCATTGAGCAATTTGTGGGAACGATTGCCGAGCAGGATTCCATCCGCCAGAACTTGCCCTTTTACGTGAGCGAACTGCCCTACTACCAGAGGATGCTGACCACGGCACTGGCATCATCGCTACGACAGTCAATGCCGGACAAGGTGGATGACATGAAAGCGCTGCTCAAAGACCAGCCTGCGTTTAGCATGCTATCGAGCGACGGGCCCTTATCTGCTAGAAATCCCTAGCTAGACCAGAACTGCCACCAGGGCTTTTTAGTGGTGTTTTCTTGCTTTTTGTGACTCTCCGGCACACCGTGTTCGGCATACCATCGTTCCCATTCATGGGCGGTAAGGGTCCTGGGCACTTGCTGGCTTCGCGCTCTTTGCAACGACTTCGCACGCAGACTGGTGTCTGCGTTTTGGCCCTTTCCGTCAAGAATATTTTTGATAGATTCATGGTCGACTGCCATCGTCTTTCTCCGCCTGCTTACCAGGGTATTGATTTACCCTGCCAATCATAGAATTTGCCCGAATCTTCCAGTTGTAGTTCGCCAATGACCGCCAGTAGTGCACTGGCGCACTCAGCGGGAGTGAGTACGCGATGTTTATAATTGGCCGTCAAGAACGGCTCAGACAGGCGCGAATGCACGGTACCTGGATGCAGGGCAACGACAGTGGCATTGCGATGACTAAGACGCCATTCACTGGCAATAGTTTTTAGCAGCATGTTGTGGGCTGCCTTGGAGGCGCGGTAACTGTACCACCCCCCCAGTTTGTTATCCTCGATACTCCCCACGCGCGCTGAGAGCGACGCCAGCATAGACGGTTCATCGTGACGCAGCAATTGACCGAACGCCTGTGCCAGTAGCGGCAATAGCATCGCATTGATCTGGAAAGACTTCATCAAATGAGCGGGATCAACATTCTTCAGACGTTTCTCGGGGCCTTGCTGGTCATTGTGCAGTAGGCCAACAGTGTTGATGAGCAAGTGAACGCGTTTAACAGACTGCTGCACCTGTAGGGCTGCATTGATCAGAGACTGAGGATCCTCGGCATCGAAGGTGAGGTGAGTAACCCGCGGATCTTCAGGCACTGCTGCAGCGGTGCGCCCAAGCACCAGGGCGCTGTTGAGCTCGGGCCGTTGTAGCAGGTTATCCAGAAGTGCCGAACCTATCGCACCATTACCTACAATAACTGCGTTCATCTGGTTCAATGCGAGGCAGTGTTGTGAGCCTGGATTACGCGTCACAATAGTTACAACGTGGCTACGAAAGCGGCGATATTTTCGATATCAAGTTGTTCTAGCAGCCCGGCCTGGCTCCACATCAGGGCGCTCTGGTTGCCCAGTGTTTCACCGTTTTTGTACTGCGTGAGCTTGGTGATAATATCTTCAGCCGATTGTCCTGCTAGCATGGGGCCGACGCCCCCTCCACCCTGTGGACCGTGACATACAATACAACTCTTGTAAGCCGTCTTTCCCAATTGCTCAGGCGATGCTTCCTGCTCGACTTTTATCGCTGCCTGTTGAATAGCAAGGACCCCTCCTGTGCTTTCTTTCCATTGTTCGTAGCAACTGCCATAACAGCCATGCTTGTTAGGTGCGGGGTCGTTGCTGTTCATGGCCCACGCTGCCAGCCCAGTAGTGGTGGCGAAAAAAAGTACAATAGCTAAGTTTTCCGTTTTCATTGATGTAGTGCCTGCGTGTAGTCAGTGGCTGAAGACTAACCGAGCATTCTCGGTTGGACAGTTTGGCGGTGGTTACGTCTTGTATACGACAGCCCGTGCTAAGCGGTTCACTATCGCAGTGTGCGATTAACCATCAGTTCGGTGTATACCAAGTCAGGGCGACCGTGAACTCCGTATTAATCTCGGCGCTGCAGGTTTGTCATCTCTTAAAAAACGGCCTGTTTCAATCCAATTACGATCACTGGCCGTATGCATAGTATCGTACTTATTAAAATAAGAGGTTTTGGCATGAAAAAATTTGGACTTTGGTTCTATGATAGCTACCAATATATTTTTGACTCCAGCAAGAATCCACTCAGACATATTCCGGATCCAGCCAGCAGGATGTTCATTATGATAATTTTGTCATTGATGTGGAGCGGCGCGTTTGCGATTTATCTGGGCAGTATCTTTTACTTCGGAATTAGCTTGGCCGCACATATTGTGTTGATCTTGATGGTCTTCTTCACTGTGGCAATATTTTATGATGCGGAAAAGAATCAAAGCTCGTGGTTACTTAAGTTGCGCAGAGAGCAGCGCTAGAAAAAGGCCTCATATGCTGAGCTGGTTCGGCTGAAGCAGACGCCGCCCGATTTACAAAAGAGGGCCTGTCGCTCTCATTGAGTAAAGTAAGGCGGCACAAGGTGGTGTTCTGTCCGCAGTGGCGGGGGATAAGAGAAGGTCACTTTTGGGTATCAGCGCTGCTCCAGAATCGCCATTAGCTTCTCTCTTTCAGGCACCGTCTCTCTTGTCTTTTTCAGTAGATACGGAGACCTAATCTTCCGATCCAAGAATAATTCACCGCTTACCTTTCCGGCTTCGCTGGCAACGGCCAGCCACACGATGGTATCGGCCCCTTCTTCCGCAGAGCGAAGAATAGAACGCGTAATCTTTCTGAATTCGGGTAGAGCGTTTTTAACGCCAGGGGTATCCGCCCAACCCGGATGCATTGCATTTACCACCACTCCTTGCTCTGCCCATACTTTGGCCCACTCTTGTGTAAGTACCATCAATGCCCGTTTTTCGCGCGCATAGGCGACGCTGCCCGAGTATGCAGTAAGGCTATCATTCTGCAGACTATCAACATCTAGTCTCTGACTATACATTCCGCCAGAGACGACGTTGATGACGCGTGGCTCGTTTGATTTTAGCAACAAAGGCTTCAGCCCTGTGGTGAGTCTATAGGGGCTGAGCAGTAATAGCGCAAAACTCTGTTCGAGACCCTCGCTGGTCTCTGAGCGTGGGTTGAATAAAGCACCGGCGTTGTTGATCAATACATCGATGGGCTTGCCTCGCTTAATCAATCGCTTAACGAGTTTATCAACGTCTTCCATTAGGCTGAGGTCGGCGAGTTCATAGGTAATAGACGAGTTTCCAGTTTCTGCCTCCAGAGTTGCGAGAGTCTGTTCAGCGCGCGACTTGTCACGCATAACTAAGGTCAAGGTAGCGCCTCTCCGGGCAAGGTCAAGTGCCGTGCAAAATCCCAAGCCAGCACTGGCTCCCGTCACTACCATATGTTTTCCTCGCACCGAGGCAGACATGGGCACGAATGATCTACGACTTCTGCGATAGCCGAGTCGGGTAAACAAGGGGATCTCGGTAACTATGCTCGTACATATTTTTCCATTATCGGGGTAGGCCGGCTCGGGATAGTTGTCTTCGAGCGCCTTGGCGAGCCCTGCCACAGATTCACGTCCCATTTTTTCGAGGCCGCCTGCTGACAAAAACAACAGGGGCTTGAGCAATGTAATAAATTCAAACTCAGCTTTGTAGTCTATGTGGGTGCCCTTATCCGATGGCGTAAAAGTGATGGTGTCGCGGACAGTGAAGAACTTACTGCTGCCCTCCAGCTCGATCAGCCTGTGAGGCTCAAGCTTGAGAATCCTATAGTGGAGCTGGATACTCCCCACGGGCAGCGCGCATTCAACCTCGAATTCGGTTCCGATGCGCAGTGGCCCGGGTGTCAACTTTTGAGCTCGAGTCGCAGTAGCATCCCATTCGATTGTGGTCGTGAAATCGCTAACGTAGGCAAAAACTTCTTCTATCGGTCTGGCCACGTCTGCAGTTTCGTGCAATACGGTCATTGTTGTTCACTCCTAAATTAGACACAGGGCATTACGCTGAGAATAGTAGTTTGGTTCACCCTAATTGATTTTGAGATTTACCGATTTTGCCGCATGCCGGCTAGCCCGTGTCAACGGGCAGGAGGCTGGGTTCCTTAGGGATTTTCGCAGTCTCTACTCGTATCTAGATCAAGGACATACCAGATATAACAACGGGAGAACACTCCGTTAAGGAGCAGAAGCAGCGAGGCTGCAGCGATGAGCCAATCAAAGCCGCTAACCGAGGGCTGAACCGCTAGCCACCCACATAACCCAAGCCCGATCGCCACTCTGATTAATCGCTCCAAATTTCCAAGGTTTCTTTCGATCATACTGGTGTGCCCATCACGGTATCGCCCTAAGCGAGAAATTCTGCGCGAGTTTGTGAGTTAGACTTGAATCCACCGCCAAGCGCTGTAGTTTGAGTTGTGGAGTTTGCATCCATTACGCCCCTAGCTTTTACGCAGTAGTGAGCCGCATTGATCGTCACAGCTACATCCTCGGTACCAAGCAAGACCTGCAATGCAACCAGAATTTGCTGGGTGAGCCTTTCTTGTACCTGTGGTCGCTGCGCGAAGAAACGTACAATACGGTTTACCTTGGACAAGCCAATGATTTTCTCCGCTGGTATATAGGCCACTCTCGCTAATCCATCGATAGTGATGAAGTGGTGTTCGCAGGTGCTGACGACCGATATATCATTGATTTTCACCATCTCATCCACGCCCATCTTGTTTTCGATAGCGGTGGCTTTGGGGAAGCAGCTGTAGTCTAAGCCCGAGAAAATCTCGTCCACGTACATCCTGGCAATACGCTGCGGCGTTTCGCTCAGGCTGTCGTCGGTCAGATCAAGGCCCAGTGTCTCAACGATAGAGGCGAAGGAGTCTCGTATTCGTTCATACTTTTGATCTCTGCTTAGGCCTGTATCTACCAGGGGAGTTTCCAGACCTTTTTCGATCAGGGCGTCACGCACCCGTTGCGCGTCTTCAGATATGACTAGCTGCGGTGCTATAGCGGGTTTTATCGCGGTTGATGCCATCATTCGGTTCTCGGTAATGGGTTTGTAATAGTTTATACGCAAGCAGACTCAATTGAGATCTCCCTCTCTTTGCAGAAGTTGCAGAATTTGTCACATCAATGATCTTCTGGGTCATAATCACGGTAGGGACAAGTCTTTGGATCATGCCTGTGAGATAAAAAGCTAAAGAGATCATCCATATACTCCAATTGGCATATACGTTATTCACAGGCAAAATCAGACAAATAGAGTGATCCAGAAGCCCTCGAGCGCGTATAATGCTAAAACAGTCATGAGAATGAGTATGTTTCGGTTGGAAAAAACTCCAGATGATGAAAGTGAGGTAGCGAAAAGCCAAGCGGCATATGGCAGGCGCACCGATGAGTGGAGTGAATGCCTCGTTTTGATCGCCAAGGATGAGGATCGAGCGGCATTTACTCGCTTATTTAGAAATTTTGCGCCTCTGATGAAGGCGTTTGCGCTGTCTGGATCGCCACTGTCTGCAAACAATGCGGACGAGTTGGTGCAAGACGTCATGGTGAAGGTCTGGCAGAAAGCAGGAGCGTTCAATCCCGAGAAAGCGGCGGCCAGCACCTGGATCTATACCATAGCCAGGAACTGTAGGACCGATATGTACCGTAGATTGCAGAAATTTGACACAGCGATTATCGCTGAGGATCTCTACATCGAACAGGAAAGTGAAGACGCTTTTGCGCAGCTCCATCAGAAGCGTAGGAGAGAGGAAATTAGGGGGCTTCTGAAGGAGTTACCCGCTGATCAGGCGCAAATCCTCGCCAAGGTCTATATGGAAGGCAAATCCCACTCGGAAGCTGCCGGTGAACTTGAACTGCCCCTGGGTACTGTGAAATCACGGGTCCGCTTGGCAGTTCAGAAACTCAAAATTCAATTTGATAGATAAGACTATGCCTAAATTTCATCCCGATCTCGACCTCATTACCGATTACTCTGCAGGCAGCCTACCTTTGGCGCAGTCGGCGTGCGTCTCTGTGCACGTCAGTAATTGTGTTCAGTGCCAGCGCCTGGCAGGGCAACTGACCGACCTTGCGGCGGCAATGTTTGAGGAGTTGGAACCCATCTCGGTAGGTGACACGCTACTCGATACTGTGCTCGCTCGCCTCGACGAAAAGCCTGTGCTGGCGCCTGAGAAAGATGCGAGCAGTATCTCCGCAATGCTGCGGCGTCTTGTAAATGCCGATTTCAGCGATCTGAGTTGGAAGAAAATTGGCTCTGCGCTGCGCATTAGTTATCTACACACGGGCGATTCCGATCACGAGTTTGCCCTTTATCATATTAAGGCGGGTGGCAAAATTCCTGAACACACACACCGTGGCAGTGAAATGACATTGGTCTTGGAAGGTGGTTTTTCAGATGCGAACGGCAGTTATCATGAAGGCGATTTCATCTTTCGCCGTCCAGGTGATGTGCATTCCCCGACAGCGTTGCAGTCAGAAGATTGTATTTGCCTATCGGTACTGGATGCACCACTGAAATTTACTACGTGGAAGTTCCGCTGGATGAATCCGTTTCTTAAATTACGTACTGCGGGTTAGCGATGCAGTGACATTTCGGTGCACAGTCATTTTTTATCAGTGCAACGTAAGCGTAGTTATTGGAAATAGG
>JBLHSI010000016.1:0-25887 GCA_047626655.1 Halioglobus sp.
TGACCCAAGCACTCACCCGAACGCTATCTAGAAAACACAAAGCAGCCGCGCAGCTCCTAGCTGGCGCATCGCTGCTAGCGCTAGACGTTGCGATGGATCGGTGGCAGCAAGGCAAAGGAAAACGCGGACTGGATACCCTGATTGCCGCAGAATTTGACCGCTTAGCCGGGCTTGCCGCCATTTATTAAACACGGGTATTTAGTATTTCTCGCGCTAATCGGGTTCGACAAGCTGCCGACTGCGTGGAAAACGATCGATAAGTTGGGGTATTGAACCGATGCTCTAGTGCATCAGGATTTTCTATTTCGTACCAAAAACTAAAACACCTGCAAACTGTAATGATAACTACTGAGCTGAGAATATTCCTATGATAATCGACTACTTAGCATCCCTTTTTGAGACTCACCAAATTATGCTGGTTGTGGCGGCTTTGTTCATCATCAATTCTGGCATTACGGGTATAGAAATCGTTCTGGATTTACTGACAAAAAAAGAACGGCGATGGAAAGATACTCTAGCAAACTGTGCAATATTTATTGCGCATCAGGTGATTGAAAAAACTGCGTTCGCCGCTTTTGGATTCGTAGCATTGTTACCATTTTTTATGCTTACACCTCTCAATATCCCTATGAATCCGTGGACCTGGATTTTGGCGTTGCTGGCCGCTGATTTTACCTATTATTGGATGCACCGTCTCGAACATGAGCATCGAATCCTTTGGGCTAGTCATAGTGTTCACCATAGTTCAGAAGATTATAACTTCACAGTCGGGTTCCGACTAAGTCTGGTTGAGGGCTTCTTTGAGTGGGCGTTTCTCATACCAATGATTTTGCTAGGCTTTAATCCATTCCAGGCGCTAGTGGCATTGGTGCTCGTTGCTCAGTACCAACATTGGGTTCACACGGAGCGGATTGGCAAACTGGGATGGCTGGATGAGGTCTTTAACACACCATCGGTTCACCGTGTTCATCACGGTGCAAATCAACAGTATCTGGACAAAAACTATGGCGGGATACTAATGATTTGGGACAAAGTCTTCGGTACTTTTGAGCGCGAGCACGAAAAGGTTGTTTACGGACTGACTCGCAATATCAATACTAATAACCCTATCAAGATCATCTTCATCGAATTTGGTCACATGTGGAATGATCTGAAGGAATGTCGAAATAGTAGGGATAGATTGAAAATCGTATTCGGCGGCCTCTCTTCGCGACCAGACTATTTCACCAAGAGAGAGAACTAGTAGTGGGTCCATCAGGCAGTTGGGAAATACTTTCTATCATCAGCATAAAGTCACCGGCAATACTATCTGCGATCAATACGCCTACCTGCTCAATATTGGCAAAATCCAGGGCGGGGGCGTCTTTCAGGATGCGTCCTCTAAACTGCGGTACAAAATCAGACTCATTGAACTGAAACACAGTTACCTCATTTGCCTTAGTTTTGAAACTAACGCCATAGTGGACGGAGTCTACCCGCCGGTTGATTCTGAATCTAAGCTGATATTCCCGACCATCGCCTTTTACTTGTATTTTTATGGGTTTATCACTTAACCAAACTTTGCCGTCATGCACCCTACGGACAGATGCAAAACCCCCATTATTTTCCAGTGACAAAGTGCCTGAAAATAGAAGGTAGCTGTCGTTGATAGTAAGCCGAGCGCGAGAGCGACCGCCCATGACGGTATCGTTTATAATCACCCAGTTGTCCAACTCCTGGCTTCTCTGAAAATCAATAATGGCCGTGGGGGAATTATTCGACTGCGCGATACTCATATTACTAACACTCCCTAGTAAAAACAGGCATATACATGCCATATCTAATCCGCCGAGTTTTTCAAAAATCACGACGAGCAGCTATAGTGCGACAACCCACCAACCTCAAAAAACTCAGCCGGTTTTAGCCTATAGTATTTGTCCTCCACAGCCTGCGACTGCTCAGCATATGGCTGCGCCATAACCGCCTGCAGCTCTCTAATAGCCGAATAGTCGCCCGCGGCTGCTTGCTGATATGCAGGCACGACAAACCACTCTCGCAAGCTGTATTTTGGGTTAACGAGTTTCATCTCTCTCGAGACAGCCTCAAGAGATATATCCGCAGTTGAATTCGGGTCCGTTGGTTTGCCGACGAGCGATTTCCACTTTATTAGCCAGTCTGACCAACGCTTGTCCATCACGTCAGTATCTGTCTCATACGTCGAAGCCATCTCGTGGTCCGAGTCACTGTAGAAACTTTTTTTGAGCGGACCAATGTCATCAGGTACCGTCGAGAGCTCGCGAAATAAGATAATGTAATCGACAGGTGTTTGCACCATAAGCGTTTCGAGCTCAGTGAACAACGCAGCATCAAACGAGCCAAGACCAAGCTTGGCAGCCCACATCTTCTCCATTTCCGCCCGCATCACGGTCGAGAAATCAGTACGAATCTCCTCGAGCTGTCGCAGACAGTCTTCGTGCGACGTCAATAACGGAATCAATGCCATGCAAAACACGTGGAAATTGCGTTCAGCTGCCATTGGTTGATTGAAGAACGAGAAGTGCAGTCCACCACCCGTCCATGGCTGATAGTTCTGATTAAACACCTCACAAAACCCGAATGGACCGTAGTCGAGAGTGAAACCACCAGCAGCGCAGTTATCGCTATTGAAGTTACCCTGACAGTAGCCGACGCGGATCCAGTTCGCCACGAGCACGGTAAGGCGACTGCGAAACTCACTCGCGAGCAACACAGCTTTTTGTGCGGTGGCTAGTTTTTGGTCGATGACGTCACCATACTCACGTTCGATCAAGTGCAACACGATCTTCTCTAACTCCTCCATCGCTTTCGGATGCTCCTTCTTACGGGCACGGCGAGCAAAGAGCTCGAGCTGGCCGATCCGAATGAACGACGGTGCAACGCGTGTCGAGATAGCCACGGGCTCAGATATAAGCCTGTCGGGATCCTTCGAGCTTGAGCCCTCTGAATACCATGGCCGTTTGACCTTCTCCGTTTTCGAAACGTACAAACTCAAAGACCGTGATGTTGGCACTCCAAGCGAGTGCATATGCTCCTGTGCCAGGAACTCCCTGACACTAGACCGCAGTACAGCGCGACCATCCGCACCCCGACAATAAGGTGTCCGACCGCCACCTTTAAGTTGCATTTCCCAGCGTTGACCGTTGATGACCGCTTCAAGCACAGAAACTGCACGCCCATCGCCGTATCCGTTGCCAGTCTGGAACGGACACTGCTGGTAGTATTCAGTCCCATAGATGGAAAGTGCGTATCCGGATGCCCAGCCGACATTGCACATAGGCTGGGGAACCTGCGACATGTCGCCAGAGAAAAGCCGCTGGAAGCTGTCCAACTCGGCCATGCTATCTGCGAATCCAAGTTCGCCAAAAAAGTTTTTGCTATGGGCAACGTACTCAGGATCCTTGATTGGCGTTGGGTTAACGGGAACATAATGGCCTGTAAAGACTTCTCGCGGAGCGTGGTCGGCACCGTTTTCCTTCGCATCAGGATCGCAGTTGAGAGATTTCATAAGCGAGTAATCTGCTAGTTCTGCAAGATCATCGAGCGTCGCGACGAGTGATGTGGTTTCCTGGAACGGTCGATTTGTCATAGAACTACTCATAGTGCGAAATGTTGATTCTCCAATAGTATCAGGAGATCTGCTGTTATAGTGGGCCAAACTAAAATCGCTTTGGAGGTGATTCATGGCTCGATCAGAAACAACCAGCTCGGTAAACTTCTTTCTAGACGGTAATTTTGCTCCCGTTCTGGAGGAGCGAGAAGCCCGAAACATGGTCATGAGCGGTAACATCCCCAAAGACCTTGTTGGTCATTTTCTGCGCGTTGGACCCAACCCAGTCTATATGTTCGATGAAGACGCTTATCATACCTTTGACGGAGACGGCATGATTCATGCCATCGAGTTTTGCGATGGTCTTGCGCATTACCGCAACCGTTTTGTGCAAACGGAAGGCCTCAAACTCGAACAGGCGCGTGGCGAGTGGATTTACAAAGGGATAAATTCGATCATGGATCCAACGCCTTCTCGTATCCCTGACGGCGAGCCAAACAGCAAAAATCTGGCAAACACGTCGTTTGCATACCACAATAGCACCCTCTATGCATTGCATGAACCGTCGCAACCTACCGTAATTCGTTTACCAGATCTGGAAACTGAAGGCGCTACGAATTTCAACGGCAAGCTTACGCATCCGTTTACTGCCCACCCCAAAATAGATCTTGAAAGTGGTGAGATGATGATATTCGGGTATTCGTTCCACTCACCGTACGTCACGTACTCGGTCATTAGCGCCGTAGGGGATCTGATCCACTCAACACCGATTACAATCGAAAAGCCTGTATTTATGCACG
Organism: Halioglobus sp.; assembly: GCA_047626655.1. Taxonomy (GTDB): domain Bacteria; phylum Pseudomonadota; class Gammaproteobacteria; order Pseudomonadales; family Halieaceae; genus JBALVT01. Next base: position 4,366 of record JBLHSI010000016.1, read on the forward strand.
ACTTTGCTGTCACTGAGAAATATTCTCTATTTCTGGACTTCCCGATCACGTTCGATGTCGACCGCGCAATAGCGGGCGGTCCCGCACTGAGTTTCGAGCCTGAACACGGATCTCGAATTGGCGTTATTCCACGTTTTGGCAACGATACGGATGTGCGCTGGTTTGAAGTAGAGACTGGCTCGGTTGTTCATACTGCCAATGCGTGGGACGAGGGCGACGAAGTCGTGTTACAAGCCTCGCGCTCCGAAACCACAGACATAGCCGGTGCCGGTTTAGACGTTGAGAATCTGCAGGATACCCAAGGGCAACTTTATGAATGGCGCATCAACTTAAAAACGGGTGATGTTCAAGAACGAATGCTGAGCGCAATACGTTGTGATTTTACCCGAATAAATGATACCTATGCCTGCCATAAGACCCGCTACATTTACGCTGCTGTGTTTAACTCAGAACGACCGTTCAGCTTTGATGGTGTAGTGAAGTTTGATAACAAGACACAAACTACAGTGACCTTTAATTATGGCGATAGTCGATTTGGTGGAGAGGCGGTATTTGCGCCAAAGGTCGGCGCAAAGGTCGAAGATGAGGGCTATCTTGTTTGCTTTGTACAGGACGAAGCCACTGGCCAAAGTGAGTGTTTGATTTTGGACGCACAGAATATATCCAAAGGACCCGTTGCAACCATACTCGTGCCCTATCGAGTTCCCTATGGCTTCCACGCCGGATGGGTTGCTGGCTAAAGTCGAGGTCTAAAACCTAGTATTGATCTGTACCTGGCAGCACCTACTAAGCACATCGTAAACGATGAAGATGTTATCGCTTATTAAACTGGCAGCAACGCTGCACTAATCAAAGGCGATTACAAAATCACCTTTAACCGTGTTGATAACAATGATGCCAAATGGCATTTATATAGCATTGCCAACGAGAATGGTGTGCGACCGTAGCGACTAACTGGCGAGTTCAATCGCCCAATGGGAATATTTGTCACGTTGATTTTAGCGGCAATTATTATCGTACCAATTACTCGAAAGCTGAAAAAATAAAAGTATGAGAGACAGGTGCATGAGTGTAAAGAAACCAGAGATGTATTTAGGTATTCATCGTCCGATCATCAGATATCACCCGTTAATATCACAGACCCTATAAAGCCCCTTTTAGACACAGCCCTTGAGATAACTCCTCGATAGTAGGGCGATAGAATATCTGCGCCGAGTCTGTCAAGGGAGATTGCGGTGATCCGGTAGTGAGCAGTTCATACGGCAGTACCTCGCTCAAACCAAAAGCCATCTTATTGAAAAAGCGTACTTCTCCTATTCGGCTCGAAACCACATTGGTGTTAGGCCAATTCTCACGCCTGAGGGAATTGGGTGGTAATTCCTGGCTGTCATCAAGTAGGCCATTGCGGTAGAGCTTTATGGTGGTCGGTCTGGGTTTTGGTGAAAGAAAAGCCACTTTGCTATAGCTAAATGTTAATGCCATTACAACGCAAGATGCAGGAACAGGCTCTGCACTGACAATGTCATACCCTCGACCCACCAAATGAAATCGTCTATCGTTGTCTATAGTTGCTACCCAATCTCCCGGCTGAATGATTAATTCTTGCGCATAGTCTTCATTTATCGGAGATTTCAGCTCAAATAGAACAGTCTGTTGATGGTTGTCAGTCACTCGCATTTGATCAAATCCCGCAATCTGTGGCAGGTTCGAATCGGTGTGATTGACCGGGACTAACGCGTACTCTTTGCTAGCGGCGACATACTTAGCCTTCAGAGATTGAATAACCCCGGGGTGTGCTGCAGCAACATCGGTGAAGCCGCTCGGGTCATCATCTAGGTCATACAAGCTCACGGTGCGCTGTGAGTCATACGACAGTCGCCATCGTCCGTCGCCGGACAGTGCTGAAAAGCTCATCAGCCCCAGTTTTGAATAGTAGGTTTCCCAGAACCGTGCTTTGCCAGGAAGAGCTGGTTCGCTATATTCTCGATCGTGTGCGTTGGCAGCCTGCCATCCGGGCCACAAATTTCGCCCGTCGAGTTGTTCCGTTCCGACAAGACCCAAAGCGGAGATTAGCGAGGGGTAGATATCGGTATTGTGAACAATAGCGCGCTGGCGTTGTTGCTGTAGTTGCGCGGGCCAATGTATTACTAGCGGAGTGCGATACGAACCCTCAAACACCTCAGCTTTGCTACCCTTGAAGGGGTAATTGTTGTTTAGTTGTCGATTAGTCCCGCCGTTGTCTGACATAAAAATGACCAAGGTGTTTTCTAGGTCGGCTGATTGCTCGAGTTCGTTAATGAGTTCTCCAATAGAAAAATCCATCTGTGTAACCAGTGCCCGGTACTGCCCTTCAGGAGTGTCGGGGAAGCGCTGTGCAAATCTCGTGTCGGGCTCAATGGGATGGTGAGGAGCGAGAAATGCATGGTAGAGAAACCAGGGCTCCTCGCTGTCTTTGTTGTGCCGAAGAAAATCGAGCGATTCTTGCAGCAAAATATCACTTAGGTGGCCTAAGTGTTGCTCTGGTGGGCCCGAGTTACGTCGTAGCCAGGGGTTCCAGTAACTGGGCCTGGTGCCGGCACTAGAGCTGTTGGCTGGCACCTGAAGCTGCCACTGATCGAGAAAGCCAAACCACTGCTTAAACCCATGATGGTCGGGCCAGCTCTTCCTGTGGGCCGTTCCTGCGTGCCACTTACCGACCAATTTAGTTTGGTAGCCGTTGTTTGTGAGTAACTCGGGAAGCGTGGTAAATTCCTGCGGGATGCCATTTCCTCCCGGCCTAAATCCAGACCGCTCCGGCTCCCTTCCTGTCAGCAAGCCCACTCGGCTGGGCGCACATATCGTGTCGGCGTAGTAGCGGCTGAACAGCACGCCGTTATTTGCCAGTTGGTCGATAGATGGAGTGTCTATGCCGTCTCTATTGAGGCTGGAAATATCGTTGTACCCCAAGTCGTCGGCGACAATCATCAGTATGTTGGGGCGATTGGGCGAGGAGTCCTGCGTATCGTCCTGCGCCTGAGTCAGTTCTTTCAGACCCAGCAGCGCAAGAATCGACGAGATTAACGCCAACGCTAGCCACCCAATGACAAGTTCTGGACGTTGCCCTGCTATGACCGAGCGATGATCATTCACTGTATTGGGCATCTGACAGGGCAGCATGCTTGACAATATCGCCGTAGCAAGACACTTTAACAGGTGGAACTGAGGCGATAACTCGCCAAATTCGCAGATCTATTTCGGACTTCCGGCTAGACATAAATATCGATTCTTTAACCTTGGCACTTGGTGGCGGTGAACAGCAGTTGCTAGCATGGTCTCCGATAAGTGGTTATAGACCAAACAGCGCACATACCCATCAGGTCGAGATGCCGCTATTTTCTTCACTGATATTCTGATCTATCAAACTGATAGTATGAACTGAAGCATGTTCATACTAACTCAAAACATGTCCCTCAACTGGATTTCGGAAATGAGTAATCAAAACACTCCAACTCAAACGAACACTTTTCTTCGACAATCTGCCTGGAAGCAGCGGAATACAAAGTCTCTGTTGTCGCTTGAGCTGGCCGAATCCCTACCATGAATGAACTCAGTTTAGCCTCCACGCAATCAATAGAAAGCACGTCACAGACCCGCACAACATCTCGTTCCAAATTTTCAAAACGAATAACATCATCCAGACAGAACTCACCATTTATAAGGTACTTGTCCCTGTCGTGCACCGTGTAATCCTTTGTCAGCCAGTGTTCAAAGGCCTGTCTCTCTTCATCGAGATCGATCCTTTCAACCACCTGTTGCTTACCCTGATGTAAGCGCCTATGGAAATAAAATTGTGAAATAGCCTTGTCGAAGGGGTTTCTAACCACGCAGAACTTAAAATATCGGTACCAAATATCATCACCCAGTCGCTCCTTAATGACGCTGGCTGGCATATGGTTCCAGAAACAACAGTCTTCAGGCCGATGCTTTCCTCTAAAGCCAACTATGCCTTCTGCCGAGATGGTTTCCGCACGCGCAAAGCTCGGCTGCCAATCAGCATTCGGCATGCAGTGCGGCTCAAAAAATGACTCTACAGACGTACCGGCTGTTTTGTTCGTCTTTGTGTAAATGAACTTATGATTGTGGCTCACCAGCATACTTACAATCTACCACCGCAAATGTGGCAATACGAATTTTGTAGTATTCGCTTTGCCATTAGATACAAAAAAACCACGGAGAACATGGCGTAAAGGAGACATTCAGCGGCACCCGACCAAGGGCGGACAGAAATTTTACAGAGAGCGAAGCCGCCTTGAACATTAAATAATAAAGCCTCGCGCACATTCCTGAAATTACCTATCATTTAGCCAACACATAATTTCACGTGGAATGTTTCTAAACCGACGGGTATTTGCAACAGGCTTTTGAAGTAACTGAGTGATACCATCGACCCTACAAATGTCTCGACTGAATGGCCTACCCAATAGCTTCGATCTCCCTTCTGACCTCGCTCACAATCGACAGAAGAACGATACATTACAATATACTTAGAAGCTCAGTTACTATGCCGATCTACAATACCCGAGTGAAGACCCGCCTCATACACCAATATATGCTACCACGGTTATGCCACGTTAAGTATTTGAAGTGAGTAAAATCCAGCCAGCTACCGCCCTTCTCCATTGTGTAACCGCACTCATCCTAAGATCACGATAATACTGAGCAGTGAATATGTGCCTACTCAGGCTGAATAGACGTGACTCAGAAGCATGAGCCAACCTGCATAACTTATCATATCAGCCGAAAATCGGTGACGCTTATATGCCATCATCGGACGACTCAGCAGCATGGGCGGGTTAACTTGGAAACAGCCTTCCCGTTGATTTATTACACGCCCTACTGCCACATACTGGCATCATGCGCCGGAATAATATGTAAATCGGGGTTTGCCAGCCACAATGCGTTGAGCTGGCTGATGACTTCTGCCGTTGCCTGTTTATTTTCATTAACCAAAGCTGAGGAGATCCAGAGCTTTTTTTAAGCTCTCTAATTGACTTAAAATTCCAAACAGCATCACCAACGAAGAACCTTCTTACACCGTTGCTGGTGTTTACAAACAATCCAACACTTCCCGGCGAGTGCCCGGACAAATTGAACAAAACGGCGGCCCTATGACCAAAAACATCGAGGCTCTCCTGGAAACCGGTATAGCCTGGATCTAACAGTTCATACCTGCGCCATTTAATTGAATCGCTATAAACCTGACTAGGAAAAATTGATGGGGGCCCGGATGATTGAATGAAGCTATATTCGTCTTCTGCAACCCAAACATCCAACTCAGTAAAATCGACGATTCCACTCACATGATCCCAATGAGCATGTCTCAAAATAATCCATTGTGGCTAGGCCGTCCCAGAGGATCTGGACAGTAGCTCGACAACTGAATGGGCTTTTGAATAAGTCATGAAGGGATGTACCATGGCCGGCATATCTTCTTCATACTGCGTATCGATATTACGCTCTAGCCCAGTATCAAATAGAAAGCTCTCGCTGCCGTGCTCAACCACAATTGAACCACGCACTATCTCCAAAATTTTAGTTAGTGAGCCTCCCGCTAGGGTGAAGGCTTCCAGCGTTTCGGCACCACCGGTTCTTAGAAAATATACAGAAACGTTTGTTTCGGTTCCTGGAGGGTCAGGCAACTGGACACCAGAACTACCAGTGACTGGCACATTGCCAGCTAGATTCAGCGACGCAAACAGCACAGCGGCAATGGCTGCGTGGCTTATATTTATCACCCTACTGACACACGATGCGTTTATAATCCACCCAGTAAACTGATACTCATGACGATCATCAATGGTGTCACCGATAGCCGGCTCGGTATAGGCATAGAGTTTCAGTAACGACCCTTATGGAGATTAAATGAAGTATTTTACCCCCCTGCTCCCCTTCCTCTTAGGTTGGTTGATTCTGCTATCGACCAATGGCCTGTCAACGCTTGGCCTAGTTAACGGCATTACTCAGCTGATACTGTTTGCCCTAGTGGTCTGCTTGCCCATTTGGAAGACCGGAAGAATGTCCTATGTCGATATCGCCTGGCCCTGGGGCCTTGTGGCTATGGGTGTCCTAACGTATCTGTTCAGCGACGGCTATGAGCCGCGCGTTTTACTAGTCAGCGCTGTGTACATTTTTATTGGTTTACGCATGGGCCTGGGCGCCCTAAAGATGTGGCGGCAGGGTCTGCTTAAAAAAGAATTCCCACGATACCAGTATCAGCGTTTACGCTGGGAAAAATCGGGCAAGACCAATCTCCCCCTTGCGATGCAGATTGATGCACTGATGCAAGGTCTGGCCAACGCCTCCTTTCTAGCATTGCCCGCTTTTGTCATCGCCTCAAATCCCGCCCCTTCAATTTCCAACTTTGAAATCATAGGTCTGCTTATCTGGATTGCGGCATTTGCAATGGAATCGGTCGCCGATATGCAGAAATTGTCTTTTTTACGTGCCATGAAACAGGCTGGCGAGCGGAACCGGGTTTGTGATATCGGCCTGTGGCGTTATTCTCGTCACCCCAATTACTTTGCCGAGTGGATGGTATGGACGGCGCTAGTGATCGCCTCAATCCCCTCTTGGGTGGCCTTGTACTCTCAGGAGAGTATCGTGGTCTGGTTGCTGCTGGGGACAGGTCTGGCATTCACCTCCAGAGTCATGTACACCACACTGGTCTACGCCACCGGGGCAGTACCCTCCGAATACTTCTCCGCCCAAAAAAGGCCTGGCTATAGAGACTACCAGAAGACCACCAACCGATTCTTTCCCGGCCCACGCAAGCAAGCATGACGGTGAAGGCGATATCGCCAAGTGAAACAGCTGCAACTGCGAGAATGATGCAGATCTAACGCTGTTTGACATAGACTGGTTACCGATACCGCGACTTATAAGAGGCCATTCAGCCCTTCGATCGGCATCCATTATGTTCTGGTAAATGGTGAGTTCGTGGTGAACAATGGGAGCTTTACTGACAACGCTCCACTCGGCTCTAGAAAAACTCAAACTCAAACTCAATAACAGGGCTAAGGTGGCCTTCTATGCTTTACAGAATTTTTCCAGGTCTACTCTGGCTACACGGCTACCACAAGGGTGTTTTTAAAAGTGACCTGGTATCCGGTATTACTATTGGTGTAATGCTCATACCTCAGGGGATGGGTTATGCGATGCTCGCTGGGTTACCTCCCGAATTTGGCCTCTACGCTTCCATTCTCCCGCCCATTCTTTATGCTGTGCTGGGCACATCCAACAAAATATCCATCGGCCCCGTGGCGTTGGACTCAATATTGATTCTTACTGGTCTGAGTGTTCTAGCTGAGCCAGGATCGCCAGCATATATAGAATTGGCCATAGCACTCACATTGATGGTAGGTTTGTTGCAATTCGCATTCGGCTTGTTGCGCTTCGGATTTATAGCAAACTTTCTGTCTTACCCTGTGATAGTCGGTTATACCTCGGCGGCCGCGATCATCATCATCGGTAACCAGTTACAAAGCCTTGTTGGGGTGCGGGTAGAAGGCGGCAATATATTTGAGTTGCTGTATCAATTACTTTCCTCGTCGGCAAACTGGAATTTGGTAACCGTGACCATTGGAGTTAGCAGCTTGCTGTTCATTTATGCGAGTAATAAATTCGCACCAAAGTTTCCCTGTGCTCTAGCAACACTTATTACAGGTATGTTTCTAGCCGGTGTATTGCAACTTGAGCAATACGGCATCGATACCATTAACGCAATACCTCAAGGCATGCCAGAACTTGTGTTGCCCAATTTTGATCTGAAGGTGCTGAGCGACCTTCTTCCAGTTGCCTTTACCGTTGCGTTGATGGGCTACGTGGGCACCATCTCTATTTGTAAATCACAAGAAGAACCGAGCGACATTATTAACACGCGACCCAACCAGGAATTGATCGCTATTGGCCTGGCCAATACTCTGGGCGCATTGTTTCGAGCCTTCCCCGTATCCGCTAGCTTTTCCCGCAGTGCTGCCTTCCGTTCTGCTGGTGCATTAACCCAAGTGTCGGCAGTTGTCTCATCAGCGGTGCTGGCCATTACATTGATCTACCTCACACCGATTTTTAGCCATTATCCACTACCAAATACAATCCTTTCAGCGATTATCATTATGTCGGTAGCCAGCTTATTCAAATATGGTGAGATGAAAACACTGCTTCAGCAAAATCGAAAGGAATTCGTCATTCTGCTACTGACTTTTGTAATAACCCTATTACTGGGAGTACAGCAAGGGCTAATGGTGGGTGTGGCAGTGTCCGTCTCAATGGTAATCTATAACAGTGCTAATCCGCATATGACGGAGCTGGGCCTGATAGAGGAAGAAAACCTCTATCGCAACATTACTCGCTTTAATAATGCAAAAACGCGTGAAGAGCTGTTGATATTTCGTTTCGACGCGCCTCTATATTTCGCCAACAAGGACTACTTCACTGAACACTTGTATGCGTGGATGAGACAACGTCCCGCCAACAGTATGAAAGCCATTATCTTCGATGCTGAGGCGGTGAACAGCATTGATAGCACAGCGATACGCATGCTCGCTCAGCTGATTGAGAGTTTTAAGAGGCAGCACATTCAGCTGTTGCTCACCAACCTCACTGGTCCAGTCCGGGATACATTGAAAGTCTCCCATCTTGATGGCTATCTGACAAAGGATCATATTTTCGCCACCATACACGATGCCGTGGAGTATTTTGACGAGGGCGTACACAAAAGCTCTATGACGGCACTGCAGTCCAATGCTTAAGCATCGCCGCTTATCGAGATTGCACTAAGGTAATCAAACAGCCCCACCATAGACGCTAGCTTACCCGCAACCCGTGTACTACATCAGCGTGAAGCTATCTTTTTGATCACAGGAAATTCTAGATTATCTTGAGACTCGTACACTCTAAAGATGCCATAAAAATTCGCCCCATCGGTTGATATAGCATTATCACCCATCCCTTCAGGATTGATCCGCATGGTGTATGTTCCGTCCGGATTTGGCTTTGCATTGTATGACGAGACATAGTAAATCTGTTTTTTATTGGGAATGAGGAAACGATCCGCTTGAGAGTATATAGTGACGCTCCAATACCCCTTTTCGTTTTTTATAAGCCCCGCTTTAGGCACAACAATTTCGTACCATTGACTCCCGCCCAAGCGTTCTTCATGTTGGTCGAAGATAATTTGACCATACTGTGCATATCGTGCCTGAGTACCCAACTGACCCGCGAGGGCAGCTGCCGCTCGGTCTAAATCACTTCCACCTTCATAGGGCGATACAAAAAAATTAGCCGAATCATGCCCCAATAAAAAATCGTATTTTTTTCATGACGATTATCTCCGAGAACGGCCGCTATTGTATTTCAAGGTCTGGTAAAGAAAAGCTTTTATCGAAAAATGGCTCAGTCGGGGCATAGAGGCGGAAATACGGAAACCAGCCGTCCTCACCTACCGTTTTTAAAAAATTGTTTTCTAACCCCTTCGGGGGCTTCACTCCCACATACAGGTCAATACTTCCATCGCGGTTAAACTGAAGCTGTTTCATTCTGCTATCCAAGCTTACGCTGCTGATGTCAGTACCACCATTATCATACGGCCTTCTCGTTTGTTCGCTGTAGAGTGTTAATGACCAAAACTGTTTGACGGGGACATTTGCAGGCACATGGAGACGATAGGTTTGGTCGGCACGCAGGAGTTGCCCGTTATTATCACGTTTTGTAGTCATATACACTTGCCCGCTACCAACCTTGGGATTCACCATTCCCTCTGAGCTGGTTACAGCTTCATAAAACCATGTCGCTCTCTCGTCGAGCTGCAGCGTTACGTCAGTTTGTTGAGATGTTCCAAAATCAAAACTCTTATACCAACTTGTTTCTTTCCAATAGGGCTGGGAATATCGAGGATTTACCTGGATATTTCGGGTAAACAACTCACCCAATACGGCACCTTCATTAAGAATTTGGGTTTGCCTGTTATCAGGATTGAATGGCTTACCCTTTTCAACGCCCAGAGGGGCGAGCATAGCCATCATAATTTTATCCACGTCCCGAACGGGCTCCTCATTTATTATCTCAGCAAGCAATCTCCAATAAGCTAAACCACGCGGTGGTGTTGCGCTCCACGCACGATCGAGCCCTTTGATAAAACGGCTGGCTACGGGTTTATCCCCAAGGTAGGAGATTTTCAGACTGGATTCAAATTTAGCAGTAAACAGAGGATCTCTATCGATAATTCTTAACCCCAAAAAAATATTATTGCTCGGAGACTGAATAACGATGACCTCCTGCTTCGAATACTTTAAAGGGTCATCTTTAGGCCCTACGACAAGATATTTACCACCTTTGCCTTTATCGCTACCCGCCATGCCAAAAGAGCCAATAGGCCTTTGCCATACATCCAGAACACCACCGATAGTGTTTCCGGCGGGATAGTCAATCAGGATTGGAGCTTTCTCCAAATTCATAAAACCTATAATGTAAGGCGTTGTTAAGTTAGCTGTGACGATACCTCTTTTTTCATTCAGTGATCTAAATATCACAAAATCGCCAAATTTATCCGCATCATACGATTTGGCCTGCTCGTTTTTCCAGCTTGCGAAGCCGATAAGAGGAGTGGCCCACATGTACGCCTGTGATGCCCGCTGAATGTCCATAAGATCGAATAACACTGCAGAACTACTATCTGTTGGATAGTTATGCTCGATTTCTATATTGCCAACTGCCGTTACTATTGTCTCGGTGCCCTCTAGTGTTGCATCCGATAATACCAACGGTACAGCTGCGGACACGTGAAGTGCAGCAACAAATAATGACATACTAAGAAAATAGGAAAAAAATTTGCACATGAATTATTTTTTCGCCTCTGAATGCGTAAATATTAAATTTTTAGTTTCCTGAACCTAACATCATTATAGACCGAACTAGAGCGCAAATACCTTCATATAGCGAAAGGTCAGGCTCTATTAACGATAGAAATTCGTCGATAACTCAACCCCGTTTTTCACCGCCTAAAGAACCCCCTCATCGGCGCATTATTCCAGCAGTTTCCCCGACGAATCATACTCAGCAAGAAGCTGGCATAGGCTCAGATTGAAACGGCAGTTTAGCTGCCGATATACAAGGCAGTGGTAATTGTAAATTTGATACTAGATGAATCGCCAATCCTAGTTATACATAGGCGGCATGTGGTAGTGAAAAATGGGAGAAATATCTTCGATATTGGAGCAACACCACTCTGGCAATTTTACAATACACAGGTATTATTATTGTTTCGGCGAAAACTTGAGACAATTCGTCCCATCAAGATGCGCGTGTGTCTGGCGAAACACTAACTCACCTATACTTTCTGAAGGTTATCGAATGCTGCTTACACCACATCACCACCGTCGAGGTCGCCTAGTCACTGCGGGGGGTCTGCTAGCTACCGCATTACTTTCCGCATCCGGCGCATGGGCGCAAACTCAACTGCTCTGGGGTGACACCCATTTACACAGCTCGTTTTCGGTAGATGCCTATATGGCGGGAAATCGATCACTGGATCCGGACGCAGGCTACCGCTACGCCAAGGGTGAACCGGTAGTCCACCCCTACAACCGCACTAGAGTGCAAATACAGCAACCCCTCGATTTTCTGGCAGTAGCCGATCACGCCGAGTATCTGGGCATTATTCCGCTGATAATGAGCGGCGACTTTGAGCAACCCGAAGCGGGCTTTTTCCAGAGGATTAAATCCTGGGTATTGATCACTATGCTGGACTTCGCTATCGAGGACCCACTGGCTGGCACCAAGAGATTTACAGGCCTGCTGCCCGAACCGCAAATTCAATCCGGGGACAGCACAGACCCCATTGCCGCCGCTATAGACGCTGGTACCGATGGTGGCCTGGGAAGCTTGGGGCTCATCGATGACGACGCTGCAAAACGCATCAGCGCCTCCCAGTGGACGAAGTCCATGCAGATTGCAGACCGTCACAACAAGCCTGGAGAGTTCACCGCCCTGGTGGGTTGGGAGTGGAGCCAGACAGCCAGCGGCGCCAACCTACACCGCATTGTGGTGTCTGACATGGACGGCAGCACCGCGGCCGGCATTGACCCCATTGGCTCAGACGACGCCCCATACCCCCAAGACCTATGGGAAAAGCTAGAAACCCTATCGATACAAACCAACGCTGACTTTATCTCCATCCCCCACAACTCCAACCTCTCAAAGGGCTATATGTTCGCTAAAACAACACTCAAGGGAGAGGCGATCAATGCCGACTACGCCCGCACGCGCATGAAGTGGGAACCACTGGTAGAAGCAACACAGATCAAAGGCGATAGCGAAACGCACCCCGACTTAGCGCCCGATGATGAATTTGCCGAGTTCGAGCGATTCGAATTCTATTTACAAGCTTTTCCGCAGTCACAAGGCTACAAGATTCAACAAGGCGACACGGTTCGTTCCGCTCTCAAAAGCGGCCTCGAATTGCAAAAGGACATCGGCGTGAACCCATTCAAAGTGGGTATGATTGGCTCAACTGATGCACACACCAGTATCGCATCGGCCGAAGAGTCTAATTTCTGGGGCAAGGTTGCCACCGACTCCACCCCAGCAACCAAACGTCGTAATGATCCGTCGGGTTTTGGCGATGGCAAGCAAGGCTTCAATGGCTGGAATATGTCGGCATCGGGTCTGGCCGCTGTTTGGAGTGCGAACAACAGTCGTGAATCGATTATTGCTGCAATGAAACGACGCGAAACCTACGCGACAACGGGGCCGCGCATTCAGGTACGACTATTCGGCGGATGGGACTTTACACATGCAGATGCCCAGTCAGCAGAGATCGCCAGCATAGGTTATGCCGGTGGTGTCCCTATGGGCGGTGAGTTAACGGCGGCACCTGATGAAACTGCGCCCCATTTTCTGCTTCGGGCAACTCGAGGGACCATCGATCACAACCTGGATAGGATCCAGATTATCAAAGGGTGGACCGACGCATCAGGTAAGGCCAAGGAAAAAATATTCAATGTTGCCTGGTCCGGTGACCGTCAACTGGATGGGAATGGCAAGCTGCCTACTGTGGGGAACACAGCGAATATCAGAACGGGTAAAACCACTAACACCATAGGTGCAGCAGAGCTTGGCACCGTATGGATTGACCCTGAGTTTAATCCCGCCCAGAGCGCGTTCTATTACGCCAGGGTTTTACAGATACCCACCGTGCGCCATTCTCAACTAGATGCGATAGCACTGGCAATCGACACGCCCTATGAAGGTCCGGCCACTCTTCAGGAGAGGGCCTATACATCGCCGATCTGGTATAATCCTTAGTCGTCAAGCGGACTAACCCACTGGTCTACTAATTTTGCTTGCGCCACTTCATGGGGGAAATCCCCACCCAGCCGGTAAACGCACGCGTAAATGCAGCGGGCTCAGAATAACCAAGACGATAGCCAATTTGTGCCACAGAAAGTGCCGGGCTTCGCAGGAAATTTTTTGCTCGCTCTGTTTGTACCTCAGCAAGCAGCACTGAGTAAGATGTGCCTTCTGCGGCCAGATATCGAGTGAGATTGCGCTCCGACATTGCCAACAGTTTAGCAACCTCCGCGCGCCGCGGCGGCGGTGTATACGCCCACAACCAACGACTCACTCGCTCTGTTGTACTGAAATCTTCTCCCAACATCTGCGATTGTTTTTTTACGATGGATTCATAGGAGCGATAAACCAGCGCATTGGACCTTGGCAAAGGTTTATTATCCAGCGCCGCCGGAAAGGCGAAACACGCCTCTTGCGCAGAAAAATGCACCGGACAAGGTAACTCGCCTGCTAGTTCGCCCCAGTCGGGCGGCTGAGCAAAAGGTAAATTTATATAGGCTGGTGCTTCATCAGATTCCACAATGTCCGCGATGTTCCGCATGGACGTAACCAGGTCTAGCACAAGGCAGTATTCAACCAAGCTGTCAATTTCATCGCTGCTCGCACAGGGCAAAATGGGTCGCTCCATGGTGTAGGAATAGGTCGACAGATTAGCGGCACTGCGCACCACCATGCGCGAGTGCCCCCAGGTTAACTGTGGATAGGCTACGCACACCTTCAGTGCGTCAATGGCCGTTGCAGCATGGCGCATAGCCATACCCAACACCCCCAAACTCTCTATTCCACTTCGATTCAATGCTCGAAACAAAGCGACTGTCGGCGAGCGCGCTGGGGGTAGCGTGCGAATCAGCCCCATACAGATCGTCAATTCCTGATCCAGTGACAGAGGGAAGTCTAGCTGCTCAAGCGCATGGCTGGGCAATCCGGCGGCGGTATAAAGTTCCAGCGCTGTTTCGTCATCTACCTCCAGCATCGCGCACTGGGCCATAACACCCATAATTGTGCGGCGTGGGGTAGCAAGATTGCCGCTGGCTACAACTGTACCGTTCAGACTCATATTATCGATTCGGGCTACAATGGCCCATATTATCAATTAATTGGCTCATGCTGCAATTTATTGTAGACACGACAGGGCGTAGGCTACTTCCATCAAATATTCACTGTATCGGGAGTTTATTGCCATGACCGTAGTCAAAGCCCCACAACAACAAAACCCGCGTTTTGAGCATATCGACGTCCTCATTATAGGAGCAGGTATTTCCGGTATCGGTGCAGCTCACCATTTGGGCGAAAAGTGCCCTGGTAAAAGCTATGCACTGCTTGAAACCAAGGCCGCATTCGGTGGTACCTGGCGCCAGCATACCTATCCGGGCATTCGTTCAGACAGTGACTTGTACACTTTTGGCTATGGTTTTAAACCCTGGACAGGCAAGCCTATCGCCGAAGGCAAGGTTATTCTCGACTACCTGCAAGAGGCCATAGAAGAAGACAATATTGATCAACATATTCGCTATCAACATGAGGTATTGAGTGCGTCCTGGTCTACAGCGGAACAGTTGTGGACACTCCGAGCCAAACGACATGACACCGGGCAAGATGTTGTTCTTACCTGCAACTTCCTCTGGATGTGCCAGGGCTACTATCGCCACTCAGCGGGCTACACGCCAAAGTGGCAGGGCATGGATGACTTCAAGGGCCCCATTATACACCCGCAAACCTGGCCCGAAGATCTTGATTACACAGGCAAGCGTGTGCTCGTCATTGGCTCTGGCGCCACAGCGGCTACCTTAATACCCAATATGGCGGACAAGTGCTCGCACATAACAATGTTGCAGCGATCACCCACCTATTTTTGGACCGGTGAGAATCGCAATGAATTGGCAGACCAGTTGCGTGAACTTGAGGTTCCCGAAGACTGGATTCACGAAATAGTACGGCGCAGTATTCTCAAAATTGCAAAGGATATTCAGTATGCGTCGGTTTCACACCCTGAGCTGATCAAGGAAGAACTATTCAAAGTGATACACGAGTATCTGGGGGACGACTTTGACATGTCTCACTTCACACCAAGCTACAGACCCTGGCAACAGCGCCTGGCTTACGTTCCCGACGGTGATCTGTTCAAGAGCATCAAGGCAGGAAAAGTATCAGTGGTAACCGACCATATCGAACGCTTTACGGCGGAAGGTGTTCTGACGAAATCGGGCCAGCTTCTCGAAGCCGATATAATTATTACCGCAACCGGGTTCAACTTGAGCGTGATGGGCGATATCGCTTTTGAGATAGATGGTAAGCCCGTTGATTTCGGTAAGGCCTTTACCTATCGCGGCGTCATGTCGTCAGGTGTACCTAACATGGCATTTATGTTCGGATACTTGCGTACCAGTTGGACCATGCGGGTCGATATGCTGTGTGATTTTGTCTGCAAGTTGGTCAACAATATGGACGACAGAGGAGCCGGTAGTTGCACCCCCACTGTCAGCGAATCTGACCAGGGCATGGACACACTCCCCTGGATCGACGAGGATGAATTTAACCCTGGTTACATGCAACGCGGCAAACACCTTATGCCCAACCAGGGCAGCAGCGAACCCTGGAGGTTTAGCGCTGATTACTACACGGAAAAAGATCAACTGCCGTTTGTAGACCTCAATGAAGAAGCATTGGTCTATGAGGATGCGCCAGAATCTGCTGTTAAAGAAGGGGTTTCCCGAGCATAGACAAAAAAAGGGCTGCACAAGGCAGCCCTTTTAAGCGAACACAACTTTAAAAGAAATAGTTAACTTGTATTGCCACATTGCGAGGACGATTAACGAAAGCGTAATACGAATTACCTGTTCCTTGTGTCAGAGTACTTGCTAATGGTGTATTACCACCAAAGTTCAGGATTTCTTCGTCGGTTAGGTTACGTCCAATTAGGGAAACTTCCCAAACATTATCAACTGCTGCAAGCGCTAGCCTGGCATTAACTACGGTAGAGGCATCTTGGCGAGTTTCCTCATCCAGTGTCGCTGCATACAAAAAGTCATCCATGTAATTCACATCAGCACTAACCTTGAGCATTATTCCATCGGTGATTGCAGTTTCCCAGTTTGCTCCCATATTGAATTGGTACTCGGGAGTATATTCTTTGCGCTTACCTGACTGATCACATAAGCCGGGGAAGTCTGCTGAGTTCGGCGCTTGGCCAAAGGCACACTGTGAGTTAGGAAACTCATCAAAGTTGAAGTCCAAATAAGCACCAGATGCTGTTAACACAAGACTGTCAGTTAACGCCCAACGGCCGTCAACTTCAAGCCCCTGCACCGTTGCTTCACCAGCATTGGTTACGTTAAAGCCTAATACACCATCAAACTGAGATGTTTGCAAATCGGTAAACTCTGTACGGTATATAGCAACATTTACCTCCGCAGCGCCATCAGCCAAAGTCATTTTTGCACCAAGCTCAATGGTTTCAGCTTCTTCTCGATCAAACTCAAAACTGCCGGTTATCGACCCATCTTGACCACGAAGTATTCGGGCCACATTTTGACCATTGTTAACATCTTTGTCGGGATGGCCGTTTGAGCGAGCGTCAAATCCACCGGACTTGAAACCTTTGGTCCATGTTGCGTATAACATGGTCTCATCACTCATATCCCACTGGGTGGTAACAACAGGGCTGAAAGAAGTGTCATCAAGATCGCCCTTTATCGTGTCATAAGACTCAATAGAGAAAAGACCAAATAGATTTTCATACGTACCCAGGTTTGACGGATCTAATGCCCATGGGGTATCAGATAATGGAACAATCGTGCCGGCTCCAGTGTAGTGCCGTTGATCGCGCGATGCTTCTTTCGATTCATCGGTGTATCGGCCACCCACGGTTAAGCGCAGCTCATCATTAACGTTCCAGGTAACTTGCAAAAATGCCGACCACAGGTCGCTATCATTGATAAAGCTACGCTTAGTTGATGCACCCGGCGCTAGTGCCGCAATAGGAGCAGCTGCAGGACTCAAACCGTTGATAGCTATCGGCAATATTCCATTTAGCGGCAGATCAATAGAATCGCTAAAATCTAACTCACTCGTTTGATAAAACAGACCGCCAATATAATCAAAGGTATTGCCTAGTTCCGACGTAAATCTAAACTCTTGGCTAAACTGTTCGTACTCTTCATTAAAGCTAGCGTCAAATACTACCGCACCGCTAAAGTCGCAGTCGCATAGAGCGTTAGTCTCATAATCAACCATCGCCGTTGTTGAAGAGATAGTTAGACCTTCTAGTGCCCACTCTACATTTAAAGTGATGTTATTGACTTCACTCTCACTAGTATCACCGTTATTGTCACGTACACGGTCTAGCTCTCCGTCAACTAGAGGGCGGCCCAATGCAGACTGAATACTGTTTAAAACCGTTAAATGATCAACTGAGCCGGGTTCACCGTTGTCGACACTGTTAAAGACTTCGATATTACGCCCTTCAGTATCAAATTTTGCTTGAGATACTTTCAAACTAGCGGTCATATTGTCGGTTACATCCCATACCAAAGATCCCCGAATAAATGACTCTTCTTCAATTTGCTCATCTCTATTTAGAGTAGTATTTTTAAAATAACCGTCTTGCTGACGATCCATTATCGATAAACGACCACGCAAGTTATCCGTCAATGGACCTGACAATATTAGCCGCAGATCTTGTTCGTCAGCATCGGGCTCATAAAGTCCAGTGATAGAGCCTTCAAATTCATCGGTTGGTTTTGCCGAGATTTGGCTGACAGCTCCGGCGATACTGTTCTTACCAAACAAAATACTTTGAGTACCACGCAACACTTCCACTCGCTCCAAATCAAATAGTGGAACACGGGCTAATTGGTCGCGACCATAAAATACACCGTCGTTGTACATGCCAACAGATTGCTCAAATCCCGGGTTAATACCTGAAGAAATACCGCGTATTGTAATACTGGTGGAAATACCCGTTTCATTAATAGAGAAGTTAGGCACGTAAGTAGATAGGCCTTCTAAATCTACAACTCCGGCGTTAGACATTTTCTCTGCTGAAACAGCAGACACTGATACTGGAACATCTTGCAGTGACTGAGCACGCTGCTGCGCTGTTACTACAATTTCCTCTAACATCTGTGCCGACACCGTCGCGCTAGAACTAACTGCGAAAATAGCCGCTGCTAATTTTGTATAGTTAAAACGATTTGATACTTTCATCTACTTGCCCCAAATTGGTATTATTAATTTGCTACTACAGTTCTTTGGCTCGGTCGGTCGGAATAAGCCTAGATTCTTGGAAGCTTGAAATTGTACTGAATGTTCAGTACAATTAATAGTGCTTTCTTTATTTATTAATAAAACCAATAAGATCAATCATATAAATGAATGAACAACGGAAAAAACAACGGCGCGGCGAGCAGACAAAGCGGCAAATGATCGATGTGACCAAATCGCTGCTGGCCAAGTTCGACTACCAGTCGATTACCCTTGAACAGATAGCTAGCAAGGTTGGCGTCTCAAAAAGTAGTATCCTCTGGCACTTTGGAAGCAAGGAAGGTTTGCTCACTGAGGCGGTTTTCGACCTATTCGCCGAGATTGACGAAAAACTCATGATGGCGACGAGCGACCTCGAAACCCTGCCAGAAAGATTGGAATTTCTACTCGGTTCCGTAGGAGAATATTTCGAAACCAATCCCGAGGCGAAAGGTATCGTCATTACCTTGCTATTTAACAGTCAGATACCTTCAGAAATCCGCGACCGTATTCGAGAGCAATGGCGTCAACACATCCAGCAGATACAAGACTTCCTGACCGTTGGGGAAGACTCAGTGTCAGAAAAGCATGCAATCTCGGTTCTAGCTTTCATGCAAGGTATGTACCTGCACTGGCATCTGGACGGCTGTCCACCCGATACGAAGGCATACCTTGTCGAGTCCTTCCAGGCTCTCGCCGATCTGCAATCAAAGACCGTCTAACGATACTACTACGGTCGTTGTCTGGTCCAGGCATGACTAAATCTCTACTGAAGTCTACGGTATCGAGCGGATGCGGGACTCTACCGATTGAGCGAGCCAGGCAATCAATGTTGCTGCAGTTCGTTGCCATGATGCTGACGATACCGGCTTTAAGTATACGGCACAGCAGTAACATACTACGGGGCAAACACTTATGAAATGGAACCTTCTCAACTCAAGTATCGGCATTGCACTGGGTGGCGGCGGTGCCAGGGGTATAGCCCATATCGGAGTGCTCAGAGCCATTGAAGAAAATGGGATTAAGGTGTCTTACATTTCAGGTACCAGCATCGGTGCGTTGGTGGCCAGCTACTATGCGTTTGGAAAAAGTATTGATGATATTAGCGATATTGGTGAGGCCTTAAATTTCAGTTCTGTCATTGGCTTGTCACTACAAAAAAGGGGATTATTCTCCACTCGCTCATTGGAAAAGATGATTATTCGAGACCTGGGTGATGTTGACATTGCAGATGCAAAAATTCCTCTTGCCATTTGTACCACCGATATTTCGACGGGTGAGCAAGTCATTTTGGACCGTGGAAACCTGGCGAAAGCCATATGTGCTTCCACGGCTATACCAGGGATTTTTGTTCCTGTAGAAATTGACAACAGAATTCTGGTGGACGGCGGTATCTCTGAGAATGTGCCTGTTAGCTTGCTCGACAAAATGGGCGCTGGATTTACTGTGGGTGTTAGCTTGAATGGCCATCAGGAGTACTCACCGCCCAAGGACATGATTGCTATCATGAGTAATGCCATAGATATCGCAATTGACCTGCGAACCAGAGATCAGTTAAAAGCGGCTGACTTTACAATTTCATTAAACCTAAAAGGCTACAGTCGCATGGATAACTCTGATCAATTTGACGAATTGTATGCCGAAGGTTATCGCTGCGCCCAGGAAAGTATGGGCAAACTGCTCTGGTATCGAAAGGGGCGCATCGTGTTCTATCTAAAAAAAATGATTCTCGCTATCGTGCCTTTTAAGATACCCAGTATTCTGGCTAAATGACCGCCACTACTTCGCTACGCAATCATAGATTCTTTATCGTCCCAGGCAGAAAGGGTGCAATGATATTGATTGACGCGTTTTATATCTAGAAATATAAGTCAATTTGAATTATACACTTGAAATCTTGAAGGATTCTCACGCCTCCAGAAAAGACACGTCGCGAAAAAAGTTTTGGCCCTGAGCACGGAATACGTCGCCCTTGCAGGCATACACCGCCCGATTCCCGCCGTATCAGCGCGTTAACTCGACGGTACTTTCCAGCCTACAGGCTAACAGTAAATCATGTCTGGTAGCTGATACACTCGAAAATCATTTTTTCTATTTCGACAGAAAAATAACGAGACTAGCTAACATGGCAAAACGACTCCCTACACACGCCCAGACAGTAATTATCGGTGGCGGCTCAATCGGTTGTAATACGGCCTACCACTTGACCAAGCTAGGCATGAAAGATGTCGTTGTCCTGGAGCAAGGCCAATTGACTTCTGGCACAACCTGGCATGCGGCAGGCCTTATTGTCGCCGGTTTGCTGAAATCTGAATCTGAGTGCGAGATTTACACCCACGGCCGCGATCTGTATGCCAATCTGGAAAAAGAAACCGGCGTTTCGACCGGCTTTCGTGATGTCGGATATCTCCAAATTGCCATCAATGAGGAGCGCGTTCATGAGATGCGTCGCATAGCCCCCTTTATGCGCAGGCACGGCATCAATATGTATGAAATTTCGCCTGCAGAGGCGCAGAAACTGTTTCCTATAGGAGACCTGAGCAATGTCTTGGCAGCGTTTTACATTCCAGAGGATGGCCGTGCTAATCCTGTTGACGTGACCATGTCGTTGGCTAAGGGAGCCCGCATGGGTGGCGCGCAATTTTTTGAAGGTGTCACTGTCGCCGAGATCACGGCTAAGAATGGCATGGCGACAGGCGTGCGTTTAGCCACTGGTGAAACCATCGTCGCCGAGAATGTCGTTATCTGTGGCGGTATGTGGTCGAGGCAGCTGGGTGCCTCAGCCGGAATCAACCTGCCATTGCAAGCCGCTGAACACTACTACCTGATCACTGAGAACATAGAAGGCCTTTCGCGGGATTTACCGGTGCTTGAAGACCCGTCAACCTATACCTATTA
>JBLHSI010000017.1:0-25176 GCA_047626655.1 Halioglobus sp.
TTTTTTAGCGTATTTTTTCGTCGCACAGTCAGTCCGCATTAACGATTTTCTATTTTGTTTATCTTGAAGTTCCGTCAAAATAACCTATATCTAAATAGTCGCTTCAAAAAAAATTAGGCAACTAGTGATACGTTTCGAGCTATTATTATTCTGACGACGCCACAAAATACGGTATCTATGACTAAATATTCAATGACTCTCTGCTTGGCCTTAATGGCATGTTTTACGCATGCCGCTGGCCCGATATACGGTGACGGAGATATAGTTACTGATGGCTCAATCAATATTTCCGATTATCTCCGTGCCTCTCGCATAGTATTAGGAGAGGTTGATCCCAGTGAGCAGGAATTGTCTCATGGCGATCTCTATCCTCCGGCTGCGCCCGATGGTGTTGTAAACCTGCAAGATCTTTTGTTACTGCAACTAAAGCTTGCGCAGCAACCCAGCTATTCGGTTGAGACGCTAGCTCTATTCGCGGATGGGCCCGCCACGCTCAGCGTTGACGTTGGCGGTACTGCTGCATCAACAACCCTCGTGGTTGATGGCGACACGGGGCTCGGTGCTTCAGTGACCAATAATCCGAATTTCATCGACCCGGATGACTCCGCCAATACACTCTGGTATGTGTCTATCAGTGACGGAATTGCGAGCGTCTATCTCAGCACTAGTGATTTGAGTGCCGACGATATTCTGGATTCCGGTTTTGATCTGTCCGGAGATGGTGCGGGGGAATTAGTCTTTGATCTAAAAGTTAACAGCCTCTCTCCCGGCGCAACTTTTACAGTAAAGATCGATAGCGGTGCTCTAGCTTTTGGGCGGGTAGCATTGGCACAGCAGTCTTTAACAGTGGGCAGCTGGCAAAGGGTGGCCATTAGTTTTACTGATTTATTGGCCGATCAAGGCCCGGGGCCGGGTGTTGATCTTAGTAATGTGGTCAACGTATTTGTGATAGAGGTGACTGGCGGCGATGCAGATTTTTACCTGGACAATATCTTCGTTAGCCACTCATGCCCCCAAGATGATGTTTGTAATGCGACGATCAAGACTAAACCGGTATTCTCAGACATCGATGGAGATGGTATCGGAGATAGTCTAGACCAGTGCCCGGCCACGCCCGTGGCGACAGTTGTAGATGCCAGCGGTTGTCCCTTGACTGTGTCCTTGCTCAGTGGTGCTGCTACGGCCAGTAGCTTTGGCGCTGCGGGCGGGCCCAGTCTTGCAAGTGATGGCAATATGGCAACCCGCTGGGAGTCGGCGCATGGTATTGACCCGAGTTGGATAGTGTTTGACCTTGGTGCGAACCACACCTTGTCGGAAGTGATCATCCACTGGGAGGCTGCAAGTGCGGCGAGCTATGAGGTCCAGGGATCCACGGATAATATTAGCTGGACGGTACTAGCCAGCCAATCCGGAGGCGTGTTTGGAGATCGCACAGATAACCTCAATCTGTCGGGCACTTATCGCTATGTGCGCATGTATGGTCTCTTTCGCAGCAGCCCGTATGGCTATTCGATCTGGGAAATGGAAGTCTACGGTTCACCAGCCTCCGATGCAGATGGAGACGGCGTAGACGACATTATCGATTTATGCCCTGGCACGCTATGGGGCAGTTCTGTAGATGCTAGTGGCTGCATTTTCATCGACACCGACAATGATGGTGTTAGAGACAGTCTCGATCAATGCCCCTCCTCGCCGCCAGTGACATTAGTTAACGCCATCGGCTGCGCAGTGATTGTCCCTGTCAATGAAGTCGCCTCTATAAACGGAATATTGGCAGGTGGTGAAGGTTCCAGCCAACCGGGCTTTTCACTCTATGTATTTGATAATGACCCGGTGGGGACAAGCACCTGTAATGGCAGCTGTGCTATCTATTGGCCACCCTTGCTGGTTGCCGATGGCGGTGCCTCGGGCGTATCTGATCTAGGCACTATTACTCGTAGCGATGGTTCGCTGCAGGCTAGCTATCAGGGCAGGCCGTTGTACTTCTATATTGACGATGCTGTGCCAGGTGACACTGCGGGCGATGGAGTGGGCGGAGTCTGGGATGCCGTCGCCTACAGCCAGACCTATGCGCCACTGTTTAATGGTGCCACTGTGCTGGAGCCCGTGCTTCGCGAAGATACCCCGGCGGCATTGATAACGCGTTTGGCCGATCGCGCTCGCGACCGCCATGCGCGCGAAGACCAATTTCAGATATATGATCATTACCTGTCTTTTTACTGGGAGCACCGAACAGCTGAAATAGAGATCATCGATACGATTGGGAAGGGTGGCAGCGCCATAACATTTAACGTCACTACCGAGTGGCCGCTTAACTCGCGTGAGGCCGAATTGCGTTTTTTCCATCTCACCGCAGCCATCTATGCTAATAATGGCGTGATGTCAGCGGTGCCTGGCCTGGATGTGCCTGGTGAGACCCGTAGGCACTACACCCGCAGTGTAAGCTTGAACCCGTTGACGGGTACGGCATTGCGTGTGGGTGATCGAATGGAGTTTGAATTGAGTCAATTCCTGACCGGGACACCCAACGGGCGCGATAATTATTACGGCACAGCTATTCTTTATATTGTGGGCCAGGGTGTGGTTCCGTGGGAGGCGAAGGGATTGTCTCAAAGCTCTTTCCCGATGCCTGCCGAGGCTAAGCTGGGTGGCAACACGACGCTTAATTACCAGTATTCAGATGAACCAGACAATCACTTTATGCAGATGCCTACCAATCTGTCGAATATCAATGGTCAGAATTTTGTATTGGGGCGCCGGGTGCACCACACCGACTTTGAAGACGGTTCCCATAACGAAGCGATAACCAATCCCCCCTTTTTAGAGCTCGCTAATAAGCTGGGTGCGCATTATGTGAATCACTCATGTGTTTCCTGTCATGCAAGAAATGGCCGCGCATTGCCGCCCGCAACGGGACAGATTTTGGAAAAATATGTTGTAAAAGTCGGTGATGCCGGCGGCAAACCTGATCCTTTACTGGGCGCGGTGCTGCAACCGCAAGCCGTCAGTGGTGCGCCAGAAGGCACGGTCAGCATCAGTAGTTGGACGCAAAGCAATGGCCTGCGGTCGCCCAACTTCAGCTTCGCCGGGGTAACGCCGACGAACTTCTCCGCTCGCATCGCGCCGCAGCTTGTAGGAATGGGCCTGCTTGAAGCGATTACAGAAGCCGATATCGAAGCATTGGCAGACCCCACTGACAGTGACGGTGATGGTATCTCCGGTCGCCTGCAGTTGGTGACCGATGCCATAACAGGGCAGCTCCGGATTGGCCGCTTTGGCTGGAAGGGTTCAATGCCGAGTGTCAAGCAGCAGGTAGCATCAGCATTAAATACTGATATGGGGGTGATGACTTCTATGTTGCCCAGCCCAGACTGCGGCACATTGCAAACCAGCTGTGGTCCATCGGGTATAGAGCTAACTGACCAGCACCTGGATACCTTGAGTGCATATGTTGCCCTTCTTGGGGTGAGTGCTCGCCGTGATTTAGCTGACCCAGTTGCACTGCAGGGCGAGGGGTTATTTGCGAGTGCGGGCTGTGGAAGCTGTCATGCCGACACTTTCCAGACCTCAGCGTATCACCCACACGCAGAATTACGTGACCAGACCATCCATCCTTATACTGATTTATTACTGCACGACATGGGGCCGGGGCTGGCATCGACACTGACAGAAGGCAGAGCCTCGGGTTCGGAGTGGCGCACGGCGCCTTTGTGGAACATTGGTTTGACTGCAGGGGTTAGTTTCGGCGAAGCATACCTCCATGATGGCCGGGCGCGAACGCTGGATGAGGCCATTTTATGGCATGGCGGGGAGGGGCAGTCCGCAAAGCAGGCTTATAGTGGCATGTCTCAAACCGATAAAGATGCTCTCATTACTTTTTTGAAAACATTGTAGGGGCCTGCGTTAATCATGGGGTACTCAAAAAGTACAGGTGCAGTGGAGAATTTAGGGTAGAATAATGGAAAGTGAGATGAACGAATATGCCAGCAGGCGAAAGAGCGGCGGCACTTCACTAACAAAAATGATAGAAAGTTGGAGAATAACTATGACTAAGAAAACACGCGCTACTAAGTTTATGGCTTTTGCCGCATTGCTGTTCGTCGTCGGGGGTTGTACCCAAATCAAGCCTATTCCCGGGTACGCTCGAGCCGGTGATTTAGTCGTATTAGGGCTAGGCGGCATCCACCGTAACGCTGGCAGTAACGCCGTGCTGCGCGCAGATGACTTGACGGTTACCATCACGGACGCTCTAGCCAATACTTATGATGTGGAGCCCCAATTCGTTTTTAAATCTTTTCCAGATTATAACGCCGCCCTGACGACAACTATTGTTGACAACACTGATGGACTGGCGGGACTCGACCTGACGCTATTTGACGGTGGCTGGTTTGTGCTGGTGCCGCTAAACGTAGTAGGAGACCCCGAGACACCTCTGCCGCTAGCCGTGGGCATGGCGACCGTGTCCATTACCTCTCCCAAGCTCATCAATACTGCCGCGACTAGTGAAGGGGACATGCTGAGCCTTCCGCTGGAAATTATTCCCGGAACCTCCACGCTCGATGCCGATTATATGCGGCAATTTATCAGCTACATTCCTGGCATTAATAATTTCGTGATTGCACCCGATGACCTTACCGGAGTGAATTCTGTCGGCGGTGCATTTTATGTCATAGAATACTATGACGACAGTATCTTTCAAAATGGCCTAGAGCCCATGGTGGTACCTTCAAACCATAATCCTTTTGTGCAGTTAAGCTATAATGTGATTTCAAATGGAAACGGCACCGGCAAAATTCAGGTTACGCTGCTCAATCCAGCTGGGTTTACATCACAACCCAATGCCGCAGTAAACACGTCTTTGTTGGCAGACCTGGATGTGAAGCTCATGTATTTCTCTACTGCTACCTCCGCTGTAGCGAAGACTAAATTCTCTCTTGATTCTGCAAGCAGCTACTACATTGATATCAATGGCGATGTGATTCCCAGCGTAGATGCAACTATGACTCACGCGGTAGATTTGTGACGGCATGATGAAGAGGCCACAGCAACATCTATGCTGTGGTCTTAGTCGTTAAGTGGATGCGCCGGCCTAGCGCAGCGATATGAATATGGGTAGCCGTTCTCCAAAGCGGCATACAGGGAAGAGCTCTGCGGCGGTTAGTAATCTGTTTAGTAAGTACGTGCTTCATCTTCAGCCAGCCAGCGGGTGTGCCAAGCCATTGCCAGAATCACAACAAAAGTCGCAGCATTGGCTGGAATTTGAAGGTTGAAGTCGACCGTGATGTGAATGAGCAGCGCGATGATGGCCATGAGCACACCGCAGCCCATGCCACTGGTCATCTGGTCGTTGGGTATAAGTTGGGCTCGCGCTGCATGCCACAGACTTAGCAATACAACTCCCGCGAGCATCGCCAGACCAGGTAGCCCGAGTTCGGCGGCAAACTGTAGGTAGTCATTGTGCGCGTACTTATAGTGCCAGAATCCGATATTGCCGCTGTCATACATGGGAAGTGTGCTGGCAAAGCTACCGGCACCAGTGCCCGTCAGTGGATAGTCGCGAATCATATTCAGGGTATCGCGTCCTACGTCGATACGAGAAGCCTCTGTTGCTACTGATGTCTGCCAAATTTCCTCAGCGACGTTGTTAATACCAAAGATATTTCCAACGATAAGAATGTCGACCAGCAATATACTGACAAAAAACGCGATAATACCGCTGCTTACGCGCCGTCCGACCACGATGTAATAGCCTCCGGCAACCAGCAAGCTGGTAAAAAAAGCGATATTCCCCATGCGTGATTTACTTAGCACCAGCCCGATCACCATAATGATCAGCGCTATGCGCACCCTGCCCTTGTCGTTTAATAGGGTGTTGAGCAAGCGGCGTACACTTTCGCGCCAAGATGAAGAGGGGGTCGTCGTGATATCGGCCAGTACCATTCCGACACCGAGCGCCAGACACATTTCCAGATAACCGGCTAGATGATTGGGGTTGACGAAAGTGCCGGTCGCAACACCAATGTTGTGCGCTTTGCTGATGAAAAATCCGTACTCCAGCCCCGATAGAGTCATCAATGAACCGAAGGTGGCCTGAAAGACGCCGGAGAATATTAGCACTAACATGACAAGACGCAATCGGTAAAGTTGATTGACTACTAGCAAGGTCAGTGCAAATAACAGGCCATAGGCGAGCGTTTTCAGTACGGCCGCGCGTCCAGCCGCTGGATCGAGAGACAGGGTGGCATTAGTATTCGTGTGAATATAAATCTCAGCACCGTCGGGTGAGAGTAGCGCAATCAGGGAGGGTGGTAAGGGTGCAATCTGGAGCACTGACCAGAGCAAGACCATGGCAAACATGAATAAGGCTGGCCAGGCTTTGCGGAAGGTGAGTGTCGTGCTGACTTTGCCGAGGGTAAAAAGTACCAGCCAGTAAATCGCCAGTGCAAACACACCGACTTCAAAAAAGGACCAGGCCCAAAGGTGGTTGCTGCCTACAGGCAGTGGTAACCATACCAGGAGAAGTAGAAACCCGAGGAACAAATAGCGGTCGGCGCCTTCTTTCGGATCGTCTTTGAGCATCATTAAAACCTAGCCAGCGCCTAGCGTATCAAGGGGTGGCCTCGAGAAATAATTCCAGCAACTATTTTTGTGAGCCATGGCTATTATGGTGGCCTAGTGCTCATAGTTTCGATTAGTCGGAGGGGCTTGGGTCTCCGCAATTTCCGTGATCAAACACATTGCCTTGGTTTTCATCAGTGCTGCCGCGGGCATCCCAGCGATGACCGTTACTGCCGCATTCACCAGTGTGCGGGTTGCCTACATTCATGCTGAGGCCAAAGCCTAAGCCGATGTGTTTTTGATGAAGTTCGTCTGGGTCACTGTAGGCCTGTTCATCTGCGTTGTCGATAGCGCTGCTCACTGCTGCCACTAAGCCAGCCAGGTCGTCAGCATGGCTCTCAGTGGCGTTAGCGTTGTTATTGGGCATGTTTGCCAGTGTGGCAATGCTAACGTTGCTAGCGGTTGCCAGTGTCATCACGCTCAGCGCTAGTGCGGCGCAAATAATTTTTATTAGCATGGTGCTTTTATCTTTCAGCAAATCTTGTATCCACAATATCATTATGTTATTCACCCATTCCAACGTTTTGCGACTAGTCGGACCGTCACTGGGTTGAATGGGCATTTGCGAAAATAGCGACTTGCGAGTCTAAATAGCCGTCGGCGCGTTTCAGCGCACGGGAGGTCCAATTAGTCGCAAATGGGTGGAAAGGGGGGGGGCTGGGTGGTATCGTTTTCAATGGTACAAGTATAATTCCGGCAATCAAATGATATTAATAATTATTGGTGCCGTTCAGGACCCGATTGTGGTGACGTTAGCAACTGCTGGTAAGGTAACAGCAGGCGGTACGCGGCCTGCCAATAATGATTCCTGTTAAACGAACAATTGACAATGCTTTTGTGTTAATTGCCGCTAGCACTATTTTTACTCATCGGGCTGCAACCATCTTTTATTCCTACATTAACAGCAGTGGTATCGGTTCAACGCTCAAGTTTACGACTGTAGTGATTTTATTGGCAGGCACGATCGATCTCGCTTTTGCGGCTGAGCAAAGCCCTGATGACGCAGGGCCGATCCAGTATGGCGTGGGTGTGAGCTTTGATTACGACTCAAATATTTATGATATCAGTAGTGACGAAGTTGATTCGTGGATTGGCATCGCTATGCCGGTAGTCAATTTCAGTACAGCTCCGGAACACTATTCGCTGGCTTACAAAGGTGAGTATGGCCATTTTTTCGAGCAGTCAGCGGATAATTACGACGACCATATTTTTAGGGGTGTTGCGCAATTTGACGTTGGCACTCGTGGTAAGGCAGATTTTACAGTGGCGGGGGAAAAGGGTCATGAGGGCCGTGGGAGAGGCCGGACTGACGGTATCGACCCCTCTTCGTTGGCTTTTCCTGATGAGCCCGATGAGTTTTATCGCAATAATTGGCGCGGCAATTTTCGTTATGGCGCTGAGGATAGTCTCGCAAGCTTAAGGTTTAGTTTTGGCGGAGGGCAGCTCGATCACACCAACAACCGTGAGCGCACCCAGTTTTATGATTACGATAGTCAGACGGCTAGTGCAGGCCTGTCGTTGCTTTTTCGCCGGCGCACAGCGATCGTGATCGATGCCGTGTTTACCAATACCAGTTACGAGACTTCACGGCCGGGTCAGCCTCGTATTGATAGCGAGGACTGGCGCTATCTCATTGGTGTGACCTGGGCCGCCACGTCCAAGACCGTGGGCTCGGTCCGCTACGGAATACAGGAGCGGCGTTTCGACGATCCGGTGTTAGCAAAGATATCGAATCCCAGCTGGGCTGTCGATGTGCGCTGGTCGCCACGGGAGTACTCGCATATTGATTTTGTCACTTCACGACTTAATGAGGAGACTACTCGCGAGGGGGAGTTCATTGACACCGTCGCCTACAAGATGGCCTGGACTCATGAGTGGAGCCAACACTGGAAGTCAATTGTAGGCTGGACCAGGCGTGATGAGGAGTATGTCGGCGCCCAGCGTGATCAGACTTCGAGGGAATTTAACCTGGGGCTGATCTACACTCAGGGGCGCCTGCTTACCTGGAAGGTCAGCTATACTGGGCGGTCTCGTGATAGCAATCTCAGGAATCTCGTCTACGACGGTGATTTGTTCAGCATAGGCGTGAACCTCAGCATTTGATGCGTGTTTGCGAGAAAACAATGGCTTTTTAAGGTGATAGAAAATGCATATTTTGAGATCGGTGGGTGTGACGCTACTCCTTCTGTTGGCACCGCTTGCCACGGCGCAGGAGGCTACTGTCTATGTCCTCGCGCCGGGAGATCATATTGCGATCTCGGTGTTTGGGCAGCAGGATCTCAGTGTGGATTTCACCCTGGGCGACAATGGCACGGTGAGCTATCCTTTTCTCGGCGAGGTGCGTATCGCGGGTCTGACGATGCCCGAGCTGGAAAAGCACATCGCCGACGGGCTGCGTGGCGATTACTTGATCAATCCGGAAGTGATTGTGTCGATGAAGCAGTATCGGTCGTTTTTTCTGACCGGCGAAGTCAATCGGCCGGGTAGTTATCTTTACCAGCCAGGCCTTACATTAGAAAAGGCACTGGCATTAGCCAGTGGTTTAAGTCCACGCGCGGCGCACAAGAAAATTGTAGTTAAGCGTGCCAGTGGGTCATCCAGTGCAGAGTTAAGCATTAAAATGTCCGATCCGGTCTATGCTGGTGATGTCATTACCGTGCCGCAAAGTTTCTTCTAGGGGATAAAAATGCGAGAAGAATGGGAATTGGAAGAAGCCGGCATCGACTGGCATCATATTTGGACTACTGTGTTTCGCCGGAAATGGGCGATATTGTCGTTCGCGTTTGTCGTCTCCGTGCTCACAGCGTTATTTGTGTACGCCCTGACACCCACTTACAGTGCGACGGCGCTTATCCACATCGAATCCCAGCAATCTAACATCGTATCGATTCAGGAAGTCTATGGCTTTGATACGCGTCACCAGGATTATTACAACACCCAGGCCGAAATACTGAGGTCGCGACCCATTGCCGCCACGGTCATCGAAACCATGGGTGCTCCCCCTCCAGTCGTCCCGTCCGGAATCGGTAAGTTGGCCTACTACTGGCGTTCATTACTAGCGCTTGGTGCACCGGACCCTTCGGATGATTTGGCTGAACTGTATTCACATGAAGCGGATATTGATAATTATCTGGCTGGTTTGTGGGTGGGGATCGTGCGCAACACGCAGTTGGTCAGAGTCAGTTATGCCTCTCAGGACCCGGAGCAGGCGGCGACTTATGTCAATGCGCACACCGCTGCTTATATCGAGAGTATTATCGATATGCGGCTGCAGGCGACACAATCGGCATTGATCTGGATGGGTAGGCGCGCGGAAGAGTTGCGCAAAAATCTGCGGGAATCTGAAGCGAAGCTGCAGTCCTATCGCGAGCAGGAGAAGCTTATCGACGTGCAGGGCTATCAGGCCTTGCCGGCTCTTGAAGTTAATGATTTAAGTACGCGCCTGGTCAATGCTCGGCGCAGACTGTCCAGCACTCAGATTGCATACTCGCAGGTTTATGGTAATGAGTCAGGTGCTATTGAGAGTGTCCCTGCAGTGCTAAATAATGGCGCAGTGCAGCAGTTCAGAGTGATAGAAGCGGGTGCCGAACAGCAGGTCGCGGAGCTGGGGGAAACCTATGGGCCGAAACACCCAATAATGATCGCGGCACAGTCAGAGTTGGTAGAGGCGACACAAAACCTCAAGGACCAGCAGAGTGATGTTGCCGGTGGCATACGTTCAGAGTATTTCGCCGCGCAGGCCGAGGTTGCTGCGTTGGAAGATGATCTGTCGGGTGCCCGGCAGCGATATCAGGAAATCACCCGCAAAGGGTCCGACCTGGAAAGCCTGCAGCGAGAAGTTGGTACCAGTCGCGAGTTATACGAGTTGTTTTACAACCGCATGCGTGAGACCGCCCAGACCGGTGATCTCAAGTCGGTTAATGCGAGTGTTGTGCAGCCGGCGGTGGTGCCAAGAACTCCGTTCAAGCCGAATAAGACACGTGCTGTTATCTTGGCTTTTGTATTGAGCCTGCTCGCCGCTATCATTGCGGCATTTCTGCTGGAGCAGCTCAATAATACCATCCGCAATCGGGAGGATGTTAAGGACAAGATCGGGCTACCGCTGCTGGGAATGGTGCCTTTGTTAACCGGCAAGGGGCGGAAAAAAGCCGCATTGGCGTTATTCGACGACACGCAAAAAGCCTTTGGCGAGGCTATTCGTACCATACGTACGGGTATATCGCTGTCGAATCTCGACAATCCTCACAAAATCATCTTGGTGACTTCATCGGTCAATTCCGAAGGTAAGTCAACCGTTGCTATGAACCTGGCGCTGGCTTTTGCCCAGAGCGAACGAGTGTTGTTGCTCGAAGCTGATATGCGCCGTCCCAGTGTGGCGCGCAATTTGAATCTTGATCGTTCGCAGCCCGGCTTGTCTGAGCTGCTGGCCGGTCATGCGGGTATCGACGATTGTGTGGCCTATCTTGAAGAGTACAACTTACACGTCCTTAAGACTGGGCTGATTCCGCCTGACCCGCTGCGGCTACTGTCGTCTGGCGCTGTATCGGAGCTGGTTAAGAAGCTGCGCAATAGCTATGACCGTGTGATTATTGACGGTCCACCGATCCTGCCAGTGACGGATTCGGCCGTGCTGTCCTCCCATGCGGACTCTCTGGTGTATGTGATCAAGTCAGATGCCACCTCTCGTCGCCTGATCAAGAGCGGGCTGAGCCAGCTGCAGCGTTTCAATGCGCCGATGCTTGCAGCGCCTGATCGACGCGCTTCGAGGCGAGCAACGGATTACTTTGCCGGTGTAGTGATTAACCAGCTCACTGTCAGCAAGGCCGACCGTTTCGATTACTACGGGGGATATTCTGAGGGTAATAATTCAGACGCAGACCGCAAGCAGCGCACGCCTAAACCGCGGGTCAAGGAACTCAACGGATGATTATCCACATTGGCAACTGGTTACTAAGCTTTGAAGAGGTTACTCAACAGATGGAGCGGGCACTATCTAAGCGGTGCGCGATCAAAGACTCAGGCTTGCCCTCTCCGGCATGCTGGCGATGGATGCGAGGCTAATCTGTGATGGATAAAGCTCTTCAGCATCGGTCTCCCCTCATTACTGCGTTCTGCGTTGCACTTGCGCTGGTGTTGGTGTGGCCGATCTGGATAGCAGCGCACAATGGTCTGTCTGGGCTCTATGCGCGTCCGGCTATCGATTATCTCGAAGGCAAGCGGTTGGATGCCTACACTGTCAGCGAGGCCCAATGGCAGGCGTTAGAGAATAACTTGGTGCAGGCTGATCAATTGATGCCAGGCAACCCTGAGTACCTGCAGGCTCTTGGCTTGCTGCAGCAACTCAAGCTAGATATGCATGACGATGAGCTGAGCATCGAGCAAAAGGATGCTCATGCCAGTGCCGCAAAAGATTATTTTCAGAAGGCGGTCGAGAATCGCCCGACATGGCCCTACTACTGGGGTAATTTGGCGCTCGAACACTATCGCAGTGGCAGTTATGCGACCGATGAATTTAGTCAAGCATTGGCCAATGCAGGACGTTTTGGACCGTGGAAAAACGACACACAACGGCTGGTGATCGATTTGGGTAGTGAGACCTGGGAGTTCCTGTCGCCACCGGCGAGGCGCGAATTTATTCTGAGCGTTGAACGCGGACTTCGTCGGCAGCCGAAAAATACGGCTCTAATTATAGGGGGCGATGGCGCCTGGCCTGCGTTTTGTGAGGCGAGCCGCGCACTGCCTGATATGGCTCTTCCTCACTTGCTAACACTTTGTGAGAATGAGCGTTTCGCCGAATGACGTTATCGTCCTAAGTTACATTTGATGATTCTCATCGCGAACTATACTGATCCAGCGATGAGTTTAATGGATGATGCGCCGCTTTTCTGCTGCGCCGGTTATTGCAAGCGTTAGCGCCCGCAACGGCCGGTGACACTGCAGGTCCGCAACTAGCCCCTAGACCAAATGCCCATTCACCCCATTGCCCATTCAACCCATTGCCGGTCCGACTAGTCGCAAATCGTTGGTAAGGGGCAATAACCGCACGTAGTGTCGCGATATCCGATCAATTAATAATCAAGAATTATATCAATTGGAGGCAAATATTGTGGATGAGATATCATTAGCGACTCCTATATTGGCCGCCGTGGCCCTACTGTCGTTTGTGGGCAGTTATGTTGCGCTATGCGTACTCCGGCCAGTCGCCACATGGGCGAAACTGATGGACGAGGCCGGCGCATTGAAACACCATCAGGGCGCTGTGCCGCTGGTGGGCGGGCTGGCCATCATGACCGGCTATTTGTTGGCACTCACCGTGCACCCTATCTTTTTCACGGCAAACACTGCCTTCCTCTTAGCCAGCCTGCTGCTCGTTATGATGGGGGCCCTGGATGATCGTTTTTTTCTCAGCCCGCTGCTGCGGCTGTTAGTTCAGGTGTTCGTTGCACTGATTGCGATTTTTGGCGCGGGACTAGTTGTGCAAACGATAGGTGCGCCATTCTCGGCCAATACCATCGAGATGGGCTGGTTCCAAATTCCGGTCACTATTCTGGCTATAGTCGGTGGTATCAATGCCTGGAACATGATCGACGGGATCGATGGTCTCGCCTCGATGTTGGCCTTTATCGCTTTGGCTTTTTTGCTAGTTATTGCGGGGCAGTCAGCGCCTTCATTGCAGGCAAGTCTACTCGCGCTGATGTGCGGAATAGGCGCTTTTTTTCTCTTTAATCTTCCGTTCAGTACTCTTCGCCTTAGTCGAACATTTTTGGGCGACGCGGGCAGTATGTTTTTGGGGCTTGCTATCGTCTGGCATGCGCTGGCGCTTAGCCAAGGTGAAGCTGCGGTCATGTCGCCCATAACGGCTCTCTGGTTTGTCGCGTTGCCGTTGTACGACGTTGTCACCACGACGTTGCGGCGCGTGCTTAAGGGCGTCTCGCCGCTTAGAGGGGATCGGGAGCACCTGCACTTCCTGCTATTGAGCTGTGGCCTGTCAACACGTCAGGCGCTGATGGTCTTATCAGTCTTCGCTTTGATCGGCGGTACCGTCGGGCTAATCAGTTACATAGCCGGTATTCCGGACGTCCAGGTGTTTACTCTGTTTGTATTGGTGGGTGTCCTGTACTTTTTTGGCGTTCGGCGCTTGTCAGCTGCCGCGTCCAGCATTGAGGCGGCAACGATAATCCCGCCGTCCGATCAGTAATTGTGTTGCGGGAAAAAATGGTGCTGGGGATAAACATGCTATGCGAAAAAGACAGAGATATTCGGAGGTAGGATGAGCGTCTGTAACACTAATTGGTTTGCCGTCTACACTAAGTCTCGGCAGGAGCACCTCGCTCTTTTTCATCTTGAAAACCAGTCGTTCGAGAGTTATTTGCCGCTCGCGGAGAGTGCTGGTAAGCGAAAAAAAGCGCGGCCTGAACCATTGTTTCCACGCTACCTGTTTTTGAATGCCGACCCCAAACTGCAGAACTTGGGGGCAGTGCGATCCACCCGTGGCGTTACCGGTTTGGTTCGTGCTGGTGTTGAACTGCTTAAGATCCCGGAATCGATTATTGTCGGTCTGAAAGAGCGTATTAATCCAATAACGGGTTTGATTTCCGTTGATTCGGCGGGCTTAAACAACGGCGATAAAGTACGCGTATGTGACGGACCTTTCGCTACCATGGAGGGAGTATTTAAAGAGCATCAAGGTGATGTACGATCACTTATGCTATTGGATATTCTTGGCCGGACATCTGTAGTGAGCCTAGATGCGGAGTTGCTGCAGCGGGTCAACTGAGGGTCGTCGCTGTGCCTCAGTAATTTTTATACGGCGTTTAGATGTGCTGTAGGGCGGCAGCGTGCCTATTGCTAGGTGAGATCTAGTTGCACGAAGTCTTGCAAGCGGTTATCTAATGATGTCGATGCGGCGTCAAGCACGGCGACTGGGGCAAGCGAATCATGATGATTCGTCCACAGTCATCCATCCATCAGGTTCAAGGAGGTTTATACTGAATGAAAATTTCTGTGATAACAGTATGCTTCAATGCGGCCGAGACTATAGCCGATACGATGGCATCGATTCGATGCCAAAGTCATTCGCATATCGAATATATCATAGTGGATGGTGGTTCTACGGATGATACGTTATCGATCATTGAGCAAAATAGGGATGTAGTTTCCGTGCTGTTGACAGGCCCTGATGACGGAATGTATCACGCAGCCAATAAGGGTATTAATGCGGCCTCAGGCGAAGTTATAGGCATGCTTAATGCAGATGATTTTTATGCCGATGGGGACGTATTGAAGGATGTTGCGGCCGCGATAATCAAGGGCAGCGATGCTGTATATGGCGATCTTCATTATGTCGACCGGAAACATCCAAAGACTATTATGCGGAACTGGGTTTCTGGGCCATACGATAAAAAATCCTTCCTTACAGGATGGATGCCCCCGCACCCGACATTTTTCATCCGCAAGCAGGCATACGATACTCATGGTGCATTTCGATTGGATTTCGAGTCAGCCGCCGACTATGAGTTGATGCTTCGTATGCTCTATAAGCATTCATTGAAGACTGGCTATATAGATCGTGTGCTGGTTAAGATGCGTGTCGGTGGGATGAGTAATATCACGATAGCAAATAGGATCAGGGCTAATAAAGAAGACAGGAAAGCCTGGAAAATTAACGGCCTCAGGGCAGCGTGGTACACACTCTACTTAAAACCATTTTCTAAGCTTGGGCAGTTCATGAATCTGCATAAAAAAACACAACACAACGGTGATGAAAAGCATGCGAGGTAAAAATGTACTAGCGGTCATACCTGCCCGCGGGGGTTCAAAAGGGATTCCTGGAAAAAACATCAAGGACTTTTGCGGCAAGCCTTTAATAGTGCATTCTATTGAAGCGGCGTTGAACTGCTCCCTGATCAGTAGAACCGTTGTCTCCACAGATGATGACAATATTGCAAAGGTTGCCAAAGCGAATGGCGCTCAAGTGATAAAAAGGCCAGATGAATTGGCCGCAGACACGTCGTTAGTCATCGATGCGATAAAGCACGCTGTTTTACGTGTTGAAGAAGAGGGCGAAGATGTCGATATTGTGCTGTTACTGGAACCTACTTCACCCTTCAGACGAAAACAAGATCTGGCGAAATGCGTTGAAATTCTGATGGAGAATAAGGCGGATAGTGTTGCAACATTTACCGATGCACACGTGTCACCCAATAGGCTTTGGCGGGTGTCAGATGATGTGGTTGAGCCTTTTATCAAAGGTGCAGTTCCTTGGTTGCCCAGGCAAAAGCAGCCAAAAGCGCATGAATTGACGGGCCAGATATATGGGATTAGCCGAAAAGTACTGTTTGAAAATGAGAACTCGATCTCTCTCTTATTAGGTAGGATATCTGCGGTCATCACACCAAGGGAAACAGCGCTGGATATAGACACGGAACTGGATTTCATGATGGCGGAGAAAGTCGTGGAACATTTTCAGAACAATAATCAATAAGTAAAAGGCGTATCAAATACCATGAAATCACTAAAAAAGCTGTTCAGTCTAGAAGGAAAGACTGTTTTTATAACCGGTGGAGCCGGTCATCTGGGAACCGCCATGTGCGAAGCCCTAGCGGAACTGGGAGCCAATATAGTGATTGGTTCCCGAGATCGAAAGAAAGGCGAGGCTATCGCCATCAGATTGAGTGATGAATTTGATATAAAGGCGAGTGGTGTGCCGCTAGACATAACAGATCCCGAGAGTTTGGATTCAGCGTTGCAGTTTATCGAAACAGAGTATGGCCGACTTGATGTTCTGATCAATAACGCGTGGTCGGGGAAAAAAAATTCGTTTGAATCCATTAGTATAGATGACTGGAAATACGACATTGATGTTTGCCTTAACGGTGTTTTTTATACTGTTAAGAAGGCTGTTCCTTACCTGAAAAAAACAGAGGGAGTCATCGTCAATATCGCTTCAATGTATGGGCATGTTGCGCCCGATTACAGAATCTACGAGGGCACAGATCACGCCAACCCACCGAGCTATGGCGCGGCTAAAGCTGGCGTCATCCAGCTCACTAAATATCTTGCCAGCTTCTTGTCACCTCATGGTATTCGTGTGAATGCCATTAGCCCGGGACCTTTCCCATTCGGCGATATAACTAGCAATACTGAGTTTATGGATACGTTGAAAGCAAAGACAATACTCAATAGAACCGGAGACCCGGAGGAGCTGAAGGGGATTATTGCTCTATTGTGTTCAGACGCATCGAACTATATGACGGGGCAGAATATCTGCGTCGATGGCGGTTGGGCGGCATGGTAGATTCAATTAGGCTAGGCATTGTCGGGATCAATGAGGGCAACGGTCATCCATTCTCTTTTTCAGCCATCATCAATGGGTTTGATAACGAAGGGATGAAAAATTCAGGATGGGATGTCATATACAACTACCTCATCGCTCGTCATGCCTCTGATTTTGGATTTGAAAATGTCCAGGTGACACATGCCTGGACACAGGACCTTGAGCAGACAAAAAAATTAGCGAGAGCGTCTAAAATTCCTCACGTAGTCTTGGATATTGAGGATATGGTAGACGAAGTCGATGGTGTCATTATCGCAAGAGATGATTATGAGACGCACTACGGTCTGGCAAAGATATTCCTTGAGAAAGGCAAGTTTGTATTTATCGACAAGCCTTTGAGTTTAGACGTGGACGAGTTACGGTTTTTTAGGGATTACCTCGAAGCTGGAAAATTAATGTCCTGCGCAGGCGCGAGATACGCAAGAGAGCTTGATGACATTAGATCGAGTATTTCTAGTTTCGGTGATATGAAGCTGATTAGGGGCACCGTTGTAAACGGGATGGAGAAATACGGCGTACATATGCTCGACGGAATATTCGGGGTCACTGGATTCCAAGTTAAGAGCGTCTCTTGCCATGAGGCAAAGCACACGTCGATGATGATCAAAAATACAGATAACTCGCTAATATATATAGACGCTTTGGGAATCACATCGAAGACGCTACAGTTTGATTTTTGGAGTGACAAGAAGCGGTTTCACGCTGAGACTAACGACAATTTCACTATGTTCCGCCGACTTCTCTCAGATTTTATAGCAATGATTAGGACCCAAAAGCCGATCGTTGACCCCGGCCTTGTGATTGATACGATGAGAGTTCTTATCGCCGCGAATATTTCGAAAAACGAAAATAGAGAAGTGGATATTGATGAAATCGTCATTTGATCTGGAAAATAAAGTTGTCGTAATTACTGGCGGAGCAGGTTTAATAGGAAAAGGCTTTGTAAAGGCTGTCATTGAGAACGGCGGGATAGCGATTATTGCCGATGTTGACGAGAATGCTGGCAACAAAGCGATGAACGAATTATCAACGGCGCTCGATACAAGTAAAATCGAGTTCATCAAAGTCGATATTACTTGTAAAACTTCGATCAAGCACATGATTGACATTGTCTTGGATAAATACCAAGTGATAGATGCATTGGTTAACAATGCTTATCCCCGAAACGAGAATTATGGACGAAAATTTGAGGATGTTAGCTACGAAGACTTTTGTGAGAACGTGAATCTCCATCTGGGAGGGTATTTTCTGATGTCCCAGGAGATATCTAGAATTATGGTTAATCAGCACAGCGGAGTCATAGTTAATATAGCCTCGATATATGGTTTTATGGCCCCAAGATTCGAGCTGTATGAAAATGCGAATTTCACCAGCCCGGTTGAATACTCTGCGATAAAAGGCGCGCTATTGAGTCTTACGAAATATCTTGCCTCATACTTGGGTGAGGATGGAATAAGAGTGAATGCGTTATCTCCAGGGGGTGTCCACAATAATCAAACAGATTCGTTCGTGGAGCAGTATTCTAAGAAGGTACTGGTTGGCAATAGAATGGCCGAGCCTGACGACCTGCCTGGTGCCCTGATCTTTTTATTAAGTGATGCGTCACGGTATGTTACGGGCCAAAATATTGTGGTCGATGGCGGCTGGAGTATTTAGAGAAACGCAATAGTTTACCCAAACGCCTCCAATTTTGGTCGCTGAGATCTTCATGTGAAGCATGGGTTTGGGATAATTTTGACAGCTTGAAATTTGGAAAAATACTATGGAAAACGAAATAGTTAAAAAACTATGTGATTGGGGAATTTGTGATGAGAGCGATATAGAATCATTTTATCCGAGAGTCAGGGATAGGGATGATATTTCCGTTATGCGCTGTAAAAAATCCGGTGTGATTTTCACATCCACTTCAAAGCACATGGATCTATCACATTATGCCGAGAAACATGAGTTTCCACATTATTGGAAAGAAGACAACAGAGACAAAGCCCTAGTCGATTCTTTCGAAGATGATTCCAGGAGAAAGGATCAGTTTCTTGCCATGATAAGCAATAAGAGCTGGATGGATGTGGGTACCGGCGCTGGTGGTATTTTGGATCTGCTGACGCCCTATGCGGAGAGAGTAGTTGCAGTAGAACCTCAGCAAAGATCATTAGATTCGCTTAAAGATCTAAATTATGAGGCGTATAGCAGTATTTCAGAAGTGCCCTACAGCGAATTTGATGTGATTACGCTGTTTCACGTGTTTGAACATCTTACCGATCCGCTTGACTTACTGACGACAGCCTATGACAAACTAAAAGTCGGCGGAAAAATTATTATTGAGGTTCCTCATGCGAATGACTTTTTGTTTTCCCAGCTTGAATTGGAAGAGTTTAAGAAGTTCACGTTCTGGAGCGAGCATTTAGTACTTCATAATCGCTTGTCGTTAACCGCTTTTTTGGAAAAAGCGAATTTTAGGAATACGCTGGTGAGTGGTTTCCAGCGATACAACCTGGCCAATCATCTCTATTGGCTAAAAGAAAAAGGACCTGGTGGCCATATCAAATGGTCGATGATGGCGAACGATCAATTGGATACAGCCTACTCAAACATGCTGCAAAGTATCGATAAGACTGATACGTTAATTGCAATTGCCGAAAAATAAATTTGATTAAATACATGTCACTATTTCAGTGCCAGAAAAGAGAGCAGTCTGTCGCTTTGAGTGGTGGGCGTGGATTCTCATCGCTTGAGTAAATTGACAGAAAAGACATCACATCGTCAGGTTTTCCGGTCCAGCGCTATTATTGGCGGTTCTTCCGTTATCAATATGCTCATCGGTATCGTCAAAGTAAAAGTTCTGGCGTTAATGCTCGGGCCCGTAGGTATAGGGCTTATGGGCCTATATATGAATGTCATGAACATTGCTGCCACGGTCGCTGGTTGCGGGATTGGCAGCAGTGGGGTGCGGCTAGTCGCGGAGGCCGCGGACGATGCAGAGACATTATCCATTGTTCGGCGCGCACTTTGGTTAGGTAGCCTGATCTTGGGCGTTGCGGGCATGGCCGCACTGTGGTTGCTGCGTGAACCGGTTGCGCTGTGGGTGTTTGGCGACGTCGCACATGCCGGCGAAGTGAGCTGGTTAGGTGTCGGGTTACTACTGACCCTAATAGCCGGATCTCAAAACTCTGTACTGCAAGGTTTGCGGCGAATTGGTGACCTGGCAAAGGTTGGTATCCTCAGTGCTCTTGTGGGTGCGTTGGTTGGGATTTTGACGGTGTATCTGCTGGGTACGGATGGCGTACTCTGGTTTGTAATAGCGGCACCGGCAGCCAATTTTCTAGCAGCCGGCTACTACGCCGCCCGTTTGCCGCGCCCGAAGCTACCCTATGACATTATTGCGATTCGACAACAGTGGCTAGCTATTCTAAAGCTCGGTATACCTCTCATGTCAGCCGGCTTGCTGATGTTGGCGACTCCGCTAGTGGTTCGTTCTATTGTCCTGCGGGAGCTTGGACTGGAGGCGAGCGGTTTTTTTCAAGCGGCTTGGGCCATTTCATTTACTTATGTCGGGTTTGTGCTCAACGCAATGTCTATGGATTTTTTTCCTCGACTCACAACGGCTATTGGTGAGCGCAAGCGCGCTGGAAAACTGGTCAACGAGCAAATGGAGATGGGTCTATTATTGGCTGGCCCGGCCCTACTGGCGATGATTACTTTTGCGCCGTGGGTGATACATCTGCTCTATGCTGAAAGCTTCAGTCCTGCAGCACAATTACTAAGCTGGCAAGTGCTTGGTGATATCCTTAAGGTGGCTAGCTGGCCAATGACTTATATTTTTCTGGCCGCCGGTCGCGGTCGTACTTATATCTCTATTCAAATAATTTGGAGCGCAGCATATTTGGGAACGTTTATCCCAGGGGTAAGCGAATGGGGCTTGGTGATGGCCGGTGCCGGTTTTGCTGCAGGTCATCTCTGTCTCTTCTGCGTGACAGTAATCGCGGCTAAACAACTGATTGGTTTCAAGCCAAGCGGGCGCAACGTGTTTTATACGGTACTTCTCCTGTTAGCAGGGGGACTGACCATATTTCTTGCAAGTGTATCGGCAATAGTGAGTTATGCCGCCGGATCTTTAGCAGTGGCGTTGTTTGGTCTTTATAGTTTTAACAGGCTCAATCACCTGATCGATCTAACAGGGTTGCTGCGCCAACGGTTTGGGGGGCGCCAATTGTGACCTCGATTTTTAATGGTCTGGTATAGATTCAATGCAGCCATGTGAATATTGTAACAATGTCACCTACAATTAAAATCGCGATTCAGACAGGACGCCCGAAATGAAACTGGAAATTGCATGAGAGAAACCTTGCTTAAGAAAGTCGAACAACAAGCTTGCCATTGCCTGCTCTTAGCTTATGTTAAGAGTCGTTCAGTATTTGTGTTTGGTGTGTCATGAGCAAGCCCAGCGTGATCCTGATCGGTGCCGGAGGGCATGCCCACGCCTGTATTGATGTCATCGAACAACATGACCAATACCGCATCGCGGGCCTGGTCGGTATGCAACAAGAAATGCATACTCAACACTTTGGCTATGCTGTGATCGCTACGGATGCGGAACTGCCAGAGTTGGCCAAAAAATATCAGTATGCCGTTATTGCCGTGGGGCAGATCGAATCACCCGAAAAGCGTATTAGCCTCTACCAGCGCGCGATAGAGCTCGGTTTTAGTTTGCCAAACATTATCTCGCCGACGGCCAATGTCTCTGCTCACGCAACTATTGGCTCTGGCACCATTGTGATGCACGGGGCTATCGTCAATGCCGGTGCTAGAATTGGTAAAAACTGCATCATCAACACACGAGCGCTGGTTGAACATGACGCGCTGGTTGACGATCACTGTCATATCTCTACCGGCGCTATCCTCAACGGCGTTGTGTCCGTGGGTGAGGGTAGCTTCGTAGGCAGTGGCTGTGTCATTAAAGACGGCGTTACGCTGGGCAAAAACTGCGTAGTAGGAATAGGATTGTGCGTACGGCACAACCAGGCGGATCAAACTCGATTTACAGGATATGAAAAAAAATGAAAAACCGAACACTCATCATCGCCGAAGCGGGCGTCAACCACAATGGCGATTTAGCTTTGGCCAAGCAGTTGATTGAACGCGCTGCCGAAGCGGGTGCTGACCTGGTGAAGTTTCAGACTTTTAAAGCCGACCGCCAAGTTACGCGGACCGCCGAGAAGGCTGTCTACCAGACCCAGACTACTAGCGCCGAAGAGTCCCAGCATGAAATGCTGCGCCGCCTCGAACTTAACGCCGAAATGCATAATGAACTCATAGCCCACTGTGCAGAGCATAACATTGGATTTTTCTCCACGGGGTTCGATATTGAAAGTGTCGACCTGCTGGTTGGTCTCGGCCAGGATGTTTTCAAAATTCCGTCCGGTGAACTGACCAACTTGCCA
Organism: Halioglobus sp.; assembly: GCA_047626655.1. Classification (GTDB taxonomy): domain Bacteria; phylum Pseudomonadota; class Gammaproteobacteria; order Pseudomonadales; family Halieaceae; genus JBALVT01. The sequence continues at coordinate 22,393 of JBLHSI010000017.1, forward strand.
TACTTGCGTCATATTGGCAGCTTAGGTAAGACAGTCATTCTTTCCACTGGCATGGCGACGTTGGGCGAGGTCGAATCCACTATTGAAGCGCTTGAACAGGCGGGTACGCCGCGAGCGAATATCTCCGTACTACACTGCACCACCGAGTATCCTACGCCAATGGATGAAGTCAATCTTCGCGCAATGCAGAGTATGCAAACTGCCTTCGGCGTCAAAGTGGGATATTCCGACCACACCCCTGGTATAGAAGTGTCGGTTGCGGCTGTAGCCATGGGAGCTTGTGTCATAGAGAAACATTTTACGCTGGATCGGACTCTCCCGGGCCCTGATCATCTGGCCAGTCTTGAGCCAGAAGAGCTTACCGCTCTGGTCTCAGCAATACGCAACATAGAACTTGCGTTAGGTGACGGTATAAAGCGACTTACGCCCAGTGAAGCTAGAAACGCGCCGGTGATGCGCAAATCGCTGTTGGCTAGTGAGGCAATTAGGGCCGGCGACGCTTTTAGTGCTCACAATATGACGGCCAAGCGGCCCGGAACCGGTATTTCGCCAATGCGCTGGGATGATGTTGTGGGTCGCACGGCGTCGCGTGATTTTGCCGAAGATGAATTGATAGAGCTATAGCTGGCCTATGAGCATAAACAACAGGCGAGACCAAGGTCCGGCCTGTACTAATCTTGGAAGTGGTGAGCTATTTTCGGTGGGCCAGTATTTTAAGGAGTAGAGGGCGACATGATTTACATTTCAACCGGTGGTTTCAGTGGCAGAACAGCAGCTGCTGTCTCTGCAGAACTTATTAGTGCAGGCGCTACCTCAATAGAGTTGTCAGGGTGCGAATACTCCCAGACGCTATTGAGCGATTTACAAGCGTTGACGCCGGGTATTAACTTCCAGATACACAACTATTTTCCGCCACCGGCAGATCCCTTTGTGCTCAATTTGGGTTCCCTGGATGCGGTAGTAGGTGGCAGAAGTGTTGCGCATGTCGAGCAGGCGCTCGAGTGGTGTGTCGCAATCGGCTCAGATCGATACAGCTTTCATGCCGGATTTTTACTCGATCCTAAAGTGGATGAATTAGGTAAGCGCATACCGAATCGAAACCTTTTCGATCGCGATGAGTGCATAGAAGTGTTTGTCAGTCGTGTATCACGATTGGCCGACATCGCGAAGAAAGCCGGTGTTTCCTTAATGATAGAGAATAATGTCCTTTCAGCAAGAAATGCCGCTGAATTTTCTGCTAACCCTTTGTTGATGTGTGACCCACAGGAAAGTCAGGAAATTATGACGATGATGCCGTCTAATGTGGGGCAGTTGATCGATGTGGCTCATCTTAAAGTGTCAGCAAACTCACTTAACTTTGATCCCGTTACTATGTTTGAAATATGTAACGATAGAATTGTTGGTTATCACCTCAGTGACAACAATGGTCTGGAAGACTCGAATAAACCTTTTACAGAGGATGCCTGGTTTTGGCCGCATATCAAATCTGACGTGGGCTACTATTCAGTGGAAGTCTACCACTGCGCGCCTGAGCACTTGCTACAGCAAGTGGGTATTGTTAGATCGAAACTAGGGAAATAGACGGCTGGCGTTGCAAATGCTATGTCGAAGCACGCTGTGCAAAAGGTCTCGCTTCCAAAGACAGTATTGGCAGTCGCTGACTTTTCTTACCAAGGGGTATCCAGCCCAACTTACTTAGACCGCGTTGATCTTTCACGGTCTAGGCAAATGAAAAGAGAACTACTACACACTCTCACCACTTCATAACTACGAATAAAATACTATGGCCAATATGACAGTTACGGATAATATAAATTTGAATAGTTTGATCGTCACGCTACCGATAGCGCTTCGTGACGTGTTGGAGGCTATTAACGCCAATACCCTTGGTGTCGTCTTTGTGGTGGACGAAGATCATAAGCTCATGGGTTCACTAACCGATGGTGATGCACGTCGTGCTCTGCTATCTGGATTCGCGATGAGCGACTTGATTAGAGATGATTCGACCATCTTTAATAGAACGCCTCATTACCTGCCGGTTGACTGTAAGATTTCAGAAATATGGAGCCTTTTCGAGCAAGAGGTTCGATGCCTACCATTGCTCGACGCATCGCATCGTGTTGTTGATTTCTCGACACCCTCACGAATCCGCCAATTTATGGTGTTACAGCCAGATATCGGACATCAAGAAATAAGCAACGTGCTTGAATGTGTCAGTAGTGGCTGGATTTCTTCCCAAGGAAAGTTCATCGGCTTATTCGAGAACGCCTTCAGCGACTATTTAGGCGGAGGGCGCGCCATAGCCGTTTCCAATGGTACGGTTGCTTTACAGCTAGCTTTAACGGCTTTGGGCATTGGCCGAGGTGACGAAGTTATCGTGCCGAACTTTACTTTTGGCGCCAGTATTAATGCCATTATTCATTCCGGGGCAACACCGGTACTCGCCGACGTTGAGTCAGATACCTGGACTCTCGACCTTGATGAGTTAAAGAAATTGATAACTCCGAGGACCAAGGCTGTTATGCCGGTACATATCTATGGACAACCTGCACGACTTGATGAAATTGGGGAGATTGCGGCGGAAAATAATCTGTTGGTGATAGAGGACTGTGCAGAGGCGTTGGGTGCTACCTATAAGAATAGGCGCGTTGGGCTGGATGGTGATTGCTCGTGTTTCAGTTTTTTCGCTAACAAGTCGATCACAACGGGCGAGGGCGGCATGGTGGTATTCAAAGACGCAGAGACCGCGCAGCGAGCGCGAATTCTAAGAGATCACGGTATGAG
>JBLHSI010000018.1:0-24615 GCA_047626655.1 Halioglobus sp.
AGTGCGGCCGCTCTAGTGCCGCCACCCGAAAATGACAGGAGCACCAAGGTGTCGCCGAACATACCCCCCGTCTGGCTCGATCCCATACGATAGCCAGACTGCTCATCTATCTGGGTAATTGCGACATTGTCGGGTGGGTTGATCGTTGCGCAGCCCTGGAGGACCAACGCCAGTATTAGCGATAGCCAAACTCTAAATCTCAAACGGGTGGAGTGCGGGAACATGATTTCCTCTATGGCAATGGTGAACGTCTATCGACAGTACCTTTTTTGGCGTTAAAGACTACTGGCTTCTAATGCGCACCAAAGACCAGCATTTTAACGGGCAGGAGTAGGGCTTGGATGCGCAGCAGTATCGCGTGCACCACGCCTACGGCATCTACTACATGCAAAAAGAGGGTTTCTCCGAAACTCAGATCACCCGATTCGATCAATGCATGATTATTGGTGTAAGCGTTGGCGATACATTTGGTACCGGGTATAACGCCATCGAGGCCATTCGGGTAGAGCGGCTCCATAGTAACCATGTAGCTGCCGGGTTTGGCCCTATCCTGAATGTCGACCAGTAAATCACCGGGCTTTATCTGCCCCGCAGGGATAACATTCTGCACCGCAGTAACCACCATGGGAATTATGGTAAAGGGTTTTGAAAGGCACGAAATTTCGGCCAGAGAGCCCGGTTTTATGACCGAGACCGCGAGCTGACTGAAGCCTGCCTGCACCCGTTGTAGTCCAGATTCTGGCCCCTCGGTTGGTATCAAAAGTCCAGCCGGTCGCACAAAGGGATTAACGATATCGCCAGGGCGAAGCGTAAACTGTTGAATCTGTCCGGAAATGCCAGCGACAATAATCGTTTTGTTGAGTTCCACCTCAGCCTGATTGAGCATCTCTTGCGCACTCATTTTTTTCGCCGGCAGTACGCTTAACAGCTGTGCTTCGGCGCCCTGATTATTTGCCATCGCCGCAGCGAGAGTACCCTCTCTCGAGGCCACTGAATTTTCCAATCGTTCTATTTCTCTAGCGCTGACACTGCCGGCACTCTTTCTTTGCAGGCCTTGTTTCATTCGCAGCTCATTGCGAGCCTGCTCCAGGCTACCCTCGGCCTGTTCCACAATGCCTGCCGTGGCGGCCAATTGTGACTCGGCTATAGCAAAGGCCGTATCCACTTCGAGTACTTGCCCTCTGGCAAACTCAACTGCTGCCAATTGGGTTGCATCTAGAAGGCTAAAGAGAGGGTCGCCAGCTTTTACTATGGCCTTATTTTCTACAAATATTTCCTCCACTCTGCCAGGTACCTCAGGCAGGATGGTGACCGTACGAAAAATAGGAGATGAATTTGTCGTGGAAGGATGGTAATAAAATATAAGCGTTATCAAAGCTATAGTGAGTAACAAACATGCAGTAATACCCCAGCGAAGCTCATACCACATACTGAAGAAGGTAATCTCATAGCCCCAGCGTTTGCCCTGTGTATGGCGGCGAATCATGTAGTCGGGCAGGATGGTAACCAGTGAGCACAGTATGAATTCCAGCATAATTTAGTCCTCCTCCTTCTCCGCTGCAGGTGGTGCCTCGGCCCCGGCTTTTACCTGTTCATCTTCCATAGACTTAGCCGCCAGTTGCTCTAGTGACTTGGCAATAGATTTAATGGGCGTCATGAAATCCGGCAGGCGTACCACCGCGAGCAGGAGAGCGGCAATCCAGAAAATATTGTCATGCGTAAATAGTGCGAGCAGTCCCAATACGGTAATAATTTGAAGTTGCATGTGATTGTGCTTGTGGGCTAGTCGTTCGGGTACGGAGTGCAACTTCAAATACAAATTCCCGACAAGCATGAGCCCCAATACCAGTAGAACAACAACGACTGTCAGTAATGAATCACTGCCGTCGGGGCCCGCTAGATAGCTGGGTAGATAGTGGGGCGCTAGAGGGTGAGCTGCAGTGGGCATGGCAATCTCTTGAAATCTGATTTTGTATGCGCTCCAGTTTACACGCCTTTATAGTGCAAGCGGTATGGGCAAGTTTGAGGGTTATCGGGGGCTGCTTCAACCAGCATCATGCGTATACAGCAGTAATCAGGAGCGCTTCTTGCCCATTCGCTCTCGAATAGTACGATTTAGCATGTCTACCTGCTCCTGCATCAGTTCGTTTTTTATCGCGACCAAAAGTTTGAAATGAGCCAGCTTGAAGCGGGATTCTAATTCCAGCACCTTCTCTGCTTGCCTTAATGTAGTCGGGGCTTCAACCGGATAGGCAGCAAGTGATTGCTGTAGCAACTGCTGATCGTTCTGCAGAGTCCACTGTAAGTCTGCGACCTCTGCTTGAAATTTTTGCACCGCCTTTAAAATACTGCGCCGCTGTTCGCCGGTGATACCCAGGCGCTGTTGGTGTTTCATGATGATGTCGGGTGGATACAGGCCCATCCGAAGAGCCTCTTTGTTGCCGCGTACATCGCCCAGCCCTTCGGTTTGCGCCTGAGTCGATGATACCGCCATTGTCGCGAGACAAAAGCTGAGTGCTAAAAAAATTGCATTTGATGATTTCATTTCCTATTCCTTCGCCATCGCGAATATTCAGTTCTACTGGACCGTTCCCACAAGGGATCTGCCAATATCAAAAGCACTCTGCAGACTGCCCGTTTCAGGTAGGGTGCCATCGGAAACACGCATTAGAGAATCTGTAATCATTGCATTGGTATTCATTATGCTTGCGTACAATACCGCGGGGTCTTCCGATACCGTCTGATTCAGCATTATCGCCACCGTCGTTACCGCAACCACTGAGGCTGCAGCCGCCATCTTCCAGGGGGCGCCTGAAAACCCGGAAGCCGTCGCTACAGGCGACAACGTGTCCAGCTGCTGTTGCGTGGGAAGGGCCGGAACCACTGTATAATCTGCTTGTCGCATCTGCTTGAAGCGTGCTGCCAATACGCCGTCTTGACTGTCGGGGGTATTATTCATTGGCCTCTTCCTGGGTTAGTAATTGAGCCAGCCGCACTTTTCCTCGCTGGTAATGGGTGCGCGCAGAGCCCACCGATATTCGCAGGGCCTGCGCACTTTCTTCTACGCTTAATTCACTATAAAACACCAGGTGTAAGACCTCCCGTTGTCTGACCGACAGCAGCATCAACGCGCTTTGTAGTTGCTGTGCACTTTCCTGTGCGTACACTGCGCTCTGCGTGGGCCTCTGTTCTGCAAGACTGGCTATATCGCCGGCCAACACACGTAAGTTTAAAACCGAGCGTCGTGTTTGCGTGCGTTTCACATCGCTGGCCACACGCTTAATGACAGCGAAGAACCAGGTTTTCGCGGAAGACTTGCCTCCGAACTTGGCGCGGCCATCCAGTACTCGCAAATAGGCCTCCTGCAGCACGTCTTCAGCGCTGTGACTATCCCACGCACAGCAAGCCAGCGCCCAACCAAAGTTGTCAGCATGATGACTCTTAACCAGCTCCAAGGCCGACTGCACTGCGGGCGTCCTCACTACTTCAGAACCCCAATTGTACCTGTGCGGGGTGTCAATAAAATACATAGACTGCTAAGGGTATGCCACTAAATGAAATCTAGCCCGCCGCCCGGAAAGTTCGCCAGTCCGGGCAAGGCCGCATCAAGCTCCGTCTGATTCAGGCCAAACCAACGGCCCAGAGGTGCTGCAAATTGTTCAACTGAAACCGAGGGAATTAACCTGCCGTTACCGGCATCCTGATTATGCTGCAGGACCGACTCTGGAATGTCTCCGTAGATATCACCTCCATTAACCGCGCCACCCACTACAAAATGATGTGAACCCCAGCCGTGATCGGTGCCGTCGCCGTTCACTGTCAGCGTCCGCCCGAAGTCAGCCATGGTGAAGGTGGTAACGTCGTTGGCAATACCCAGCTCTTCGGTTGCGTTGTAGAACGCGGCTATAGAGTCGCCTATATCCTGCTGCAAGCTGGGTAAATTGTTGGCCTGATCTGAGTGTGTATCGAAACCGCCCAGCCCGACGAAGAACACCTGCCGCGAAGCACCGAGTGTCTCTCGCACTGCCATAGTCTGAGCAACCGCACGCAGTTGTGCTCCCAGCCCACTGGCAGGGAAAGACGTTTGTATGGCTGAGCCCGATTGCAGCGCGCTGTCCAATATGTCGTTGGCATCGAGTGACACTTGGCTCAAGTTGATAAAGTCGCGTTCGAATAAATTGCTGGGATTGGATCCCTTTGAATAAAAATGATCGCGCAGCTTTGTGCCCAGAGCATTTCCGCCGAGATCGATCAGCTGAATGGCGGGTACGCCATCGACCCCAATTTGATAGGGAGAAACACTATCACCGGTGAGAAATACGGAATTTCCTGCCAGCGACACCGCGGAGAAGATACTATCTGCATTGGCGCCGCCCTGCGCAGCCGCATCGCTGAACAAACCGCCCCAACCGAACTGCGAGCCCTCCGGCGCAAACGACATCCAGGTAGACTGCTGATCATTGTGTGAAAATAAACGCGCGGGCAATTTGGCCGTGCCATTATTAAAGGTAGTGCGATTGGTGGGCTCTATTAATGGCCCAACGTTGCCTATAACAGCGGCTTTGCCCTGTTCAAATAGTTGATGCATGCCACTCATTTGAGGTGGTAGTGCGAATTGGCGCGAGCCAAAATTTGCAGTGGTCGGTTGCAGTGCTAGCAGCGATTCTTTGGTTCGCGAGGAACCGCCTGGCTGGGCAGCATAAGAAGACAGTAGCGAAGCGCGAATTTGGCTGTAATCGTCATATGAGGGCTGATCAAACGGTAATACTGTATCGTGGCAATCCATGCCGCCAAACAAAAAGACACACACCAATGCTCGGTATCCATCGGTGTCCGCGGCCTGCGCTTGAAAGTTGGCGAGAGTGCTGAGCATCGAACCGCTAGCCAGGGCGACTGGAACAGCCAGTGAAGATGTTAGAAATTTCCTTCTATTTTGCATGATTACTGTCCTTTTTTTGGGCGCGCTTAGCGCAGCACAATATATTCAGGTGAAGTCATAACAAGCACGCTGGCAAGTCGCACGCGCAACAATTTTTCTTGGTCGGTCTCAGTGGGCAGTTCGGCCAATATTTCTTCTGCTCGGGTTCTGGTTTCATCACGCAATGTGCCGTGGGTTAGCAGCAGGTCCAGATTGTCCAGTAGGGCATCAGTGTCGGCCGCTACTGCTATTTGAGCCGAATAGTCGGGTTGGTAGTTACGTATACCATTGCGATCTACCAGCGGCGAAACGCCACGGGCAAAGGTTGTCATAATATTGGCATAGCCCACAATGCTGCTTGCGTTAGTGATCTGCAGCTCCGGCGCGGTCAGTTCAGCCGCCCCGGTTTCAGTGCCGGCAGCAATATAGCCAGGTCGATAGAAATTAAACACGGAAGGCGAGCGATAGGCCTGCTGACCGAGCGAATCGGAGCGGGCGGTATTTCGCAGCGCCTGCTCATTACTAGCATCAGCACTATTCACTTCAAACGCTCGCGCCCAATGGGTAAAGCGCAGAATGGGTTCGCGCAATTTTCCAAATTCTGGACTCTCGGCGAGGGTTGCATCACGCGCTTCGCTATCAAACAAAATAGCGGCTATCACAGCCTGCAAATCTCCGCGCGCGCTGTTGCCAATTACATCGCCAGAGGGGAGTTCATAGCGACCACTGTCGAATGCCGCCGCTACGCGCGTCACATAAGCTGTTGAAGGCGCACTGGTCACAAAGCGTTGTATCAGCTGCCTGCCAATAAAGGGGCCAACATTGGTGTTATCGAAAATGGCGTCCAGCGCCATATCAATGGTTTGCTCTCCGCCGGTACCTTCGGGAATAGTCACATCGAGAAATGTTTTCGACTGAGTGGAATGAAAATCGTTAAACATGCTCAATGGTGTGTAGAAGGCCTCGATGGGCAGTGCACGCAGGGGTGACTGGAAGGGAATATTGGAAAAACTGAGGCCGGTAAAGACTTTGGCGGCTTCGGTAATGTCCGAATTGTCGTACAGTTCAATTTGGCTCCCATCGGAATTGGTGACAGGGGTTCCATCGGGATTCAGCTCTACTAATCCCAAAGTAAACAACTGCATGAGTTCTCTCGCGTAATTCTCATCCGGCACACGGCCGGTCAGTGGATCGGCTTTTTCGTTTCTCAGGTAGGTGAGATAAATGGACATCGCTGGAGAATAGGTCACATTCTCAAGCAGATCTCGATAGTTGCCGAATGCTCCCTCGGTCAAAATGTCCATATAATGAGCAACCGATTGTGGAACGCGGCCAAGGTTACTCTCAACAGAGATAACCAGTATCTGCGATAGCGCAAACGCCATGCGCTGCCTTAATTGATCGTTCCCTTCTACGGCTGTCTGCCAGAAAGAGTCCGAGGCGAGAAACACCACCTCCGGCAGTGGCATGCCCATTTCGTCGAGAAAGGACCCGTCTTCTGGAAAGCCAGCGAGCACCTTTGCCAGATGCAGGGAGGCTGGCTTTTCAAATTCGTCGACCATCCATTGCTCGGCGCCCTTATCAATCAAGTCAGCTATGGCGGCAGTATTGGGCCCAAAGGTCGCCTGGCTTAAAAATCGGCCCGCTTCATTGCTGGTGAGTTTTACGGGAGCCGGTGGTTGCTCGGGCGGTGTGGGTGCCGGCGCTACCGGGACTCCAATTCCACCGCTGTCGTTGCTGCTCCCTCCGCCTCCGCCTCCGCCACAGGCAGACAGGGTCAAGGAGATGCCCAGCAGGAGGGGAAATAATAGTAAGCGCCGTAATGGCAACACATTTCGAACTTGCATGAGACACCTCACTGGATTGTTTGCTATATCTGTTTTGTACTTAGTCGCGTCAGTGACAGATTTATATGACAGTCCCGAAAAAGAAAACTGTGCGCTAAAGAGACTACTAGGCATGTATTGCCCACAAAGCGTCGATTCGATATGGATGTCAGTATTTTGGACACATCCCTCCGGCAGGTCGGTGTTTCCAGCTTGAGCCATGCAGTCCGCTGTTCTCGGCCGCTCTTAATCTTTATCGGATATCAATGTCTCCAAGTCTTCACGCAGATTAGCTAATTTTTTACTCAAGCGCCGGTCTTGTTTGTCGGTGCGGCTGTTGAGTATTTTAGCCATACTCTGTTGTACCAGTTGAATATTGTGCTCATAACGCGCTAGATAATCTTGGGAAGCGCGATCATCACGCAGGGCAATGGCTTCCAGTAGCCGCTGCTGCCATTGGGGTTCTCGCTGCAGCAGTTCTTCTAGTCGCTGCAACCAGGCGGCGCGCTCGGTTAGCCAAGCCGCGTCGAAGCGTTGAAAGTCGGCCGCTGCCAGCTTTAGTATGTCGCGCTGTGACTTGTTGAGGCGGCCAAGGTAGTCCTGAAAACTGTCCAGCAGGTTGTCGTAGTTCTCTTCAAAGTACGCCTCTTCGCTGCGCGGTAGAAACTCTTCCTCGTACTCACGCTGTTGCTTTTGCAGGTTAGCGAGGAAGTCTTCGATTTGCTCATCACTGAGCTGGTCGCCCAGTGCCATCATCCATTCTAGCATCACGCTCTCCAGGCGTTGCCAAGCCTCTTCAAATTGCACAGAGAATTGCGCTATGTCTTCTATTTGTATGTCGTTCTCTAATGCTTGTTCTATTGCTACCAACATCACCAAATAGCGGGGGAGTTCCTCTTGTCTGTGCCATTGTAGGTGCGGCTCTAGCAAATCATCGAGTGAGGACTTCTGTACTCGATTGAGTTCTACATAGTCATCCAGGTACCACGGCACGAGAAAATCCAGACGGTTGTAGATAAACGTGGTGCCACTGCAGGCGCTCAGTAGCAGTAGTGACAAAACTAGACTTAACCTTGTAATTTTATGCACGCCGAAACTCCTCACGTTTTGTTGTATCTGGTACTGAGGCTGATCTTGCGAAGCAATGATAGCCTTGTGTTTGAGTATAGGCGGTAAACCGAAGGCCAGTCCCGATTTTTCTCGTCTGATTTTACGTGTTATTGCGTGACACGTTGCATCCTATGATCAGTCAGTTTAGCTTAGAGCCACGCCACAGTAAGGGTTTTAAATATGCGCATTAGGTTAGATAATTTGGATGTTCTTAAGATATGTCAGCGCGTTTCTGCGAGCGGCCTTAGCTAATGGATAGTGTTCCAATGCGGCTATTCATGCAGCAGTCCAGTTGGTTTGTGGATATTCCGGATGAGGTTCTCGATGGCTTGCTCGCAGCAGTCCGCTTTGAAATCATGCCGGCCAATACTTATCTCTGGTCGATGGGCGACCGCACTACCGATGTATTTGGAATCATGTCTGGACGCGTCCGAACTGCGGTGTCCAGCGCTATGGGGCACGAATTCGTCCTCAACGACTGTGAAGCCGGATCTTGGCTAGGTGCGCCCTTTGTGGTGAACGATTATGAGCGGCTGATCGATGCCAAAACACTGGTAGCGTCCGATATTCTGGTGATTAGCCAGCAGGCCATGCAAGCGGTTGGCGAAGCTTGGCCCATGCTGTATCGCAACTTGCTTCGCCACAATGTGGATGATGCTCGGGGACTTTATATCTTGCTAACGGGCATGGCGTTTTACCCGTTGCGTGCTCGCGTTGCTGGTCGCTTGTTAGAGCTGGGCCGAGAACATGGCTCCGAGCTTGAAGGCGGTGTTCTGCTGGGTGCAAAGCTCAGTCAAAATGACGTCGCCCGACTCACGGTAGGCTCGCGCCAGCGCGTCAATCGCATCTTTCGCGAGTGGGAAAAGAGCGGTTTGGTGGAAACTCGCGACGGATTTCTTTGGGTTCGAGATATGATATCTCTGGAAAAAGAAGTCGTACCTTTCGAGTAAACAGTCACCTGGGTGACAGGTAGAATCGAGTCATCGCTGCTAGGCTATGCTGCTATTGACAGTGACAAGGTAACAGCTATGGCAGCACCTCTCCTAGACCAACGCGATATCGAGTTCATGATTTACGAACTTTTTGACGCCGAATCTCTTACCAGTCGTGCGCGTTATGCCGACCACAATCGAGAAACCTTCGACGCGGCGATTAAAACGGCTAAAACCGTGGCCGAGAAGTATTTTTTGCCCATGCGTCAAAAGGTAGACACCAACCAGCCTACCTTTGACGGCGAAAAGGTTGAGATGATTCCGGAGATCAAGGTCGCTCTAGATGCCGTTATGGATGCGGGCCTGGCCTTCCCCAGTGCCGATTACGAACTGGGTGGCATGCAGCTACCTGCGTTGGTGACGGCGGCCTCTGTTGCCTACCTTAGTGCAGCGGGTAGTACCACTATGGGCTACATTGGCCTGACCAATGCCAACGCCAATTTGATTAATGCACATGGTACGCCTGAGCAGAAAAAGAAATGGCTAGAACCCCTTCTAAACGGTCGTTTCGCCGGTACTATGGCCATGAGTGAGCCGGGCGCGGGCTCTAGTCTGTCAGACATCACAACAGCCGCAGTGCCTGCAAGCGATGGTACTTACCGCATTACCGGTAACAAAATATGGATATCGGGCGGCGACCACGAACTCAACGAAAACATTGTTCACTTGGTGTTGGCCCGCATAAAAGGGGCACCTAAAGGCGTCAAGGGAATCTCCCTATTTATTGTGCCCAAGCTTTTAGTAAACGATGACGGCTCATTGGGCGAGCGCAACGATGTCACCCTTGCGGGACTATTTCACAAGATGGGTGGCAGGGGGCAGACCTCTACAGCGCTCAACTTTGGCGAAAAAGGTGGTGCAGAAGGCTATCTGGTAGGCGAGGAAAATCGTGGCTTGATGTATATGTTTCACATGATGAATGAGGCTCGCATCATGGTGGGCAGTGGCGCCGCACTCACAGCATTATGCGGCTATCAGTACTCCCTCGATTACGCCAGAGAGCGCCCGCAGGGCCGTCTGCCTTCTAGCAAAGATCCCTTGGCACCGCCAGTGATGATTATTGAGCATGCCGATGTGCGGCGCATGTTGCTAGCCCAAAAAGCTTATGGGGAAGGTGCTTATGCACTGTGCTTGTTAGGTTGTGCTCTGGCTGATGATGCGCAAACAGCCCCCACTGCTTCCGAGCGAGAAAGTGCACACCTGCTGCTCGACTTCCTCACGCCTATGATCAAAAGCTGGCCATCGGAGTATGGCCCCAAGGCCAACTCTTACGCTATACAAGTATTGGGTGGCTCGGGCTATGTTAACGAGCATCCGGTAGAGATGATGTACCGCGATAATCGTCTTAATCCCATTCATGAAGGCACCACCTGTATCCAGTCTCTGGATTTACTTGCGCGTAAAGTGCCGCAAAATGGTCTCGCCGGCTACATAGCTTGCATTGCTGAAATGGAAGCGACTATTGCTCTTGCACGTGAACTGCCGGAACTCAGCGGCTTTGCTGAAGAGCTACAGCTTGCCATTGCCACTCTAAAACAGGTGACCGAGTTTTTGTTGAGCTCAATGCTGGAAAAAAACATCGACTTGGTATTGGCTAACTCGGTGAAATATCTGGATCTGTTTGGCAATGTCATCATCGCCTGGATATGGCTTAAGCAGGGCTTTGTTGCGACCAAGGGATTGGCTGAGAAACCACCTCTTGCTGATGAGAACTTTTATCGCGGGAAGTTACAAGCCATGCGCTACTTTTTCCGTTTCGAATTACCGGAGATCAATGCCTGGGCCAAAATACTCCTCGATTTGGATGACACAACCTACGCGATGTCTCCTGACTGGTTTTAGTTAAGCGCCACTTATCCCTATTTTCATTGTGTTCGGTCCAATTTCCTCATTACAGGTGTGATGCATATGTTTGATTTCGATTCTCAGGGGACCTATATGATGCCCGTACATTTCGGGCCCCGACCCCGGTCTCCCAAGGCTAGTGGTTGGTACCGAGATGTGACTAGCATGGTGATTCCGTTCTTGACTGATCGAGAGAAGCTTGCCGCCTACCTGCCTGCGCCTTTCGAGGTAGCGGAGGATGCCGTGGTCACTGTGACCTATGCCTGTAACAGGAATGTCGATTGGCTGGCCGGTCACGGTTATAACTTGATAGCAGTGAATGCGGCGGTGGTGTTTAAAGGAGAAAAAGAGACGCTAGCGGGGAACTACACGCTGGTCATGTGGGAGAATTTGGCAGATCCCATTCTCACTGGGCGCGAGTTGCAGGGCATTCCCAAAATTTACGCAGATATTCAGGATCATCGTGAAATAGAAGGGGAATGGCTGACCAATGCCAGCCACTTTGGTCACCAGATAGTAGAGATGGGTATCAACGACCTGCGCGAGCCCACGATGGAGGAAATATCGACTTATGCCAGTGCCAAAGAGGGCAAGGATAACCCGATGGCTTTGCGCTATTTCCCTGGTGTGAGTGGCTTTGGTCACAGCATTGTTGAGCCTACTACTTATCCTTCAGAGACGACGTTGACCGAGGCTCGCATTGGGCGGGGCACGTTAAATTGGAGCCAGCTCACTTGGGAGCAAAACCCTACCCAGTTTCATATTGTGAATGCCTTGGCTGATCTCCCAATTCTTGAGTACTTGCCGGCACTGGTGGCGAAGGGCAGCACTAATCTCATTTTGCCTGATCGTCTGCCCCGAGCTATTAGCTAGTGGCTTTCCTTGCGCAACATATCACAGGACGTTCCTGTCGTGGTCTATAGTAAAATACAGACGGTATGCTTTGTGGGTGCTGGTAATATGGGTTGCTTCAACGCTGTTAAGGCAGCGTTTGCTGGCTATCGCGTGACGCTTTATGACGTTAGTGAGGACGGCTTGCAGCAAGCGCGAGCTCGCTGTGAGGGAATTGCGGCTCATCTAGCGTCTACCGATAATTATCCAAACGTCGATATTGCCGCGGCCCTTGCCGGTATGGATTTTAGTGCTGAGCTGATGGTTGCAACCGCCGATGCCGATTTGGTGAGTGAATCGGTATTTGAGCACCTAGACCTCAAGCGCGAGGTACATCGCAACCTCGATCGGCTGTGTCCGGCGAAGACTATCCTCACTACCAATTCATCATTTTTGCTGCCCTCAGAGATAGAAGACGCTGTCCAGCGCGGCGATCGCTTCGCAGCCATGCACTCTTACATGGGGTCTCCGCTGGTAGATATTGTCGGGGGTCGCCGAACCAGTGCCAATACCATTCAGGTACTGGAGCGTTACGTGCAGAGTATCAATGCCGTGCCGCTGGTCTTGCACAAAGAGCACCCGGGTTATGTTCTCAATGCAATTTTGGGTCCCATATTCGCCACCGCAATGATGTTGGTTGCCGATGGAGTAGGTAGCGCGGAGCAGGTCGACCGTGCCTGGATGCACGGCTCGTCGGCCGGCATGGGACCTTTGGGTATTATGGATATGATTGGATTGAATTTATTCCACGACAAATGGGAGAGGCGTAGAGATGAAGGCTCGATTCCTGGCTTGCGCCCCCGAGTATTGGCGTTGCTCAATCCTTTTATAGAGCGCGGCGAGACGGGTATATCTGCGGGCAAGGGCTTTTACCGTTATCCAGAGCCCAGCTATCAAGCGGCAAACTTTCTCGAGGTCGAAATACCGCTGCAAAGCTTGTACCGGCCGTTGATGCTTTCGCTGGTAGGCAATGCCGTATTGGTCGCCGCTGCTAATGTGGCGCTGCCGGAGGAAATAGACAAGGCCTGGAGGGTGGGTATGTCTCTTAGCGAGGGACCTTTTGCGGTGCTTGAGAACTTTGGCCTCGATGCTTTTTTGCTAGCACTGGAATCTCTTACGGCGTCGGGCGGGTTCGATCCTGAAAATACCAAGATCGTCAGCCGCTATTTCCTAGCCCAGCAATAACTGTCTAATCGAGACCGATACAGTGAAATTAATCACCAAGATCAGTTATGGCGTAGGTCAGTTGTCTGATGGGGTAAAACAGTCGGCGTTCAGTACTTTCCTGTTTTTCTATTATAATCAAGTGTTGGGTTTGAGTGGCAGCCTGGCGGGCATGGCAGCTTTGATGGCGCTGATGGTTGATGCGATCACCGACCCCATGGTGGGCCGCCTGTCTGATCGTTTCAAGTCGCGTTGGGGGCGTCGCCACCCGTTTATGCTGGCAGGGGCCATCCCCTTCGGCATTGCCATAATGGCCCTGTTCGCTCCCCCCGATGGGCTGAGTCAAATACAGTTATTCGGTTGGATGCTGGGCGGTGCCATTGCCGTGCGATTAATGCTGACTCTATTTTTTGTTCCGCACTTGTCACTGGGAGCCGAATTGGCAACAGACTACCACGGGCGCACCTCGCTAATTGGCTACCGGGTTTTTTTCACTTATGTCGGAATATTAGTGGTTAGTGTGATTGGTTTTGCCGTGTTCTTTCCGCCAACAGGGGAGTACAGCAACGGCATGTTGAACAAATCGAGTTATCCCAACTTTGGTGTCTTCTGCGCCATTATGGGTACAAGCGCGATGCTGCTGTGCGTCTTCGGTACTCGAAGCTTCATTCCCAATTTGCGTAAACCCTCCCCTCATGACGGCGAAGGCCGTGTTTGGTTGGCTTTTATCGATGTTTTTCGCACACTCAAGCTACATTCATTTCGTGTTCTGTTCATTTCGGTGCTTATATTCAATACGCTAGTCGGTGTTGTCCAAACCCTCTTGGTGTATGTCGCCACGTATGTATTCGACTTTCAACCTCAGCACTTGGCGGGGCTGGCGAGTTCGATTGTACTGGGAATTGTTTTTGCATCGGTGACGGCTCAGTATTTATCCCGGCTTTTTGATAAGAAGTTCGCGCTCGCTCTGTGCGTCATTACCGGCGGCGCTTTCGCCTTTTCACCGCAAGTGCTGTACTTCACCGGATTGCTCGAAAGCATGAGTGATACCACCAAGTTTACGTTTATTTTCAGTGTAAACGGCGTCTCACAAATTTTCTTTATCGCCTACATCATCTTGCTGGACTCCATGCTCTCAGATGTCATCGATGAACACGAGTTGAATACGGGCAAACGAGAGGAGGGCTTGTTCTTTGCCGCACGCTCTTTCGCCACCAAAGCCAGCTATGGCTTAGGAAGCTTTTTCGCTGGCATAGGGCTGGATATCATACATTTTCCGCAGGGCGCGTCGCCAGACACAGTGCCTGCTGAAGCCGTGCTCAGTCTGGCCATCATGTCGGGTCCGCTGATGCTCGTATTGTTTGCTGCTACCGTGATTGTTTCTAGTCGCTATCCGCTCACCGCAAAGAAACATGGCGTGATTATGGCCGCAATTGTAGCCAGAGCGAGGCTCACGAACTGATTTTACAGACGCCTGGCTGTTGGATTTTTCACTGGATAAGAGTTTGATCTGCCTCTAATTATCGAGCTTTTGTATTAGGCTATGACTTCAATACATTGATGGTGTAATGGAAAAATTGACCCTTGGAAGCTCAGTCTCGTCACTCTTGTATTCTTAATGCGACAAATATATGCCGTTGTTTTTAGCAGGCAAACTAATATAAGCTGCACAAATCGACTACTAGTGACCGAGCGCAGCGCCCGTATACATGACACAAGAAAAACCGACCAAGCCGCGAAAGCGTACTCAGGAGCGTACCGAGATAACCAAGGCCAAGCTTCTTGAAGCGGCCTCTGAGTTGTTCTCGTATCAGGGATACGATGGCGTCACCGCGCGTGAAATAGAAAAAGCAGCGGATGTTCATCGCGGCCTCGTCGCCTATCATTTTACTGATAAGGCCTCACTGTGGCGTGCCGTTGCCGACCATATTCTCGGGGAAATGCGCAACCAAATTAGTCAACGGGAAGATATTCTCAACGAAGTTTCCAAAGAGGAGCAGCTGGCCGTCATCGTTCGGTTTTACGTTCGATTCAACGCCAGGCACCCCAATGTTAGTGCGCTGGTTAGCCAGGAAGCCAGGATAGATTCCTGGCGTATCCGATACCTAATTGATAAACATATAAAGCCCGGCTGTGACGCCATAGAGGCCATGGCAGGTCAGTCATTAGGGATAGATCGAGAGGGCTTTGTTCATTGGTATTACATTATGATCAGTGCCAGCTCCACGCTATTTTATTTTGCGCCAGAATGCCGTTTGTTGTTTGATGTTGATTCCACAGACGAAAAAATCATCAATAAGCACGCCGACTTGTTAGTTCAAATGCTAGTAAAAAATCCGCCAGACTTCACATCCGCTAAATAATCTCTTTCGTCGCATCCGCTCACCCTTAGAATGCCTAATGGCATTACAGTCTAATATTTTGATCTGAATAGCATGTTTTCAGGAGATTTTAGTCATCTATTCGTCCGTAATGTCGCTAAAAATGTACATTTTAAGCTCTTTACGCCTGATGCTGCGCTCGAGGTAATCAGCAAGTATAGTGGGAGCTTGGTCAATTTTGGGCTCTATAATTCGTTGACAGAGTAAATTAACACTTATATATTAGCTCGCGTACTAATTTAATAGTTCACGCATATAAGTAATAAAGCGTTCTTGTTGATAACGACTTGCCGCGGCGTAATCGCTGCACAGGTCTTTTTAGTGTTATGCCGGCCCGGTACGACACGGGAGAATTTCCATGATGCCTCAGTTTCAAAAATACAGTCGTACCTTGCTCTTCACCTCTTTGACCAGTCTGGTCGCGAGCCCAGTTATGGCGCAAAAGACGTTGGAGGAAGTTGTTGTTGTTGCACAAAAACGCGAAACCAACCTGATGGATACTGCAGCAGCGGTAAGTGCGTTTAACGCCGACACCCGTGATGATCTCGGTATCGATAATCTTCAAG
The DNA here is from genome assembly GCA_047626655.1 of Halioglobus sp. Taxonomy (GTDB): domain Bacteria; phylum Pseudomonadota; class Gammaproteobacteria; order Pseudomonadales; family Halieaceae; genus JBALVT01. Next base: position 15,694 of record JBLHSI010000018.1, read on the forward strand.
ATTTAGCCTTACACACGCCATCGCTAACAGTTGCTCCCAGCAGGATCAGTATTCGAGGCGTAGGACGCTCAAATATTGCATTGGGTTCTGATCCCGGTGTCGGAATTTACTGGGATGGTGTTTACACCACCGAAAATGACATTTTCAGTTTTTCAAACTTTTTGGATATTGACCGTGTGGAAGTCCTTCGCGGCCCGCAGGGTACGTTGTATGGACGTAACTCTATAGGCGGTGCTGTCAACTTCATCAGCGTCCAGCCCGACAGTGAAAAGTGGGGCGGTAAAGTAATCGTTGAAGCAGGTAACTACGACTACTTGGTGGTACAGGGTTTGGCGTCGGGACCCATCACTGAAAAGTTGTCAGTGTTAGTTGCCCTCTCAACCATAGAACGTGAAGGGTTGCAGAAAAACGAAGGGAGCAACAAACGCTTTGACGAGCTAGACAGCGACTACGGCACCATCAGCCTTAAGCATGAAACCACCGATAGCTGGACCAATACACTGAAAGTGAGCAATCGGAAATCTAATCCAAGAAGCGCTCAGCCCTATACGCTTGACGCCTACTCAACAGACTACATTCAGTTTATCCCCGATACATCGGGGGCCATCCTCAACCTGCCGGGTATGTTTCCCGGGCAAAACTTTGCCAACGGCAATCAGGGCATGACAAGACAAAACCCTGCGCTACAGGACGAGAGTACGGTGTCGGTTGACGTCAATCCTTTTGTCGATCAAGAACGTACGTCAACCACATTCATCAGTGAGATGGACTTCGACAGCTACACACTTAAGTATACCGGCGGCTATTCTGACTTCGAGTACAAATCTGACTTTGACGCCGACGGTATCAAGGCTTCTGAGTCAGGTCTGGACTGGAGTCAAATTTTTGTAGCGCCAGGCACTCCGGTATCGTTGCTCAATGGCGGCTTTACGTTAACCCCGGGCATGACCACACGGCCCTTTAGCCAAAATAATAAGGCTTATTCACATGAGCTGCAGATTATCACTGACCTCGACGGCGACCTTAATTTTATCGCCGGACTCTATTACTACCAGAGTGATGAAACACAGGCATTGAGCTTCATCGAATCTAACGATGAGCTTATGGCTACTTATCGTGCACTTTCTGCAACGTTTCTAGGTAACGCTCCTGTCAGCGACGAGAACTTCTTGTTTGAAGGCGCGGCTGAATTAGAAACAACATCTTATGCGGCCTATGGACAGATGGACTGGGACTGGACCGACCAAACGGTGTTAACCGTTGGCCTGCGTTATTCTTATGATGAAAAAGAAGGTTCTGATCAGACCTTCGTGCAGTACGTAGGTGATCCCGGGCAGCGCACAGCCAAAGATGATTGGGATCAAGTGACTTGGCGAGTGGGTTTGGACCACGCTCTGTCGGATGATCATTTCGTGTATGGTTTTGTTGCCACCGGCTACCGGTCGGGCGGCTTTAACCTGATGGCTCCCACCGATAACCTCGATGTGAACTCCGTAGATCCGGAAGAGGTGCTGTCGTTTGAGCTAGGTTACAAAGGTAGCTTTGCAGACAACCGAATGAATGTTGCCAGTGCGTTCTACTACTATGACTACACCGATATACAGGTACTTAGGACTGACATTGTGAATGGCGTATCGGTGCCTGTTTTTGAGAATGCTTCCGATGCCACGGCATGGGGCCTTGAAGTAGAGGTGTTGGCACTATTGACCGACAACCTGACGTTTAGTACTACGTATTCCTATAACAATAGTGAATACGAGGATTATGAGTCTGCCGACTCCAATGCTTGTGCTGTAGGCCCGCTGTCCGAGGGCAATAGCCTGTCGCCGTTGTGTACACAAACTCAGGACCTCAGCGGTAACGAATTTCTGCTGACGCCTGAGCACAAGGCAGCGGCGAGTCTACTGTACTTCTGGCAGATGGCATCGCTGGATTGGCAGGGCGTAGTAAGCTATCAATACATAGGCGAGCAATTCACTTCAGCGTTTAACAATGACAGCTATGACAAGCTTGATGCCTGGGGACGTTGGGATGCGCGTTTAAGCATGTCTTCACAGGAGGAAACCTGGGAAGTTACCGCTTATGTTAAGAATATTTCTGACGATCGTGAAGCGGTTTTTAACGACCGTCCTAGCTCGGTCTCACATCTGTCTGGAGTTACATTAACTGACCCTCGCACCTATGGTGTGCGCTTAACCTACAACTTTTAACAGTTTGATTTGCGGGATACAGGTGCGATCTGTATCCCCTCAAGTCATAGGGACGCCGACGATGAAAAGCAGCGAAGCCTGGTTGTCCAAAGCACTTCAAATTATTGCCGTCACCGTCGTGCTGGTAGCCAACCCAAGCTTAGCGAGTGATACTTCGGTTGAACATCAGGCGATTACTTTCTGGAGCGATGGGGTTCGTTTGCAAGGCGATGTTTTCAAGCCACAGAGCCTCTCGCCTGATGAAAAAGTTCCAGGAATAATATTGGTTCACGGTTGGGGGGGTAACAAGTCGAACCTCAATAGAGCTTACGCCAATCAATTTGCCGCTTTGGGTTTCTTGGTTATGACATTTGACCTGCGTAGCTGGGGCGAGAGTGACGGCTTTTTCCTTGCCGATGATACCTTACCGAAAACGCAGGACCGAGACGAGACAACAGTTACGGGCCGACATATACGTTCTATCGTAAACCCACTGAAGATGGTCGAAGATGTTCGTGCGGCGTTGTCGTGGCTTGTTGCTGAGCCAAATCTCCAAGCAGACAATATTGGTATTTGGGGTACAAGTCTTGGCGGTGGTCTGGCGTTAGTGACGGCAGCCAGCGACTCGCGTATCAAAGCGCTGGTCACGCAAGTTGGCGCTGTTAACAATAAGGCCAGTTTTGCGATGATACCGGATGAGTTGGTCGCCACCTGGGAAACTCAACGTGCTCGAGGCGAAATTACGCCCTATCCTGGGGCTGAGTCGGCAGCTGCTGGACTAAGAGGTTATCCAGACATGATTGCCATGAAACAATACGACCCGGCAGTCCTGTGGGACAAACTCACCATCCCGACACTCATCATTGAAGCCGAGAGTGAAGAGTTATTCGATCGCAAGCTAAATGGCGAAGCGCTTTATGCGTCATTGAAAGATCGAGTGCCGACACGCTATCTGGTCATTCCTGGATCGCACTATGGGGTTTATCGCGATGAAGGGTACATCCGGGCCCTCAAGGCGGCCCAAGATTGGTTCGTGACACATCTGAAATAGCGTTCTGTATTTTCCCGCGCATTGCGCGGCGCAGTTTCTGCAGAAACTGACGACATCAGGCTATAGGGATTGAGCCGGCCTACCGTTGGATCACCCTGTATTAAGCACTACAAATAGTAGTTTCTATTACACCGTCGCAATGTCATTGGGGTACCTTAACCACGCCCCACCCCTCGGCAAAACTGACCAGCTCTGCGCGGCTTTGTTGAAGTTGCTTTATTACTTGCGGTGGAGCATTGCGTACCAGTATATAGTCGTATTGACTCGCATGTTCTGCCCAGCGACCGAGGTCATTATGAGGAGGGCGCGAAGGCCGTGCGTCTGGTTTATAGGCTAAAGGCAGTAGGCGTGCAGTGAACATGTCCGGGTTAATTCCGCCTCCCTTCAATACGTGGTAGTAGAAAGGGAAGTGCGAGTAGAAGCGCGCATAATAGAAAGAATCGAGATATTGCGAGGGGGATATCCCAAGTATCGGCAGTATTCGGGCGTTACTAGGCACCTTATCGAAGACCGGTATATAGCTTTCCAGCTCGCTGGCGACTTTATGGTGTAATTGGGCCGACTGCACACTCAAAGCAATACACAAAATTGCCAGCAAACTGCCAGCGGCTCGACCCAGTGGGATTGCAGCCGCGAAAGGCAATAGAACGAACAGGGCCAGAGGCGCCATTCGCACATTAAAAAACGTATAGCGGTTATCCAGAACCAGGCTAAAAGGTAATACGAAGAAACCGGCTACTACCAAAGTAAACAGTACTGCGTATACAGGGGAAACTTTGTGTTGCTTCCAGGAGCGTATCAAACCAAAAAGCAGCACTAGCAATACAGCACCCCAAAGACCAGCGACCCAAAGTACCGGGTTTGCGGTGAACCGCATGCCTGTAAACATCATGCCAATGAATGACAAATTCCACTTCAGCGACCACCAGCGGAAGTTCAGGCTTTCTAGCGTAAGTACCCTGCCATCGGCAGCAACCACCGAGTCATAAGCGCTCCATGCTAGGAATAGAATGAGGGCTAGTGCAGAAATGCCCAGTCCCAATAGCAGTGTTTTGCGATCGCGGCCCACCAGTAATGTCATTGCTGCTGCGAGCACCATGAATACCAGCAAGGTAAATGGGTGTAACAAAAATAGCGCCAATACTAACAATCCGTGTATTAGCAGAGTGCCGGCACTACTTGGCATCGTGAGTAAGCGATGAAGATGAAGCAGCATCAGCACCAGCAATGGCAGTGATATGGTGAAGTTGAGGAACCCGTAGAAATACATAGCATTAAAGCATAGAGGGAAGCAAAGGAGAGCTCCCCACCCCGCCCCGGGGGAGCGCTGTTGACGGTATAGAAACCACGCGAGCAGGCCTATTAGACCAAGATAAAAGGTCACCAAAACCTTGCCTGCGGCCTGCACGCCAATGACCGTCCCCAGCATCGATTGCGCGATAAATGTTGCCCTATAAGGGCCAAACTGACCACGAATGTCGTAGTAGGTTTGCCAATCGAGCCCCGGCGTATCGTAGGTTGCCGCGACATGTGCCATAAACAGGTGTTGTGGGTAATCTTGCATTGGTAGGAAGGTATCCCACCACACCGTGGTAATGGCGAGCGCCAGCAGTGCAACTCCAACAGCGTAGATTATGAATTGCTGTTGTCGTGCCACATTTATCTGCATGATAAGTCCATCAATGTTTTTTTATTTGAATGTGGATGAGCAGGATAACGTGGGGCGACAAAATTCTCAAACTATCTGCGATAGCAGCGCTGAGATTAATCTGTCAGAAATGTATTGTTGCCTTGAGCAGCTTTACGTACCAGGGCAGGTAAAAACCGTTTAAACCAATACATGACATGCGCTTCAGGCGACACAGGAACAACAGCCTTATTCTTTTTGGTTGCTTTGATAATGGCCTTAGCCACTTTTGATGGCGGATAGTTACGGCGTTCGTATAACGCCATAGCTTTCTCTTTGGCGCCTGCTTCGAGTTTTTCACCTTCATATAATGTATGTTCAACAATTGCCGTGTTAATCAGGCCGGGGCAGATGGTTGAAACCCCTATGCTGTGTTCGGCCATCTGTGCACGCAGTGATTCGCTAAAGCCAAATACAGCAAACTTGGAGGTGGCATAGGCAATCATCTCTTTAGCGGCTATAAAAGCAGCGGCCGAACTGGTGTTGATGATATGCCCCCCTTCCCCGCGCGCTATCATGCGCGGTACGAAAACATGGCAGCCATTGATAACGCCCATCACATTAACACCCATCACTTTTTCCCAGGTATCCATCTTTACATCTACTAATAGGCCGGCGGCGCCAATGCCTGCATTGTTCATTAACACATCCACGGGACCTAAGCTGTCTTCCACCGCATCGGCCAATTGCTCAATGTCATCCTGGCTGGCAACATCGCAGTGAAACGCTTTTGCTCTTCCGCCTTTAGTTTCTATCATGCTAACGGTTTCACTTGCGCTTTGGTCATTCACATCAACCACGGCAATCTTTCCGCCCAGTTCTGAAAATTGCAGTGCGGTTTCGCGTCCTATGCCACTACCTGCGCCGGTAATCAGAATAACCTTGTTGTTAAAGTCTTTCATGTTTCGCCTCAGTGGCCTTCTTGCTCTTTAATAAAGGTTTGAATAATTTGAGTGACTGCGGTTGGGTTGGATTTTTGCGCCCAGTGTTTTTCAGCTAACTCTACTCGAGTGAGTTGGTTAACAAACTGATCTAGATCTAGAAAACAGACAGGTCGGATGTAGTCATCTCTGGTTAACATAATCAGTTGGGTCGGCACATTGCATGCACCCTTTTCCGGGAGTGGTAGCCAGCGAAAAACGTTCTGTCGATAAAGGTTTAGTCCGTGTTTGAGTCGATGCCACAAAGCCTCTTTGGTCTTAGGCAGAGAGGGGTCATTCTGAGGAATCCCTGAGCGGGTCAGCATTCGGCTGAATTTTTTTGGTTTACCATAGCGGCCAAATGCGAGCTCCCACAACTTGGGGATGAACATCGTATACACATAAAAGGAACGAATGAATTGGCTGAGGCTGCTCAAAATATGCTTGGGTTTGTAGGTTTTCCAGGCGGTTAGAACGTTGTGCTGCATGAGGCGCAAATCAGGGCCGGACATGCTGGTCCAGGAAAGCAGGCGAGGATTATGCTGTGGATTTAATACAAATGACCAGCCAATCACCGAGCCCCAGTCGTGACCGACCAGGTGTACTTTGCCCTCTTTGCCGCAGGTAGCATCAATCACTGCGTGAATATCACCTATTAATTGAGGGAATCGATAAGAACCCGCAATAGGGCTGGGAACAGAGCTTTGGCCCATGCCGCGTATATCAAAAGTTATCACGTGATAGCTGTCAGCCAAAGCGGCCATTTGGTAGCTCCACACTTCGTGTGTATCCGGATAACCGTGCAAGAATAAGATAGCGGGGTTGTTGGGGTTTCCGGCCTCAACCACAAACAGGCTAACGTCAGGTGTGTGTACGAAGCTGCTTTGGTATTCGGGAGAGCGTTTTTGAGTCGCGGTATTCATAACAACGGTGCAGAAGTTTCAGGACTTTGCCGTCTTAGTCGCAGTCTCATTGTCGATCAGGCACATGCGTCTCGATGTTCAGTTGCCCCGCTAGCCCGGCCTCTCGGTGCACAACAATGGCCTGATATTCGGGGCTGGAAATCATTGTCAGCATGGCGGCGCGGCTGGGGTACATAGCAATCGCCACATCGTCCCAGAGTTCTTCCACCTCGCCCAGCATCAGGCGCGAGACGCTGCCAGAGAAAACAACGCTGCCCCCGATCGCAGCCAACGTTGTCAGCACTCCCGCACCGTATAATTGATAGGCATCGTGTCCGGAAAGCTGAGTATCTCGCCCGTCACCATACTCAGCTTTATCTTTATATTTGAGCAGGTTGAGCATGTAGATAGGCTGGTCATCGCCCGGCGCGAGAAAGCCGGCAATTTGTTCTTCGTTGGGCTCGAGAGCGTTGTTGTATTCCATGGGTTCTCCTCTTTATGTTTGTGCAATGTGCTTTACGGTTTATAAATTGGCTCATCTAAATTCTAGCTCATTGTCTTTCAGACTGCCGTAGCCTAGGCTGAAAAAATCTCGGATGTAATTCTGGTATACCTTCCATGGGAAGCGGTCGCCTTGCTTGGGAAACTGTTCCCGCGAACGCAAAACATAGCCTGCTTCGAAGTCCAGCAGGGGTTCTTCGCCGATCGTGTCGTTAACACGAGGAGTGACGCTTTTGTAGCTATTGCGCGACATTTCATTGAGCAATCTGCACATATAGTTGCTGGAGAGGTCGGCTTTTAGCGTCCAGGAGGAGTTGGTGTAGCCGACCACAAAGGCAAGGTTGGGGATGTCAGAGAACATCATGCCGCGATAGACATAGTGTTGTGTGAAGTCGATGGTTTTGCCGTCGATACTGTATTGCACACCGCCGGCAAACTTCAGATTGAGGCCGGTGGCCATGATAATAATGTCGGCATCCAATTGCTTACCCGATTGCAGGTGGATACCCTCGGCATTGAAACGCTCAATATGATCGGTTACCACGTCGGCGCGACCTTCGCGGATGGCTGCAAACATATCGCCATCGGGTACGGCACACAGGCGCTGGTCCCAGGGGTTGTAGTTAGGTGTAAAGTGGGTGGCCACGTCGTAGTCGGGGCCAAGCTCCTCTCTCACCTGCTTTAGCAAATAGTGACGCAATTGTTTTGGCTTCCTGCGCGACAGTTGGTAGATATACATCTGGAACAGCACGCGCTTCCAACGAGTGAGGCGAAATACCGCAGAGTCAGGCAGCCATTTGCGCAACCACTCTGCCATAGCGTCGCGTGCCGGTACGCTGGCGATGTAAGTGGGTGAGCGCTGTAGCATCGTCATACTAGCCGTATCTTTGGATAATTGCGGCACGAGTGTAATCGCGGTGGCACCGCTGCCGATAACAACCACGCGCTTGTCTTTATAATCCAGCTCGTCCGGCCAGTGCTGGGTGTGGATAATTTTCCCCTTAAAGTCATCGCGTCCGGCGAAGTCTGGGGTGTAGCCCGCCTCGTAATCGTAGTAGCCGCTGCAGCTTAGGATGAACTGGCAGCTGATAGTGACCGATTCTCCCGTGTCGCTACGCTGTGCAGTAACGTGCCAGCGACTCTCATTGGCCGACCAATCTGCGGACACTACTGTATGGTGATAGCGAATATGCGACTCCACATCGTATTCCTTCGCGGCCTCGCGAATGTAGTCTAAAATCGAGCCGCCGTCGGCGATAGACGATTGGTTGCGCCACGGTTTGAAACCGTAGCTTAGGGTGTACATGTCGCTATCGGAGCGAATGCCCGGGTAGCGAAATAAATCCCAAGTGCCGCCGCTGGCCGCGCGCGATTCCAAAATGGTAAAACTGCGCTCGGGACTGTTACGGCGCAATTGGCAGGCGCCGCCTATGCCAGATAGTCCAGCACCGATAATTAGCACGTCGGTGAGTTCGGTCGTGGTATTCATACTCTCTCCACTAAAAATCGTATCTCAGGGTAGCCCCATAGGTACGCGGTGGTGCCAGGAAGTAGGCGTCCATGCTAGTAATGGGGTACGTTGCAGCCGTTCGCCCTGCGTACTCATTGTCTGAGAGGTTCTTTCCCCAGACGGAAATATCCCAGCGATCATTGCGCCAGCCGAGCTTGGTGT
>JBLHSI010000019.1:0-23811 GCA_047626655.1 Halioglobus sp.
CCGTCACAACCACGGGCGCTGCAATACTCTCTGCCATAAAAAATGATCTGCAGATGCAGTGTGTTCCAGTATTGCTTTGGGAAAAGCCGTTTTAAGTCTTTTTCTGTTTGCGTGACGTTTTTACCGCTACTCAAACCCCAGCGTTGAGCCAATCGATGTATATGCGTGTCGACCGCGAATGCCGGCACGCCAAAGGCCTGCGACATAACCACGCTAGCGGTTTTGTGACCAACACCAGGCAGTCGCTCAAGTGCTGCCATGTCCTGTGGTACCTGACAGTCATGCTCGTCGCGTAGCATTTCGCTGAGCGTTTTTATCGCTTTGGATTTTTGCGGCGACAAGCCACAGGGGCGAATAATGGCCTTGATATCTGCTATATTACGCTGTGCCATGTCAAATGGGTTATCCGCTAATTGGAATAGCGCGGGTGTGACTGTGTTGACTCGCTCATCGGTGCATTGAGCGCTGAGCAGCACCGCAACCAACAAAGTGTAGGGGTCGACATGATCCAGAGGCACAGGAGTTTCGGGATACAGCGCCTGAAGGCGTTGCAGAATATAGTCGACGCGTTCAGCCTTTAGCACGCTTACAAACGGCCTATACAGCGTACAATTCTGTGGGCAGCGTCACAGCATTGTTCTAGTTCTGCGACCAGTGCGATACGAACTCTGTTATCTCCAGGGTTAATCCCATGCGCATCGCGTGCGAGGAAGCTACCGGGTAACACCGTGAGTCGTTCGCGCTGATACAGCTCCCGCGCAAACTCCGTGTCGGAACAAGGTGTCGCTGGCCAAAGATAAAAACCGGCTTCGGGCGCTTGAACATCTATATGACCCGAGAGAATATTCAACACCGCGGCAAATTTTTCACGATAGCGCTGCCGATTTTCTACTGCGTGTGTCTCGTCAGACCAGGCGGCGACGCTAGCTAGCTGATGATGCACGGGCATGGCGCAACCGTGGTAGGTGCGGTACTTCAAAAAGCCACCTAACAGCTTTGCATCCCCCGCCACAAATCCCGATCGCAATCCCGGCAAATTTGAGCGTTTTGATAAACTGTGGAATACCACGCAGTTGGTATAGTCATTGTTTCCCAGTGCTCGGCAAGCTTCTAGTAAACCGGGGGGAGGGGACAGTTCATCGAAATACAGCTCGGAATAACACTCATCGCTGGCAATGACAAAATCATATTTCTGTGCCAGTGAGATGAGTTGCTGCAATTTCTCCAGCGGCATTACTGCACCGGTTGGATTGCCTGGTGAGCACAAATAAAGCAACTGACAGCGCCGCCATTGTTGCTCGGTAACCGCGCTGAAATCGGGTAGAAAATGGCTTGTCTCGGTGCAGTTGATAAAGAGCGGTTGGGCGCCGGCGAGCAGCGCAGCTCCCTCGTAAATTTGATAGAAGGGATTGGGGCACAATACAAGGGCATCAGGAGAGCGCTGTACCACTGTTTGCGCAAAGGCGAATAGAGCCTCGCGCGTACCGTTAACCGGCAACACTTGAGTTTCGGCATCTACCGAGGTTAAGCCAAACCGGTTTTCAAGCCAATGCGCTATCGCGATACGCAATTCCGGAATGCCACGCGTCAGCGGATAATTGGCCAATTTGTCGAGATTGTCAGCCAGTGTTTCAAGTACAAACTTGGGGGGGCTGTGCTTGGGTTCACCCACCGACAATAGTATAGGACTGCGTTCTGAGTTGGGCTGGATATCGGCAAACAACTTTGCCAGTTTTTCAAAGGGGTACGCTTGCAGTTGATTCAGGTCGCTATTCACAATGATTTACGCAGCAGCCTGCTCGTCTAGTTCGCTGCGAATCGCTAGTTGAATCGCCTCGCACAGAGCCTGGTCGCTTATCGCCTGTTGGTCATCGTCGGTGAGAAAAAATACGTCTTCGACACGCTCTCCCAAAGTCTGAATTTTTGCCGCTTGTAGTTCTACTCTAAATTCCACAAATATTTGCCCTAGTCGGGCCAATAGCCCAGGTCTGTCGGGCGTGCTCACTTCAAGAATCGACACATTATTAGTCTCATCCAAAGTCATTTTTGTTACTGTTGGAATCGAGAATGATTTTACCTGACGCGGTGTTCGACGCTGTGAAATAGCGGGAGCACTGACCGTAGAAGACAGTGACGAACTCAATGTGTCGGCTATATTTTTGATGCGTTCGTTGTCCTCGCCAATGGACTGACCCGAAGAGTCCAACACGAAGAAAGTATCAAGACTCATGCCGTCGTTAGCGTTATAGATTCGGGCATCATGTACACTAAGTTCTAATTGCTCCAGTTGTGCACAGATGGTGGAGAAGAGATGGGGCAGACTGCGGGCATGGATAAAGATTTGGGTCGCATTGGCCACGTTTGAGTCAGTGGAGTTGCGCACTAATACCAGGGGTTGATCTATGTCGTGGTGCCCGGCGATCGCCTCGGTGTGCCAAGCAATGTCCTCGGTTCGCTCGCGTAAAAAATATTCTTCTCCACGCTCTCGCCACACTTCTTCCAGGTCTTCTTCCGTGAAACCACGATACTCCAGAATATCGAGTGCACCGGCTCTAGTCTTGTCTATTAATGCTTGTTTATCCACTGGGTTTTCTAGGCCACGCCGCAATGCTCGCCTGGTTTCGTTGTATAATTGGCGAAGCAAACTGGACCGCCATGCGTTCCACAATGTGGGATTGGTGGCGTTGATGTCGGCAACCGTTAAAGCAAACAAATAGTCTAGGCGGTCAGCGGTGCCAACGTGTTCTGCAAACTGCTGAATAAGATCCGGATCGGAGATATCTTTTTTCTGTGAGACAGATGACATGGTTAGGTGGTTTTGCACCAGCCAAACCACTAAGTTTGTGTCGTGCGGGTTGACCCCGTGGCGCTCGCAGAAAGCTCTCGCATCCACTGCACCCAATTCTGAATGGTCACCACCACGGCCCTTGCCAATGTCGTGATACAGACCCGCCATATAGAGCAGTTCAATCTTGGGTAGTCGATTAGTGACGCGACTGGTTACAGGGAATTTCTCTTCGAACTTTGGGATCTGAAATCGCCTGATATTTTCAATCAGTTCCATAGTGTGAGCATCAACAGTGTAAGTATGGAATAAGTCGTGTTGCATCTGCCCCACGATTTTTCCAAACTCTGGTAGATACATACCCAGTATACCGTAGCGTGCCATAGAGCGAAGCTGCCTGGTCAGTTTGAAAGGCGCTTTCAGAATGTTGAGGAAAGTAATTTTATTTTGAGCATTAGCTCTAAATTGGTCGTCGATCTGATGCCTATTGTCGCGTATTTGACGCACAGTGGGCGCGCTAATGGCAATGATGTTTTCGCGCGTGGCTCCCAGCAAAAAAACGTCCAGTAGTGCAGCGGGTGTTTGTTGGAATAAGTTGTCGGCGCGCGCCTCGATATAGCCGTTGCGAATTAGGAAGTGCTCATTGACGATTTCTATCTGATCTTCTCTGTCGGCGTGCAGTAGAGCCTGATCGAAGTTTTGTATCAGCACGTCATTGAGTAGCCCCAATGAACCCGCCCAACGATAATATATCTGCATGAACTGCTCAACGGCCAGTTTGTCACCGTCTTCAAATCCCCATAGCGCAGCCAGTTCTCGCTGATGATCGAACAGTAGCCTGTCTTCTTCGCGCCCCGTAATCATGTGCAACGCATAGCGTACCCGCCACAGGAAATCTTGCCCGCGTGACAGAATCTCTGATTCCTCCTCGTTGAGGAATTCATCCGCTGTCAGCTGTTCCAGAGAAACGACTCCAAAGTGGCGCTCTGCAATCCAGCCGATAATTTGTAGGTCTCGCAGGCCACCAGGGGACGATTTAACGTTGGGTTCAAGATTGTATTCTGTATCGGCGTACTTGCTGTGTCGCCGGTCTTGCTCCTTTAACTTGGCCTGAAAAAATTCGGCGCTTGGCCACATGTTGTCCGGCGCTGTCTGGTATCTGACCGATTCCATGAGCTCGTTCGGGCCGCGAATAACACGGGCTTCCATTAGGCTGGTTAAGACGGTGATGTCATCGCGGGCTTTTTCGACACACTCGACAACAGTGCGCACGCTGTGGCCGATATTCAATCCTATATCCCAAAGCAGGGTTAGGAATTTTTCTACGTCACTTTCGCTGTCGGCGGCGTTTTCCCCGAGCAAAATTAGCAGGTCGATATCAGATTTTGGGTGGAGCTCGCCGCGTCCGTAGCCACCGACGGCGACTAGTGCCAGTTCGACATTGGACCAATCTTGTGCATCCCATAATTCACCCAACATGGCGTCCATAAAGGCTGCACGCAGTCGCAGCAGCTCACCAATATCTTGTTCTGCAAGAAAAGCATGATCGAGAAACTCGGTAGCCTCAACAATCGCTCGCTTGCAACAAGTGATAGGACTTTCATGACTCAGTAGTGACCGGAACTTAGCAGGGTCAAAAAGAGCGGGAGTGAGTAGCGGGGTCGCTTGCACCACGATCAGCCTAAAAGGGTTCGTTGCTGCGACGGGTGAAGATTTCTACGCCGTCCTCGGTGACCGCCATAGTGTGTTCCCATTGTGCCGACAAACGGCCGTCCTTGGTGGTAACCGTCCAGCCGTCTTTCTGATTTAGCTTAGTCTGCTTTTTCCCGGCATTAATCATTGGCTCTATGGTAAAAGTCATGCCCGGTTCCAATACTAGGCCGGTACCTTTTCGCCCATAGTGCAGTATCTGGGGGTCTTCATGAAAAATTTTACCAATCCCGTGTCCGCAATATTCCCGTACGACTGAATAGTAGTTTTTCTCGGCGTGCTGCTGAATAATGTGACCGATATCCCCCAGTGTGGTTCCTGGCCTTACGATGTCGATGGCCTTGTACAGGCATTCTTGTGTGATTTTGATCAGGCGCTGGGCGTGCGAGGGCACATCGCCCACCTCAACCATAATGCTAGTGTCGCCGTGATATTCGTCTTTAATTACAGTCACATCTATGTTGATAATGTCGCCATTTTTGAGACGTTTGGTGTCTGACGGGATACCGTGGCATATAACTTCATTGACCGATGTGCAAATTGATTTAGGGAAGCCGTTGTAGTTTAGGGGAGCGGGAATGGCGCCCTGTACCTGGGTAATGTAGTCGTGGCAGATTTTATCGAGCTCCCCGGTAGTGACCCCTACCTGTACGTGGGGCTCAATCATCTCCAATACTTGGGCGGCAAGTTGTCCTGCGACCCGCATTTTTTCCATTTCTTGTGCTGTCTTGAGTGTTGTGCCCATCTCTAACCTATTGAAATATATATGAATATAGCTAATGCCGCCTGTTGCAAAAAACGCTCTGAAATATCGCGTGGTGAAGTGCACGATTTCGACGGAGGCATATTCTACCTCATTTACACCACCAATGCCCTTCATTAGCCGTGCAAAAACAGTAGCTTAGGTGTAAGAGGGCTTTAATCCCGCGTTGTGTTGTGGTATAAAGCGCGCCTCATTTCGTTTGGTGCTAGTTGATAAATCCAAATGGGAGAGAACGCGCCCACACGGGCACATAAATCCACACACATATCGACACGTGTTTCAGGGTGCCAGTTTAGGCTGGTTGAAGCGCGGGATATGTGGAGGCCTAACCCTATATAAGGTATATATCATGGTACAAGTTAGCATGCGCGAACTGCTTCAGGCGGGCGCTCACTTCGGACACCAAACCCGTTACTGGAATCCAAAAATGGACCAGTACATATTTGGTGCTCGCAATAAAATTCATATCATCAATCTAGAGCACACCGTTCCAGCCTTAAATGAGGCACTGGAATTGGTAGAGCGTTTGGCCGGAAACAAGAACAAAATCTTGTTTGTTGGCACCAAGCGCGCCGCTGGAAAGATCATCAAAGAGCAGGCGGAGCTTTGCGGTATGCCTTACGTCAGCCATCGCTGGTTGGGCGGCATGCTCACTAACTACAAGACAATTCGCGCGTCTATTAAGCGCTATCGCGACCTGCAGGCCGAAGAAGCTGATGGCACGTTCGAGAAGCTGACCAAAAAAGAGGCGCTTATGCGTACTCGTACTATGGAGAAGCTCGAGCGCAGCATAGGCGGAATCAAGGATATGGGCGGCCTTCCCGACGCTTTGTTTGTTGTTGACGTAGACCACGAGCGCATAGCAATCACCGAAGCCAACAAGCTGGGTATTCCCGTTATCGGCATCGTAGACACCAACAGCAACCCCGATGGCGTTGACTATGTGATTCCAGGCAACGACGATGCGATACGTGCGGTAAAGCTCTATGTGGCTGCTGTTGCAGATGCGTGTACAGCTGGCCGTTCTGCGGGCGAGCCCGTTGTTGCGCAGAGCGAGTTTGTTGAAGAGGCAGCCGCTGACGCGCCTGTTGAAGCTGACGCGTCTGCCGAGGCCGCTCCGGTCGTGGAAGCCGCTCCAGTAGTTGAAGCTGCGCCAGCAGTCGAAGCTGCGCCCGACAGTGCCGCTAGCGCTGACGTTAAGGCTGCTGAGTAAATACTCAATATATTCCCGGCGACACTCAGTCGCCGGGGCTTTATTTTCTATATAGACTCTTTTTAGGGGTCGAAGCTTGGAGGAAAACCAATGTCAATCGCACTGGTGAAAGAATTACGTGAGCGTACGGGTCTGGGCATGATGGAGTGTAAAAAGGCACTCAAGGCTGCCGGAGACGACGTCGAGAAAGCTATCGAAGAACTAAGAAAATCCAGCGGAATGAAGGCGGCTAAGAAGGCTGGTCGTACAGCTGCTGACGGTGTTGTAATCACTCGAATCTCAGATGATGGAAGTTATGGAGTGCTGTTAGAGGTTAACAGTGAAACCGATTTTGCCGCGAAGAATGAGGGCTTTTTGGCCTTTGTTAATAGTGTTGTCGACGCCGCGTTTACGAGTAAGACAACAGACGTTGCTGTGCTGATGAGCGCCGATTTGGAAAGCGCTCGCGAGGCTCTGGTACAAAAGATTGGGGAGAATATTACGGTTCGCCGCGTCGAGCTAGTCAGTGCTGAGTCAGGTGTGGTGGGTGCTTATGTGCACGGCAATAGCCGAATTGGTGTATTGGTTGAGCTGAAGGGCGGCGATCAAGATTTGGCCAAAGACGTCTCTATGCATGTAGCGGCGGTTAATCCTCAAGTTGTGTCTCCGGCAGATATGTCCGCAGAAGCGATTGAGAAGGAAAAAGATATCTATACAGCCCAGGCGCAGGAGTCTGGAAAGCCAGCTGAGATTATTGAGAAGATGATAGGCGGTAGGCTTAAAAAGTTTCTGTCTGAGAATAGTCTGGTTGAGCAGGCGTTCGTTAAAGACCCAGACGTCACTGTCGGCAAACTGGTCTCTTCGGCAGGTGCCGAAGTGATATCGTTTGTTCGCTTTGAAGTGGGTGAAGGCATTGAAGTTGAGAAAATTGACTTCGCAGATGAAGTGGCTGCCCAGCTCAGCGCAAGCTAGACGCTAGCGGCAGTGGAAAAAGGGGCTTCGGCCCCTTTTTTTTGTTTGGTGTGAGCACATTGTCCTGTAAGATACGCCGCAGTCTTGGAGATCATAAATATGCCCCAAAGTGCAGGTGAAAAGAAGTATAAGAGAATATTGCTGAAGCTCAGCGGCGAGGCCCTCACCGGCAGCCAGAGTTTTGGTATTGACCCCAAAGTACTGGATGCCATGGCCCTGGAGATTGGTCAATTGGTCGGCATTGGTGTGCAGGTAGGTTTGGTGATTGGTGGCGGTAATTTGTTCCGCGGCGCCGAATTACAGCGGGCTGGCCTAGATCGGGTGACGGGTGACCATATGGGTATGCTGGCGACGGTCATGAATGCACTGGCTATGCGAGATGCTTTGGAGCGCTCCAACATCGCCACGCAGGTCATGTCGTCTATTCCTATGAGCGGTGTTGTCGACCACTACGACAGTCGCAAAGCTATTCGAGCGCTGAGCAATGGCGATGTCGTTATTTTCGCAGCCGGCACCGGTAACCCCTTCTTCACTACCGATTCAGCAGCGTGTCTGCGTGGTATTGAAGTGGAGGCAGAGCTCGTATTAAAAGCAACTAAAGTGGACGGTGTGTACTCGGCCGACCCCATGAAAGTGCCCAATGCCGTCAAGTTTGACTCGCTCACTTATGACGATGTACTCGACAGGAAGCTGGAGGTGATGGATCTCACCGCCATTTGCCTGTGCCGCGACCACGGTATGCCAGTGCGTGTTTTTGAGATGGAAAGACAGGGAGCGCTGCTGAATATTGTCAGGGGCGGAGATGTTGGAACGCTCATACAAGCTGGAGAAGAAAGTGATAAATGACATTAAACAAGAAGCTGAGCAGCGTATGGGCAAAAGCCTAGAGGCTCTGTCTCATAGTTTCAATAAAATTCGAACCGGTCGCGCTCATCCCAGTTTGCTCGACGGCATCACCGTGGAGTATTACGGTGCGAAAACACCGCTGAATCAGATGGCGAATATAGGCGTCGAGGATGCTAGAACATTGAGCTTGTCAGCCTGGGATCGATCGACAATTCCCGCAATAGAAAAAGCTATCATGAGGTCGGATTTGGGCCTCAATCCTACTACTGCCGGCGAGGTTATACGTATTCCCATGCCCATGTTGACCCAGGAAACCCGCAAAGGTTTCACCCGGACAGCACGGCAAGAAGCCGAGTCCGCTAGAATATCTGTTCGCAACGGCCGGAGAGATGCGATGGCCATGCTGAAAGAGCTGGTGAAGGATAAGGAGATCGGTGAAGACGATGAGCGGCGGGCTCAGGATGACGTGCAAAAGCTAACAGATACTCATGTGGCTAAAATCGAAAAATTGCTGGCTGAGAAAGAAACCGATTTGATGGAAATTTAGTTTCCTTCTGATGTCGATGAATACACAGCCATCCCCCGCTAACGAAGCGCTGGACACCGTTACCCCGCATCATGTGGCGGTAATAATGGACGGCAATAATCGCTGGGCGAAACTCAACGGTGTGGCCGGGCCAGCGGGACACAGGGCCGGTGTTGAGGCGGTGCGAGGAATTATTCGCTCCTGCCGAGATCACGGTGTCAAAGTGCTGACCCTTTTTGCATTTAGTAGCGAAAACTGGGGCAGACCTGAGCCTGAAGTACGCGCCCTGCTGGCGTTGCTGTCTCGCTACTTACGCAACGAGGTCCGCGGGTTGCACAAGGACGGTATCCGCCTTCGATTCATCGGCGAGCGTGGTCATTTTAGTGACCGCTTGTGCCGCCTCATGGAGCAATCAGAGCATCTCACCGCCTCCAATACGGTATCTACTGTTGTTATAGCTCTGGATTACGGTGGTCAGTGGGATATCGCCCAAGCGGCAAGAAAGCTGGCTACACAAGTTCGTTCTGGTACGTTACAACCAGAAGACATCACCCCTGAACTTATTGATAAGCACGTGTCTATCAGCGATCTACCTAAACCCGACCTGTGCATCCGAACCGGCGGTGATGCCCGTATTAGCAACTTCATGCTGTGGCAATTTGCCTATTCAGAATTGTACTTCACTAATATCTTGTGGCCCGACTTTGGCGACTTGGAATTTGCATTGGCGCTTGCAGATTACAGTAGTAGAGAGAGACGGTTTGGTCTGCGGGAAGAGGGGAGCGCTCGAAATGCGGAGGAGAAGCATGCTTAAACAGCGCATTATTACCGGCGTAGCTCTGGTGTTGGCTTTTCTAAGTGCGATTGCTTTCTTGCCTCTTTTTTGGCTGGCAGTGGTGTTTGGCTTAGTGGTGAGTATGGGTGCCTGGGAGTGGTCCAGGTTGGCCGGTTGGGAATCTCGCTTGCTGCGGTCATTGTATGTGGCGGTGCTGATTGGCCTAATCTTGTTAGCGTATCTGCAAATTCCACTCGACACCTCTCCGTTGCCAAAAGATGTACAACCTTTTCTTGGTTTGGCCTGTCTTTGGTGGTCTATTGCCTTGCTCTGGGTCAAGGGTTTTCCCACTAGCGCAGCGTTATGGGGGAGCAAGCTCATGCGCAGCTTAATGGGATTTATCATATTGGTGCCAGCTTGGATTGCGTCGGTTTTTCTCCTCAGTTTTCCCAAAGGCAGCTCGCTGATGGTCGCCATGATACTGGTGGTCGTGTGCGCGGATATCGGCGCCTATTTTTCGGGTAAACGCTTTGGACGTCACAAGCTTGCGCCGGCTGTCAGTCCGGCGAAAACGTGGGAAGGTTTTTGGGGTGGCATATTGGCGTGTTCACTGCTGGCTGTTGTGGTCTGGTATTTCTTGCCGGTGCAGCAGCAACATATTGGTTTGGCCTCTGTAGCAGGAGTTATTGTGACCACCGCCGCTGCATCTGTTGTGGGTGATCTCACCGTGAGCATGGTTAAGCGGCAAGGCGGCTTTAAAGACAGTGGCAATTTGTTGCCCGGGCATGGCGGAATC
The DNA here is from genome assembly GCA_047626655.1 of Halioglobus sp. Lineage (GTDB taxonomy): Bacteria > Pseudomonadota > Gammaproteobacteria > Pseudomonadales > Halieaceae > JBALVT01. The sequence continues at coordinate 10,366 of JBLHSI010000019.1, forward strand.
TTGGATCGTCTGGATAGTATTGTGGCGGCTGCGCCGGTGTTCGCGCTTGGACTGTTGTTGGTGGATTGGTAGATGATGACCTCAACTACCAGACGTATGGTCAGTGTATTGGGTTCTACTGGTTCCATTGGGACCAGTACTTTAGATGTCATTGGGCAGCACCCTCAGCGGCTGGGCGTGTATGGCTTGGCAGCGTCATCGTCCGTAGATCTCATGCTCGAGCAAATTAGGGTTCATTGCCCGCGTTTTGCGGTGATGATGCAGGAGTCTGCGGCGCAAGAACTGGAGTCTCGACTCCCCGCGGATTGTGATACCCAGGTATTACAGGGAGAGGCGGCTCTCGCCAAGATTGCCAGTGACGACGGCGTAGATTTGGTAATGGCGGCCATAGTCGGGGCCGCAGGCTTGAAGTCGACGTTAGCGGCAGCGACAGCGGGCAAGACTCTGCTGCTGGCGAATAAAGAGTCCTTGGTCATGTCGGGGCACTTGTTAATGGAAGCTGTGCGCGAATGCGGCGCTAAACTACTGCCCATTGATAGCGAACACAACGCTATTTTTCAGTGCCTATTCAGCGATGATGAGGCAAGGCCCGTTAAAACCGGCGTTAGCAAGGTACTGCTTACGGCCTCCGGTGGCCCCTTTCGGGAATGGAGTGTCGAGCAGATGCGCCTGGCCAGCCCTGATCAAGCCTGTGCCCATCCCAACTGGAGTATGGGACGCAAGATATCGGTAGACTCAGCGTCTTTGATGAACAAGGGTCTGGAGTTTATAGAGGCGTGCTGGATTTTCGATCTGGCACCGTCCATGATCGATATCATTGTCCACCCTCAGAGTATTATTCATTCAATGGTGCAGTATGTCGACGGCTCAGTGTTGGCTCAGTTAGGTAATCCTGATATGCGCACGGCTATCGCCTATGGGCTGGCTTGGCCGCAGCGGATACCCTCCGGCGTTGCGCCGCTAGATTTAATAGCGACGGCACGATTGGATTTTGAAGCCCCCGACGAGGCACGTTTTCCCTGCCTGCGTCTCGCTCGAGAGTCAGTGGCGGTGGGCGGTACAGCGATGGCTGTCTGTAATGCGGCCAACGAAATAGCTGTTGCTGCATTTTTGGATGAGTCCATTCGTTTTACAGAGATACCAATAGTTATAGAGAAAACGCTGGAGCAAGTAGCAATCGTTGAACCGAATACGCTGGCTGTGGTCGAAACAGCTGACTCAGAGGCGAGAAGTGTGGCTGTGGAGTGCATTGCCACTCTCCGCGCCCGCTAAAGGACATTCATTCAGTGATGGAATTGTTAAGCACAATAATGATAACCCTCGCGACACTGGCTCTGCTGGTGGGGGTGCATGAGTATGGTCATTTTTGGGTGGCCCGACGCTGTGGCGTGAAGGTATTAACGTTCTCCATTGGTTTTGGTAAACGGCTTTTCAGCTGGCATGACAGCAAGGGCACCGAATACGTTCTGGCGGCAATTCCGCTGGGCGGCTACGTAAAAATGCTGGATGAGCGAGAACAGGAAGTATCTCCCGAAGAGCGCTCCATGGCATTTAACCAAAAAACGCCGTTGCAGCGCATTGCCGTTGTCGCAGCCGGTCCACTGGCTAATTTCGCATTAGCGATAGTGGCTTTTTGGGGTTTATTTTTGGCCGGAGAGTCGGGATATGCGCCGGTAATTGGAACTGTCACGGCGGGCTCTGTCGCCGAAATAGCGGGTCTGGAACCCGGGCAGGAAATTGTTGCTGTTGATGGCCATGAGACGCAGACATGGCAAGCGTTGAGCTTCGCGCTGCTGGATCGAATTGGCGATACGGGAAAGATCTCTTTTGCGGTTAAGTACGCCGGCTCTGATACTCTTTACGAGTCAGAGGGGCACTTGGATCGCTGGCTTGCCGGTGCTGAGGAACCCAATTTATTCGCAGGCCTGGGTATTGCGATGTATATGCCTGAAGTGCCTCCTCTGATTGATTTGGTGGTTGAAGATGGGGCAGCTGAACGGGCAGGTCTGTTAGCGGGTGATCTGGTTTTGCGGGCCGATAGCCAAGATATGTCTCGTTGGCTCGACTGGGTAGATTATGTGCGAGCGAGGCCCGAACAAGAAATTGAGCTTGAATATCAGCGCGATGGCCAGTTGCTGTACGCGGTTGTGGTGCCCGAAGCCGTAGATGGTCAAGACGGTGAAGTGATTGGTCGGGTGGGGCTGGGTGTGGTCCGTCCAGAAATGCCTCCTGAACTGATTAGAACATTCGATCGAAACCCATTGGAGGCAATGTCGGCCGCTGTGGAGCGAACAGGTGACCTAGTGGTGTTCACGCTGAGTTCCATGAAAAAGATGGCTACCGGCTTAATATCGCCAAAAAACTTGAGTGGCCCGATTACCATTGCTAAAGTAGCGGCCGCTTCAGCCAAATCTGGACTCGAATCCTATATCAGTTTTTTGGCCCTGCTTAGTGTGAGTTTAGGGGTGTTGAATTTGCTGCCTATTCCAGTGCTGGATGGTGGGCATTTGATGTATTACCTGATGGAATTGATTGCCGGGCGGCCCGTGCCAGAAAAAATACAAATTGTGGGCTATCAGCTGGGTTTGTTTGCGGTGCTCGGAGTCATGATGTTGGCGTTATATAACGATTTTTCACGCCTGTGAGGGCGACAATAATTAAATTGCCGGTGGAAAATAGTATTTTGGTTAAAATTATTCGTAATTGCATGGTGTTCGCCCTTTTGGTGCTTCCCATGTTCGCTACCGCACAATCTTTTATCGTCTCCGATATTCGGGTCGAGGGCCTGCAGCGCATCTCTGCGGGCAGCGTATTTGCCGCTATGCCCTTGGCAGTAGGAGACCTGGTTGATAAAAACAGTCTTCGAGTGGCTTCGCGGAGTTTGTTTACGACGGGTAATTTTGACGATATTCGCATAGGACGAGACGGCAATGTGTTGGTCATTATCGTCACCGAGCGCCCCAGTATTAGTGAAATCAACATAGAGGGTAATAAGGCTATTGAAACTGAAGCCTTATTGGATGGACTCAAGGGTGCCGGCTTGGCGGTCGGGAAGGTGTTTCAGCGCTCTACGTTAGAAGGCATGCAACTGGAGCTTCAGCGTCAGTACGTGCAGCAGGGCCGCTATGATGCCAATATCGAGACCGACGTATTGCCCGAACCGCGAAACCGGGTCTCGGTGAGTATTAACGTTGATGAGGGAACAGTCGCGTCAATCAAGCACATTAATGTCGTGGGTAACGAAGTGTACTCCGATGAAGATTTGAGCGATATTTTCGAACTGAAAACAACAGGCTGGCTATCGTTTTTCAAAAATGATGACAAGTACTCACGGGAGAAGTTAACCGGTGACCTTGAAACAATCACCTCCTATTATCAAGATAGAGGTTACCTGCAGTTTAGTATTGATTCGACTCAAGTATCTGTTTCACCTAATAAGGAACAGGTTTATATCACCGCTAATGTCACCGAGGGTGATATTTTTACCTTGGGTGAGGTAGGACTTTCCGGCGACCTGGTGTTGCCAGAGGAAGACCTGAAGCGGTTCTTGTTGATTGCAGATGGGCAGACCTTCTCGCAGCAGTCGGTCACCGGTACCGAAGAATATTTGACTCGCCGTTTGGGTAACGAGGGCTACAACTTCGCCAAGGTGTCCGGTATTACGGAAGTTAACGAAGAAGACAGCACCGTGGCGATAAAATTCTTCATTGATCCAGGTAAGCGCACCTACGTGCGACGTATCGATTTTCGGGGAAATTTAAAAACCTCCGATGATGTGTTGCGAAGAGAGATGCGTCAGATGGAATCGGCCCCGGCCTCCGCTTCGGCGATCGAGCAATCTCGTGTGAGACTGGAAAGACTGGGCTTTTTTAGTAGGGCAACCGTAGACACCCCCGAGGTCCCCGGGCACGATGATTTAATCGACGTTGAATTTAATGTTGAGGAGCAGTCCTCGGGCAGTATCGGAGCCAGTTTTGGCTATGCGCAGGATGCGGGCCTTATTTTGGGTCTTAACTTGCAGCAAGATAACTTTTTGGGTACGGGGAAGCGGGTTGGAATTTCTCTCAACTCCTCGCAGTACCAGGAGTTGTATAACTTCAGTTACTCCAATCCTTATTACACTGAAGACGGCGTGAGTCGGGGCTTCAGCCTATTCTACCGCTCTACCGATTTATCCGAGATTAATGTCGCCAGCTATACCACCGACACACTGGGTGCGACGATTAATTTTGGCTACCCCATTAAAGAAACTCAGCGGCTGGGTTTTGCCTTTGGTGTTTCGAACACGGAAATCACGGTGGGTCAGTTTGCCGTGCAGGAAATCAAAGCAAGCCCGCGCTTACGCAGCGACGTAAGAAACTTTTTTGAGAGTACTCAACTTGCAGACGGCAGCTATTCCGGTGTTGAAGAAATAATGCCCCTGATCGATCTACCGCCTAGTGGACTAACGATTCCTGACGAATTGGGCTTTGTAGACAAGAATGGTGACGAATATCTGAACTGGACAGTCACCTCCAGTTGGTCGCAATCGTCCCTAAATAGAGGCAGAAATGCAACGCGCGGCACCTCCAATACTGTGTCATTGGAAGTGTCTATGCCCGGTTCTGATCTTGAGTTCTTCAAACTGAATTATCGTGGCGAAATATACTACCCGCTGTTTCGAAATTGGACGCTGCGCTTTAGAGGCGAGTTAGGTTACGGTGAAGGCTACGGGGATACCACCGGCTTACCCTTTTACGAGAATTTCTTTTCGGGCGGCTTTGGCTCGGTACGAGGATACGAAAGTAATACATTGGGCCCAAGAAGTACGCCTGCCGAGATCTATAATCTTGGCCAGCCGGTGGTCGAACTTGATGAAAACGGAAGAAACCCGGTCTTTGGCTCTGCCTTTGGTTACATCCTCGACCCAGCGACAGGAAAACTCTCCACCAGCTTTGCAAACACTCGTCGCCCCGAGCCATTTGGCGGTAACGTGCTCATAGAGGGTGGCGCTGAAGTCATATTCCCTTTACCCTTTATTAAAGATCAGAGCCAGCTTCGATCAGCTTTCTTTGTCGATATCGGCAATGTATTTGATACAGGCTGCTTGTCTAGCCAAGTTAATTGCTTTGATGTGGATGTGGGCGAGTTACGTTACTCAGTAGGCCTAGGGGTTACATGGATTACCGGCTTTGGACCCATGACGTTTAGTTTGGCCAAGCCATTGAATCCGGGTCCTGATGACCGTGAAGAAGTGTTCCAGTTTACCCTCGGCAGGGGGTTCTAATTTTTACTACTACGGAGAAAGTTGTGTCTAGATTAATTAAAATTGCATTGGTATGTGTCACTTTGGCGCTGCCAACATTGGCTATCGCTCAGGGCAAGATTGCCGTTGTGAACGTACAGGAGGCGATCTTGCAAACAGATTACGCCGCCAAACGTTTGAATCAGGTAAGGGACGAGTCTGATTACAAAGCAGACAAAGCTGAATACGATCGCTTGAAAGAAGAGTTTGATGCGCTGGTTGGTAAGTTGCAAAAAGACATGGCTGTGATGAGCCAGGAACAGCAAATTGCCTCTCGGAAAAAGTTGGCAAGCAAGCAGGCTGACCTTGAGCACGTTACCGGCAAATTACAGCAGGCGGAGCAATCGGCTGGACAGGCATTATTGCAAGAATTGTCCCCTAAAGTGCAGGAAGTTCTGCGTGATCTTATAGCCACTGAAGGCATTGGCTTGTTGCTGCAACGTACCTCGGTTATCCACGCTGACGCCGGATACAGTATTACGGCGAAAGTGACCGACAAACTTAACCAGATGCCTGCGCAGTAAGATTGAGACATGTACACGCTGGGGGAACTGGCTAACGCACTCGCGCTGGAATTTACAGGCGATGCCACTTGTACCATAAGCGGCGTTGCCAATCTCGACTGCGCGGGCCCCAGCGATCTTTCGTTTATCTCAAGTAAGGCTTTTTTACCCCAGTTGGCCTCTACTGGCGCAGCCGTCGTGATTCTTCATCCCGAGCATGCGGCACTGTGCTCAGTGGGTTGTTTGCTGTCGCAGACACCGTATCTCAGTTATGCCTTGGCCTCACAGTTGTTCGATGACACTCCCAAGTGTGAGCCCGGGGTGCACAGCTCTGCCACCGTGTCTCCTCATGCCGATGTTCATCCTAGTGCAGCGGTGGGTCCACATGCCGTGGTCGAAGCTGGCGCTATAATCGGTGAGGGTGCAATTGTTGGCGCTAACAGCTATGTCGGGCACGACAGTCGTGTGGGTAGAGACTGTCATATCCATTCTAATGTGGCGATTTATCATAACGTATGGCTGGGTGAACATTGCATAATTCACTCACAGGCTACGCTGGGAGCCGATGGCTTCGGTTTTGCGCCGAGTTCTCATGGCTGGCAGAAAATATGTCAGTTAGGTGGTGTTCGAATCGGTGCCGGTGTTGAGATTGGCGCTTCTTCATGCATTGACAGAGGCACCTTGGGGCACACTGTGATTGAGGACGGAGTGATCATCGATAATCTCGTACAAATTGCGCACAACTGCCGCATTGGCAGGAATACCGCGATTGCAGGTTGCGTTGGTTTGGCCGGAAGCACCATCATAGGCAGTAATTGTACGCTGGCAGGTGGTGTTGGTGTGTTGGGGCATTTAGAGATTTGCAGCGATGTTCATGTCACTGCGATGAGTATGGTTACCAAGACAATATCGACGGCAGGTTCTTATTCTTCGGGTACGCCTATGGCAACCACCCCTGAATGGAAACGGAGCGCCGTGCGTTTTTCACAGTTAGAGACTATTCATAAACGCCTCTCTCGTCTTGAGAAAAAGCGTGGTAATTAAGCCCCAGGAGTTGCAGTCCAATGATGGACATCACCGAAATTCGAAAGTATCTTCCGCACCGATATCCATTTTTATTGGTTGACCGTGTGCTTGAACTCACACCAGGTGAGTCGATTGTCGCCTATAAAAATCTGACGGTAAATGAAGAGTTCTTTCAGGGACATTTCCCCGCCCAGCCGGTATTTCCCGGAGTGTTATTGGTAGAAGCAATGGCTCAGGCCGCAGGTATTTTAGGCTTCAAAACGATGGGCAAAACACCGGACGACGGATCTATTTACTATTTTGTTGGGGCCGATAAGTTACGCTTTAAACGCCCCTGCGTGCCCGGTGATAGAGTCATGTTGCGAGCCAAGGTGTTGTCAGACCGCCGCGGCATTTGGAAATTTGAAGTGAGCGCCGATGTCGATGATAAATTGTGCGCCTCGGCAACTATTTTGTGTGCCGACCGATAGATGATTGATCCTCGCGCCTGCGTAGACCCCTCTGCCAAATTGGCTGACGATGTTGTGGTTGGCCCATGGACGCTTATTGGTCCCGAGGTGGAAATAGGTCCAGGAAGCATAATTGAACCGCATGTGATCATTCGGGGGCCCACGGTAATAGGGGCGAATAATCATATCTACCAGTTTTCTTCTATTGGCGAAGCAACGCCCGATCTCAAGTATCACGACGAGCCCACACGGTTGATTGTGGGTGACAACAATGTGATTCGCGAAAATGTCACCATTCATAGAGGTACGGTTCAGGATCGCTCTGAAACCACCATTGGTAATAACAACCTGCTCATGGCGTTTGTCCACATCGGGCACGATAGTGTGCTGGGCAACAATATTATTTTGGTCAATAACACGGCACTGGCGGGTCATGTGAATATAGGTGACTGGGCTATTCTTAGCGGCTTCACCCTGGTTCACCAGTTCTGTAAGATCGGCGCCCACAGTTTCAGTGGGATGGGTACCGCGATAGGCAAGGATGTACCAGCTTATATTACTGTGAGTGGTGCACCGGCGGAAGCTAAAACCATCAATACTGAGGGCCTGCGACGCCGCGGGTTCTCCTCAGAGGCTATTTCTCAATTGCGCCGGGCCTTTAAAATCCTTTACCGTCAGGGACTGACAATCGATATCGCCCTGCAGCGTCTCGAGATTATGCTCAGTGAAACACCTGAAGTTGCGGTGCTCATCGATTCCATTCGCGCGTCGGGGCGCGGTATCGTCCGCTAGTGTCATCAAAACCTTTACGCATCGGTATTTTGGCGGGGGAATCTTCCGGCGACATACTTGGCTCCCATTTACTGCGTGCTTTGCGCCAGCGCTTCGGCGACATTGAAGTCAGAGGTATTGGCGGCCCATTGATGGCTGCCGAGGGTCTGCACAGCTTATATCCCATGGAGCGGCTCTCTGTAATGGGTTTTGTTGAGCCCTTTAAACGTCTGCCAGAACTTCTGCGAATTCGTGGCGCGTTGTTTCGCGAGCTTAGAGACGACCCACCGGATGTTTTTATCGGCATAGATTCGCCCGATTTCACCTTACATTTAGAGCAAAAACTTCGTCGCTTTGGCGTTAAAACCGTACACCTAGTGAGCCCGTCTGTGTGGGCTTGGCGCAAGGGGCGCATTAGAAAAATTAAGCGCGCAGTAGATTTAATGCTGTGCTTGTTTCCGTTTGAGACCGCTATTTATCGCGAAAACGATGTGCCTGTGGCTTTTGTTGGCCATCCTCTGGCCGATGATATTCCTCTGGAGAGTGACCGCCAAGCGGCGCGTGATGCGCTAGCTGTGTCATCGTCAACGCGCTTGGTAGCGCTGTTACCGGGCAGCCGCGGATCAGAAGTACGGCTGCTAGCTCCGCTATTTCTGGCGGTGGCTCAAAAAATGGCGGCGGCGGATAGTAATCTTGCCTTTGTATTGCCCGCTGCCAGTGACGCTCGCTATCGCGAGCTTGAAACGCTGGTAGCCCAATACCCCAATGTGCCAGTGATGCTTACGGCAGGGCAATCGAGTCGCGCGATGGTGGCCTCCGATGCAGTATTACTGGCATCCGGGACCGCCACGCTAGAAGCCATGCTATTGAAACGCCCCATGGTGGTTGCATACCGCATGGCGGCGATTTCCTGGGCTGTCATATCTCGTTTAGTGAGTACCCCATTTGTTGCTCTGCCTAATGTGCTGGCGGGTCGGGAACTGGTTCCGGAGCTGTTGCAGAACCAAGCCACTGTTACGGGCATTATACAGGCCCTGGAGAAGCAGCTAGCTGACACAAAGGGAAAAGCCGATATCTTGGTCGAGTTTGACCGAATACATCGAGATCTGCGACTCGACTTCAGTGCGCAAGCCGCTCGAGCAATTGAAACATTGCTGCAGGAGAAGGCGTGTGAATGACTTGTTTGAAGTCGATTGTTGCGATTCTCAGTTAGCTGGAGTCGATGAGGTGGGGCGAGGCCCTTTGGCGGGTGATGTGGTGGCCGCAGCGGTAATTCTCGATCCGGATAACCCTATTCCCGGGCTGCGCGACTCGAAAAAACTCAGCGCCATTAAACGAGAATTCTTGGCCGATCTGATTCGTGAGCGTGCACTGTGTTGGAGTATTGGTCGTTGTTCGGTTGATGAGATTGACGATATCAATATTCTTCAAGCCAGTTTGCTCGCCATGCACAGGGCTGTACAGGGGCTAACGCTGCAGCCAGCTTACGTGCTGGTGGATGGCAATCGACTACCGAGTTGGACATACCCCTCAGAACCTGTGGTAAAGGGAGATGATAGGGTGCCGGCGATTGCCGCGGCCTCTATTATCGCCAAAGTACAGCGCGACCAGGAGATGTTTTTGCTAGATCAGCGCTATCCTGGCTATGGTTTCGCTCAACACAAAGGTTACCCCACAGCCCTTCATATTCAGGCTCTTAGCGATCTTGGCGTGACTCCCGTGCACAGGCGCACCTTCAAACCGGTAAAAAATCTGTTAGACAGCGCGCTCTCGGAGTAAACTTAAGCCATACTCGAGAGCGACTTTATGCCCAACTTTGTTCACCTAAGACTGCACACCGAATACTCCCTAAACGACGGCTTGGTCAGGGTTAAACCTTTGATCGATCGCATTGGCAGTATGGGTATGTCGGCAGTGGCGGTTACCGACCGCTGTAACTTTTATGGCTTGGTAAAAGTCTATAAGAAAGCACTGTCGGGAGGTATCAAACCTATTTTTGGCGTCGATTTGATGGTCATGGAAGAGGATGACCCCGAGCACGCTTACCCTTTGTGTTTATTGGCCATGAACGATCTTGGCTACCGCGATTTGACCGAACTGATTTCGAAGTGTTATTCCGATGGGCAGCACCTGGGTATTCCCTACGCGAAAAAGTCTTGGCTAGAGGAGCATGCGCAGGGTGTTATCGCACTATCGACCGGTGTCTATGGTGATGTTGGCCAAGCGCTTGTCGCGAGCAAGTTAGAACTTGCCACCGAGCGTGCGCAATATTGGATGGACCTCTATCCCGATCGTTTTTATCTGGAATTGCATCGCACAGGCCGCGAAGGAGAGGAGCTTCACGTTCATGCAGCTGTTGCCCTGGCCGAGCAACTGTCTTGTCCCGTGGTAGCAACCAACGATGTTCGCTTTCTCGACTCCAGCGAGTTTGAGGCGCACGAAGCGCGGGTGTGTATTCGCGAAGGGCGGGCCCTGGACGACCCACGGCGCGCTCGTATTTACAGTAATCAGCAATATCTGCGTTCACCGCAAGAGATGACGCAACTGTTTGAAGATATCCCGGAGGCGATAGAAAATACCGTTGAAATAGCTCAGCGTTGCAGCATGGTCCTCGAGTTGGGGAAACCTTATTTACCCGACTACCCAGTGCCGGAAGGCATGACCATCGATGATTTTTTACGCCAACTTTCGCACGATGGGTTGGTTGAGCGTATGGAAGCCCTGTTTGGTATCGACACCGAAGAATTCCACCAAAATGTGCCCGTGTATAAAGCGCGCCTAGACTTCGAGTTAGACGTCATTATTCAAATGGAATTTCCCGGCTATTTCCTTATCGTGATGGACTTTATCGGCTGGGCTAAGAAAAACGACATACCGGTGGGTCCTGGTCGTGGATCGGGTGCCGGTTCGCTAGTGGCCTATGCCTTGCTTATCACCGATATCGAACCGCTTAAGTACGATTTACTGTTCGAGCGATTTCTCAATCCTGAGCGTGTGTCCATGCCCGACTTCGATGTCGATTTCTGCATGGAAAAACGCGACAAAGTCATTGAATATGTCGCCCAGACTTACGGTAAGGAAGCGGTATCGCAAATTATCACCTTTGGCACAATGGCGGCTAAGGCGGTGGTACGCGATGTTGCGCGAGTTCAGGGCAAGTCATATGGCCTGGCGGACAAGTTGTCTAAGATGATCCCATTCGAAGTGGGTATTACCCTGGAAAAAGCGCGAGAACAAGAGGATGTTCTGCAGGAGTTCCTCGATGAGGACGCTCAAGCCCAGGAAATATGGGATATGGCGCTGCAACTTGAAGGTATCACACGAAATGTCGGCAAACATGCCGGGGGGGTGGTTATTGCACCGTCCAAACTGACCGATTTCTCGCCGCTTTACTGCGATGAAGCGGGCGGCGGCCTGGTCACACAATACGATAAAGATGACGTCGAAGATGTCGGCTTGGTCAAATTCGACTTTCTCGGTTTGCGCACCCTGACCATTGTCGACTGGGCGCTCAAGATGATTAATGCCCGGCGGGCTGAAAGCGCCGAACAGGCACTGGATATTACCCAGATACCACTGGACGACCCGGCCAGTTTTAAACTTCTACAATCAGGTGAAACAACTGCCGTGTTCCAGCTTGAATCACGCGGCATGAAAGACCTCATTAAACGACTTCGCCCTGACAGCTTCGAAGATATCATTGCCTTGGTGGCGCTGTTTCGACCGGGGCCGTTGCAATCGGGCATGGTAGATAACTTCATTAATCGCAAGCACGGCAAAGAAACCGTGTCCTACCCCGATAAGCAGTACCAGCACGAGTGGCTCAAACCCATTTTATCTCCCACCTATGGCGTGATCCTCTATCAGGAGCAGGTCATGCAAATCGCGCAGGAGCTAGCCGGTTACACTTTGGGCGGTGCAGATATGTTGCGCCGGGCCATGGGTAAGAAAAAACCCGAAGAAATGGCCAAGCAGCGGACAGTCTTTGAGACGGGCGCGAAGGGTAAGGGCGTCGATGGCGAACTGGCCATGAAGATTTTCGATCTTGTAGAAAAATTTGCTGGTTACGGTTTTAACAAATCTCACTCCGCCGCCTATGCCTTGGTGTCCTATCAAACAGCGTGGTTAAAAACCCACTATTCGGCTCAATTCATGGCAGCCGTGATGAGCTCTGAAATGCAAAACACCGATAAAATTGTGGTGTTTGTCGAAGAGTGTCGATCTATGGGTTTGACGCTCAAGTTGCCCGATGTGAACGAGGGTCACTTTATGTTCACAGTGAATGCGCAGGACGACATTATCTATGGCTTGGGTGCTATTAAGGGTTTGGGTGAGGGACCCATTAGTTCTATCTTGGAAGCGCGTGAATCCGATGGGGAATTTTCTGATATTTTCGACTTCTGTGCGCGTACCGATGCACGTAAAGTCAATCGGCGAGCGATAGATGCGCTAGTCAGGTCTGGTGCATTAGATTCACTGGGCGAAGATCGCTGGGTTATTATGCAGGGCTTAGAAGACGCATTAAAGGCAGCTGAACAATCCGCCAATAATCGAGAAAGCGGTATAGAGGATTTGTTTGGAGAAGTGGTACCCGCCGGTGGTAAGGAGGGTGGCGCTGATGTTTATGCGCCTTATAGAGGCGCGATAGCATGGACTGAAAAAGAGCGTTTGGGCGGTGAGAAAGACACTCTAGGGCTTTATATTACTGGCCACCCGATCGATGAATACGAACGAGAAATTCGTAAATTCGCCGCGACTCGTATAGCCGACGTGCGCGGTGATAAGTCAGGCGCGCAATTTCTTGCCGGTTTAATCGTCAGTATTCGTACAATGAAAACCAAGCGCGGCGACACCATGGCTATTTTAACGTTGGATGATCGCAGTGGCCGAATAGAGGTTACAGTCTACGCCGAAGCGCTCAACGAGAGTCGCGATTTGTTGGTCAAAGACAATATTGTGATCGTGGAGGGAACGGTCGCTCACGATGATTATTCCGGTGGTTTGGGGATGCGGGCGAAGGGTGTTTCCAGCCTGCTTCAAGCGCGCCAAAATCACGCTTCCGAACTTAGAATTGTGGTGGGACAGGAATTGTTAAACGACCATTTTACCGAACAGCTGGCAAAGACGCTGGAGTCGGCCTCAGGTGGCGGTTGTCCGGTGTCTGTGATGTACCGTCAAAACCGAAATGAGGCTTTGGTTCACCTGAGTGAACGCTGGCAGGTTGTGCCAAGCGACGACTTAATTCAGGCTCTACGTGTCTGCGTGGGAACTGATCAAGTTTCGTTGCGCTATTGATAGTGGATCTCTAAACGAGGAGTTGTGCATGCTGTTAAAAGATAAAGTGGTCATTGTGTCCGGGATTGGTCCGGGTCTAGGGCAGGAGTTGTCTACATTGGCCGCACAAGAAGGTGCT